>JAFZNE010000091.1 GCA_017553035.1 Lachnospiraceae bacterium
AATAAGCATATGCCTAATACTGATATTAGGCTGTTCGTTACTTGCCAGCTGCACTAATGGAGTCAAGGCAGCAGATCTCATGGAAGGTATAAAGAGACAGGAAGGGAAGCAGACTGTCCTCACATCATCCGAGTTTGCCCCCGCACTGACTGATTTTGCGGTCAGGCTGTTTAAATGCTGTTATAACAATGGGGAGAATCAGCTTGTTTCTCCTGTCTCTGTAATGATGGCCCTCGGTATGACCGCAAACGGGGCAAAGGATGAGACGCTGTCCCAGCTTGAGGAGGCATTCGGAATACGGATAGATACATTAAACCAGTATCTTTATAACTATATGGACCGTATTCGTATTATGTCCGCTTCAGGAAAAGGCACGCTTAAGCTTGCCAATTCTATCTGGATTTCTGAACAGTTCCGGAACATAAGCAGGGATTTTCTTCAGAAAAACGCAGATTTTTACGATGCGGATATCTTAAGAAGGAAGTTCGACGGATCGGCAGTGGCTGAGATAAACCAATGGGTAAATGATAAGACCGACGGCATGATTCCCAAGATCCTGGATAAGATCGGGGAAGAAGATGTCATGTTCCTTGTAAATGCGCTGTCTTTTGATGCTGAATGGCTGAATGCTTACGGGAAAGAAGCTGTAAGGGAAGGGGTCTTTATAAAAGAGGACGGAACGGAAACCGAGGCAGAGTTCATGAGTTCTGCTGAAAATGTATATATTGAGGATGAAAATGCTACCGGGTTCATAAAATACTATAAGCAAAGAGATTTTGCTTTTATCGGACTGCTTCCCAATGAGGGTACCAGCGTATCCGACTATGTGTCGAGTTTGGAGGGAGAAAAGCTTGCCAATCTGATTTCATCCGCTCAAAACCGCGAAGTGCGGGTCAAAATCCCTAAACTCTCATTTGACTATTCCCTTGAAATGGAAGCAACACTTGAAAAAATGGGAATAACAGATGCGTTTGATCCGGGCAAAGCGGATTTCTCCGGCATACAGACAGGTGAAAGCGAAAACAAGCTATATATAAGCAGAGTGCTTCATAAAACGAATATTAAGGTAGATGAAAACGGTACTAAGGCGGCGGCAGCGACGAGTGTGACTGTATCGGGAACGACTTCGTTAAATAATACGACAGAGATACCCAAGGTATATCTTGACCGTCCATTTGTATTTATGCTTATCGATACAGTAAGCAATGTACCATTTTTTATAGGGACGGTTATGGAAATGTAGGGGGAAGTTTGAAACAGGAGGATAGTGGATAGAGAGAATAAAGGGCGACACAAAACCGATGGGACTTATACTTATTCCGCATGGGTTTTAACAAATGATGGTTGAGACATTATCACAGAGTTTAATGAGAAGGGATAATAAAAGGGAAGCTATTTGTGACGGTAGGATTGAACTATCGTCACTTTTTTCTTGTCGGAGCTTCATTTACCCTCATTACTCTCATTGGGTTACTTTCATTGATGGAAGTTTCTATGTTAAATTGTTGTAGAATATGGTATTATGATATGAGTTGAATTAAACCATAATAGTTTGCAGTTGTTTTGAGGAGATGACTGAATGAAGTATAGATGGGAAGCGGTTGTTGTAATTCTTACTTTGCTTTTTATGTGCGGATGCGGCAGGAAACCGGCGCAGACCGGGAATGGGGAGGATGTGCCCCGGATCCCGGAGGATAAAAAGCTGATCGTATGTACTTCGCATAAAAAAGAGGTTTATGAGCCTATAATCCGGGAGTTTGAAGAGAGAACCGGAATATGGGTGGAAGTATACCAGGGCGGTACCAAGGCGATGCTCGAGAAGATCAAAGCCGGATATGAATTCGGCGAGTATGACATAATGTTCGGCGGTGGTGTGGTAACCCTGGATTCGTATAAGGCATGTTTTGAACCATATGAAGTTGCGGATTGTGACCGGCTGATGCCGCAGCTGAAATCGGAGGATAATGCATGGACTCCGTTTACCGAACTTCCGATCGTATTCATTTACAATACAAAGACCGTTTCGGAAGAGGATGCGCCGGACAGCTGGGCCGATCTGTTTGATGAGAAATGGAAGGGAAAGATATCATTTGCGGATCCTTTTGAATCGGGTACCAGCTACACGATCCTTTCGGGTCTGGTACAGATGTTTGCTGCGGGCGATTCGGATGAAGCGGCCGGTGAGGTCCTGAGAAAATTCTATGACCAGCTTGACGGCGAGCAGGCAGCCGGTTCGAGCATGGTCCTGACCGAAGTCGCGGGCGGCAGCAAAAGCATAGGCATTGCGCTTGAAGAAGCGGCGCTCCGGCGTATCAGCGAAGGGGAACATATCGGGATCGTGTACCCGTCGGACAGGATCATAGCCGTACCGGACGGATGCGCGATAGTGAAGAATGCTCCGAATGCCGATAATGCACGACTTTTTGCTGATTTTATCGTAAGCGGGGACGTTCAGAAATTTATGTCGGAAGAGCTGTTCAGAAGAACGGTGCGCAGTGATATTGAAAATCCGGATTATTTCCGGGAGATCGAGATCGGCGTGTTTGACATTTTGAAATCCGCTCGTGAAGAGGAACGCATACTTGATATGTGGAGGGAGTATGAGGCTGATTAAGGGATCTTACAAAAGAAGAATGTTTTTCAGCTTTCTGGCATTGTCCATTGTTTTCATCCTCGTCAGCGGTATCGTTTCCGTTCAGCTGTTCAGAGTCAAGATAGGCAGGGATTTTGTCGCAAATGACGTAGAAGCATTTGCGAAGATCACCGAGAGACTGTCTGCGGCTTTCGACGAGGTGGGGCAGGCCATCGAGCAGATCGGAAACAATGATATACTGAAAGGAGCGGCTTCGGGCAACGACGGTAATTTCAGACTGATCAATTCGGAGCTGTTTGCGAGCACACGACAGATAAGGGAATATTCCAATACGGACATCTATAACGGAGGAAACTGCGTTTTCTCCACATCGGCATCAATTCCGAAAACGGCTCTGCCTTTGTATTTTTCGACGTTGAAGCGGGCCGATGAGGCAGACGGCGGGATTGCTTACTCGGAAGTGGATAAAGGCGATGACGCTTTTGCAGGTACGTTTAAAATGGTCAGAAAACTGACCGACAAGGGATACTGTATCATCAGGATAGATTATCAGGGCTTTGATAAGCTGCTTGAGGGCCTTGTGGGTTCGGGAAAAGGCTTTATGCTGGTCAATGAATACTGGGAACCGGTATATGCTACGGGAACGGCCAATAAAGGGACGCTGGAAACATTCAGACAAAATCTGTTTGACGGGAAGGATTATAACAGGGATTTTCAGGATAATGCGTATGCCAGGAAGATCGGAGACGGCGGCTTATGGGGGATCTATATCACGCCTCCCGTAATGATCGGTTCGGCGGTAAGGTCCATGTATACCGTGATCCTGCTCCTTACGGCGATCAGTATCGGACTCAGTTTCCTTATGTCAAACCGGCTTTCGAACTCGCTTTCACATCCGATCGGTAACCTGACACGGGCAATGAAACGTCTGCGCAGCGGAGACCTTTCGACCAGGATGGAAACAGACCGTGATGATGAATTTGGCCAGCTGGCCACAGGATTCAACAAAATGGCCGAGCAGCTGGAGAGACATGTTGAGGAACAGATCGAAAACGAAAAGGAACTGAACAGGACGCAGATCGGTATGGTAACGGCTCAGCTGAACCCTCATTTCCTATATAATACGCTTGATACCATAAAATGGCTTGCCAAAGATAACGGAGTGAATACGATCGCCGATCTGTCTTCGAAGCTCGCGAAGATCCTGCGAAGAAGTATTTCCGGACCCGCGTTCTGCACGCTTAACGATGAACTTGAGCTGATCAGGAACTACTGCGACATTCAGGCCGTACGTTTCGATAATAAATTTGAAGTCGAGATCCAGTCCGAGGAAGATATCGGAGAATGTCTCATTCCCAAACTGATAATACAGCCGGTAGTTGAAAACAGTATAATTCACGGGTTTGAAGATTGCGATTCGGGTAAAATACAGATAGAGATCCGCAAGGTCGGGATGAAGGGCAACTCGTATCCTGATGATGCAGAAACCGACAGAACCGCCGGAAAAGGCTATCTGGCAGCGATAGGACAGGAAGCCGGAAGACCGTGCGGAGGGATCATCGTGATCAGCGTAACGGATAACGGCAGCGGCATCGATCCGGAAATCGCCCTGAAGCTGAGAAACCGGGATAAAGAAGGCCTGGCAGGACATATCGGAATGTTTAACGTAGATACCATAATCAGACTGAATTACGGGCCGGAGTACGGACTGACCGCGGAAAGGACCGGAGAGAGCGGAACAAAGGTCACAATAACGCTGCCGGCGATGAAGTAGCTTTTTTCTGTACTGAGATAAGAGAGGGGTTTATTATGATCAGAGTAATGGTTGCCGATGATGAGAATCTTGTCAGAAAGGGTATCATAAACGGTACCGATTGGCAGCTGATCGGCTGCGAAGTCGTGGCGGAGGCGGCTAACGGAGAAGAAGGTCTGGCAAAAGCACTTGAATTCAAGCCCGATCTGATCGTATCGGATATCCGCATGCCCAAAATGGACGGATTGGAAATGGTGGAGAAGATCCTTGAAAAACTCCCGAAGATCAAGGTCGTATTTCTGACGGCTTACGGTGATTTTTCCTATGCCCAGCAGGCGATCAGGCTAGGAGCCTGCGACTATATTTTGAAACCTTTTGAGGACGGCGAACTCGAAGCGGCGATACAGAGACTGATACAGCAGAACCTTCTCTCTTCGCACAAGAGCGTGAGGGCGGAGGATCTGATACCTCTTAAAGGTTATAACGATATCGAGAATAAGTATATCCAGGGTGCGATCGAATATATAGAGAAACATTACGCCGAACCCGGAATCAGTATCGGCGAGATCGCGGATGCCCTGGCTCTGAGCGAAGGATACTTAAGCCGCCTTTTCAAGAGTGAAACGGATTACAGTATCAATACCTATATTACCAGATACCGCATCAGAGCTGCCGCAAACCTGCTCAACGACGTTCAGAACAAAGTCTATGAGGTCGCCGAGCTTGTGGGATATCAGGATATAACGTATTTTTCTACTACATTTAAGAAACTGACAGGCGTTGCGCCGTCACAATATCAGAAATTTTAAAAAAGATGTCAGAATTGACAATGAAATGTCAGTTTTGACCCGTTCCATTTGTTAATATTTGCAATTATAATCCTCCTGTAATCTCAAATCACCGTCATTTTGACGGAACAATCATTACAGGAGGATAAAAATGAAAAAGATTATTGCGATTTTATTGGTATGTGCTCTGTGCATCTCGGCTTTAGCCGGCTGCTCGAGCAGTAAAAGCGGTTCAACAAACAGCGGCGACTCCGGAAAGACCGAGAACCTGACCGGTGTAGACGCCATCATCAAGGAAGCCGAAGGAATGACCCTTGAAGAGCTTGCAAAGAAAGCTATCGAAGAGTCCAACGGCAAGACCTTCTACGGTGTAGGTAATTCAAGCCGCGGCAAGTCGGCATTACCTCTGTTCATCGAGTATCTTCAGACGATCGATCCCAACTACACAATGGAATTTGAGTGGCAGCAGCCCAAGAACAACAAGATCTTCGAGCAGCTTTCAGCAGACTCATTAAAGGGCACCGGAACATTTGCCATGACCCTTATCCAGGACGGTAACCAGATCCAGTCCAAGATGGTATCGACCAACATTCTTCGTACCTTTATCCCCAAGGAGTGGGCAGAAGCAAACAAGACCACAGCTGATGCTTACACAGGATATCTTCCTCTTCAGACACTTAACAAAGTATTCATGTTCAACAACACCGGCAGCGCTAAGTTCACCAATTGCTGGGATTTCGTTTATGACGGCAATCATTCACTGTACATGGACATCGATTCCGAGCTTGTAGGAAAGAACTTCCTTTACATGCTTACACAGGATAAGTATGCCGGATATCTTAAGGATGCGTATGATCAGCTTGACAGCAGCAAGAAGTCATATTTTGATCCCATCATCAACGGCCTTGCTACCGATGCTTCCGATCTTGGCCTCGGCGAGAACGGAAAGTACGCTCTTGCATGGATCAAGCTCTGGGTTGAGAGCTACAACGCTCAGACCGATGACGGACCTATCTGCAACACCCTCGTAAGCCAGTCTGCAACAGATCAGTCAGGTCTGCTTGTATACTCCAAGCTTCGTTCGGTTGAGGAATCAGCTGATGTTTCTGTTAACAATATCACTGTAGCAGCTTATCAGGACAATTATGTAGGAATCGGCGGATACGGATACGATCACTATCTGTTCGTAACCAAGAACAGCCCTCTTCCTTGGACCGCTTGTGCATTTATCGCATATATGACATGTACACAGCCCGGCTTCTCTGCATGGGGCAAGGACATGGGCGGATATTCATCCAACCCCAACGTTGCAACCGAGACCGAAGCTAAGTATAACCACAGCAAGGGCGGCTGCGATGAGAACGGCAACGTAGTATTTGATGCAAAGAACGACAGAGGATATGACTGGTGGGTTAACACCGGCAAGCTCGTACTTGAGGATCCCGAGTACTGCTCAAGCGTAGCTTTTACCGTAGGCAGCTGGATCGAAATGCTGACCAAGTACAGCGAGTGATAGTATAACAAATTGTCGATACGGTTTTATACTGTACCGGAAGATATCCTTTCCGTCTTCCGGTACAGTATTGATGAAAAGGGAATAATATGACTAAAAATAAAATAAAAACCTATTTTTCAAAACCGCAAAACATAATTCTCTTACTATTCGGAGTGGTGCTGACTTTCAGCACCGTCGCTCCGATAGTGGCGATAATCAAGGATACGCTGCAGATCCATCCGGGAACGATAGACCAGCATTTGACCGGAAAGGCCGAAGGATACAGCCTGATCAACTATGTTGATCTGTTTACAAGCAAACTTGCGGGATCCAACTTGTGGAAACCGCTGCTGAATACCGTTTTACTTGCGGTATTTACCTGTATCATTTCGATCCTGTTCGGCGGGTTGTTCGCTTTCCTGGTTACCAGGACCAATATGAGGTACAAGAGATACCTCAGCGCGATCTTTATTTTCCCGTACATCATGCCCCAGTGGACACTGGCTGTTGTATGGCAGAACATGTTTAACTCGAATGCGGTTACGGGTACATCCGACGGACTCCTTGCTTCATTGTGGGGGATCACGCTTCCGAAATGGTGGTGTATGGGACTGTTCCCGAGTGCCCTGGTTCTGGGATTGCATTACGCACCGTTTGCGTACATCCTGATCGGCGGTATTTTCAAAAATATGGATGCCAACCTTGAGGAAGCAGCTACGATCCTTGACACACCCAGATGGAAGATCATGTCGAGAGTCACGCTTCCCATGATCAAACCGGCTATCCTTTCAACAATACTTCTTGTATTCGGCAGTGCGATGGGAAGTTATCCCGTTCCTCATTATCTGGGACTTACGACATTGTCGACCAAGTATATTTCACTGAATTCAAAGTATACGGGCGAAGCAAGTATACTTGCGATCATAATGATGATCTTCGGTGTCCTGATCCTGAGTATCAACCAGATGAGCCTGAAGAGCAGGAAGAATTATACAACGGTTACAGGTAAATCGGGACAGCTGACCAAGATCAATCTTGGCAAGATAGGCAAATATGTCATCGGTGCCATACTGATACTGGTTACATTTTTCACCAGTATCTGGCCGATATTGCTGTTCGCACTCGAAACCTTCCTTCCGAACCCGGGCGATTACAGTTTCCTGTATACCGGCGATTTCTCGAACCTGACCACCAAGTGGTGGCTTACAAGCGAGAACGTGTCGGAGAACGGTTTGTACGGACAGTTCGGTATTCTTCATAATCCCACGATCTGGAACGCTTTCTGGGGAACATTGAAGGTAGCATTTATCTGCGCATTTATCGCAGGAACGATCGGAACCCTCATCGGTTATGCGGTATCGAAGAACCGCAGGTCAAAATGGGCCAACTATGTTAACAACGTAGCTTTCCTGCCCTACCTGATGCCTTCGATAGCTGTAGGCGCGGCATTTTTCATCCTGTTCTCAAATGAACATGTGAATCTGTTCAATACCTACACACTGCTTGTAATTGCGGGTGTTGTAAAATACATTCCGTTTGCCTCCCGAAGTTCGCTGAATTCAATGCTCCAGCTGTCGGGAGAGATCGAAGAGGCGGCGATAATCCAGGATATCCCGTGGCATAAGAGGATGCTCCATATCATCATACCGATACAGAAATCTTCGATCATCAGCGGCTATACACTGCCGTTTATGACCTGCCTGAGGGAACTGTCGCTGTTCCTGCTCCTGTGTACGCAGGGATTCATTTTATCAACAACACTGGACTACTTTGACGAGATGGGTCTGTACGCATTCTCTAGTGCGATCAACCTGATCCTTATCGTTACGATACTATTATTCAACACTTTGGTCAACAAGCTCACCGGAGCGAGTCTTGACAGCGGTATAGGAGGAAGCAACTGATGCCTGAGATCACATTGAGAAATATAACCAAGCGCTGGGGCAAATTCTTCGGCGTAGATAACTTAAGTCTTGATATAGCAGACAATTCCTTCATTACCCTGCTTGGTCCTTCGGGATGTGGCAAGACTACGATCCTTCGTATGATCGCAGGCCTTGAAACACCTACTACCGGACAGATCAAGATCGGTGAGAGGGTTGTCTTCGATTCGGATGCCGGGATCAATATTCCCGCCAACAAGCGTAAAGTAGGTTTCCTGTTCCAGAATTATGCATTGTGGCCGAACATGACCGTATATCAGAACATTTCTTTCGGCTTGAAGAACATTAAGGAAGAGATGAATAAGTTCGATCCGGCAGCAAAGCAGACTGTGGACATGATCCATGCGCTTGCCAACGGACGCCGCATCAAGGAAGAAGTTGAGGATTGCCGCGGAAAAGACGGCAAGATCGACAAGAATAAAGCCTGCATCAAGCTGATCGATACATTTACATTATCGATGTTTACGGCTAAGGAACTGTTCGGACTCGGGATCCATGAAGCAGCCGATCCCAATGCTGCGGCCAAGGAACAGCTTGCCGTATATGAGAACAAACTGAAGACGATCAAAGATGCATATAAGGCAAAAGGACAGGAACTTAACGATGACTGCTATGTAATGCAGAACGGTAAGGTGCTCAGGGAAGTCAGAAAACTGACTAAGGAAGAGATAGATTCCAAGGTTCGCCGTGTTTCCCGTATCGTTAAGATCGGTATGTTCATGGACAGATACCCTGCGGAGCTTTCCGGCGGACAGCAGCAAAGAGTTGCGATCGCACGTACGCTTGCTCCCGAACCCGAAGTTCTGTTCATGGATGAGCCCCTGTCAAACCTTGACGCCAAGCTTCGTCTGGAGATGAGATATGAGCTGCAGCGTCTGCATGTAGAGACCGGAAGTACATTTGTATACGTTACACATGACCAGATGGAAGCTATGACGCTTGCAACCAGGATCTGTCTTGTCAATAACGGTGTGCTTCAGCAATACGATGCTCCGCTTGACGTTTACAACAGACCTGCAAATCTGTTTGTTGCGGACTTTGTCGGCAATCCTTCGATCAACTTTATTGATGCGAAAGGCAAACAGGAAGAGGATGGTTCGCTGAGCCTCAACATCCTTGACGGAGTAAAGGCCCGCTTCTTCCCGAATGACAAGCTCGATATGAACACCTGGTTCGCGAACCGGGATGCTGACGAAGAGAAGCGTAAGCGCGCCGAGGCCGAAAGGCTCAAGGACAAGAAGGCTGTCGAGAAGACCAACAAGGATGAGGTATTCAAATACCACGTTGCCAAGGTTGAGGAAGAGGATTTCAGCATTCAGGATGAGCCCGTGATAACAAACGAGGACTTCGTGATCGCGGTAAGGCCTGAGGCAATTGCCATCAATCCCGACGGTCAGGGTGCTGCGAAGACCCTCGAAGCAACAGTATACGGCGCGATGCCTACAGGTATGGAATCGACCCTGAAGCTCCGTGTCGGAGAATATCTGCTTACAGGCGTTATCTTCGGCGGTGTAACATACTCGATCGGCGAGAAGCTGAATATAGCTTTCGGAAGTACCAACATCCTTCTGTTCGACAGAAAGTCGGGCAAGGCGGTATGCGCCGGAAGACTGGAAGTGTAATAACTTATAATTTACGATAAATGCCATTAAGGGACAGGAACCGTTGTATTTTTACAAATGCACCGGTTCCTGTCTTGTTTTTTCAGACTGTACACGATAATACATTAATTGTATAAAATAGTTTGTTGATATTTCCCGATCGTTTGTGTATAACATTTTAGATGTAGAATGGAAAAGTAAAGTTTGGATAGATATTTTGAAGAAAAGGAAAGTTATGAAACAACATAAGTCAGCAGTCTTAAACATGACAGAGGGCAATCCTGTCTCTCTGATCATAATGTTTTCGATCCCGATGCTGATCGGAAATCTGTTCCAGCAGCTGTACAATCTGGTGGATTCGGTCATTGTCGGTCAGTTTGTGGGTTCGGATGCACTGGCATCGATCGGTGCCACCAACTCCGTAACATTTTTATTTTTCGCTCTGTGTAACGGTATCGGTAACGGCGGCGGGATCATTACTTCGCAGTATTTCGGAAAGGGCAGTGTAAAGGACGTTAAAAGTTGTATTGTCAACACGGCCTATATCATGCTGGTATTCCCGCTGGTTGTCGGAACAACAGCATTGTTTCTTTCAAAACCGCTGTTAACCCTGCTGGATACGCCTGAGGAGATCATGCCGGATGCGCTTGCATATCTCAGGATAATGTGCGTCGGGATCATTTTTGTTTCGCTGTACAATTATGCATCATCGATGCTCAGGGCGCTCGGGGATTCCAGAACACCTCTGTATTTCCTGATATTCTCCTGCTTCCTGAATGCGGGACTTGATGTATTGTTTGTCTATGGCTTCGGCATGAGCGTAAGAGGCGCGGGGATCGCAACACTGATCGCACAGTTTATTTCAGGCATCAGCTGCCTTACATATGCGATCAAAAAGAATGAATATTTCAAAATGTCACGTGAAGACCTGGCATTCAACAAGGAGATAACACTTCGCGTTATCAAGCTCGGAGTACCGCTGTCCCTGCAGTTTGCCCTCATTGCCATATCATGTATGGCCCTGCAGAAGGTTGTAAACTCTTTCGGAAAGGTTGCGGTTGCTGCATTTACGGCAACAAGCAGGGTTGAACAGATCATCCACCAGCCTTACCAGACACTGGGTGCGGCATTATCGACATTTACGGGACAAAATTACGGCGCACGCAAGATGGACAGAGTCGCGGCCGGATACAGGAAAGGCCTCATCATCATGTTTGTCTTCTCGCTGATAATGCTGCCTATAATGCAGTTCCTCGGCGATAATATCATAAGTATATTTGTAGATGACGAACCCGTGATAGCAATGGGCGGACGGGCACTGAGGATCACAAGCTGGTTCTATGTAATGCTTGGTATGATATATGTTGTAAGAGGAGTCCTGAACGGTCTCGGAGATTCATTGTTTGCTCTGCTTAACGGTATAGTTGAGGTAATAGGCAGATTTGTCGTACCGGTATTGCTGACCGGGGTAGCAACGATCGGACTGTGGGGAATCTGGGGTTCCGTCGGTATCGTCTGGACGCTCAGCGGAATTACCGCATGGCTGAGATATATCGCATATAAGAAGAAAGTCGGGAT
Source organism: Lachnospiraceae bacterium (assembly GCA_017553035.1). GTDB lineage: Bacteria > Bacillota > Clostridia > Lachnospirales > Lachnospiraceae > RUG11977. Next base: position 11,752 of record JAFZNE010000091.1, read on the forward strand.
CACTGAGCCGGGAAAGAAACCGGTTACAGTAAGGTGCGCGTGATGTAAATGGAAAGGAGCTTCAGTCCGGTTCATTTTGAACCGGGCCGGAGCTCCTTGATTCTTTCCGTTCTGCTTTATTGTTTCATTGTCTGCACATACATTTTGCGATCTCGGTACCGAGCTTCACATTGTTGTATACAAGCTGGATATTGGCTTCGAGACTGGAGCCGCCGGTCAGCTTCTGGATCTTGTCAAGCAGGAAAGGCGTGGTCTCTTTACCCTTGATGCCGAGTTTGTCACATTCTTCAATGGCTTCATCGATCATCTTATTGATATAATCGGGATCCATGGAGTACTGCTCGGGAATAGGATTGGCAACGAGCATTCCGCCTCCGAGACCTAAGGTCTGCTGGGCTAAGAAGGAGTTTGCAACTTCTTCGGGGGTATCGAGCCGATAATCAACCTTAAGGCCCGATGTTCTGGTATAGAATGCGGGAAGTTCGTCGGTGCCGTATCCGATGACCGGAACGCCCTTGGTTTCAAGGTATTCGAGGGTCAGTTTCAGGTCAAGAATGGACTTGCAGCCTGCACATACGACCATTACGGGTGTTTTGGCGAGTTCTTCCAGATCGGCGCTGATATCCATCGTAACTTCGGCATTGCGGTGTACACCGCCGACGCCGCCCGTCGCAAATACCTTGATGCCTGCGAGATGAGCTGCGATCATGGTGGTTGTTACTGTTGTTGCACCGTCATCACCTCTGCTGATGAGCGATCCGAGGTCTCTTCGGCTTGCCTTGGGTACTGCGGTACCTTTCTTGCCAAGGTATTCGATCTCATCGGGGCTGATACCGACGGTGAGCTTACCTTTGATAATGGCGATGGTAGCGGGAACCGCTCCGTTGTCGCGGATGATCTTTTCTACGGACAATGCGGTCTCAACATTCTTGGGATAAGGCATTCCGTGTGAAATGATGGTGGATTCGAGAGCTACGACGGGACGATTATTGTCGAGAGCTTCCCTGACTTCTTTTGAAACAAATAAACAGTCTTCTAACTTCATTTTGATATTTCCTCCTGTAAAACAGTATTTTCATAGTCATTGGTCACATGCTGTGACGATCCAGGATCTCAAACAGCTTTTCGGGACTCAGTCCCGGAGCAACCGTGTCTTCGGAAGCGGCACAAATAGCTGCAGCAGCACTTCCGTATCTTGCCATGTCTTTTATGCTTCCCCCGTTCAGATATCCTTTGATCGTTCCCGATAGGAAGGTATCTCCGCATCCGGAGGTATTTATGACTTCGTATGCCATGGAAGGAATGATACCGCGTTCTGTACCGTTATCATAATAAACACCTTCGCTTCCGAGCGAGATCATGACATTTCTGACCCCGTGGCCAAGAAGTATCGAAGCATAATGCGTGGCAGTGCCGATCGTATCCGAAATGTCGAAATCCTGAGGATATAAAGTCTCGGATGACTCCAGCTTCCGGCAAAGTTCTTCGGCCTCGTACAGATTGGGTTTGAAAATAAAAAGCTTATCGAGTATGTTACGGCACCGGAATACTTTGGATATCGAAACGGCATCAAACGCTATCGGGACCCGGCAATCCGGAACTATCCGCTCAAGCAGGTCCTGAGTTGTATTGGCATCAAGTACTACCATATCCGCCTCGTTCATGGCCTCTATGGTTTCGGGCGTGATCACCGTATCCATATGGTCATACAGAGACATATCATTGATCGCGGCGATAAGTTCACCTTTGTCGGAATTGATGCAGACATACTTTGAACAGCTCTGTCCACGGATCGTTTTACACAGTGAAATGTCGATCCCTTTATTTTCAAGATCATCGGTCAGGGCTCGTGAGAACGAATCGTCTCCGAATACGCTGACAAAGCGCACCTTGCAGCCGAGACGGCTCAGGTTTTCGGCGATATTGCGTCCTACACCGCCAAAACTGATAGTGGAATGCCCCGGGTTACTGTCATGTTCCTTGAATCCCGAATACGGGGCCGCGGTAATGTCGATATTGGCACCGCCGACTACGACAACTGAATCGGACATAGGTTCTCCTTTGGATTTTCCCAAAATTCTTAGATGACTATTATATATAGGGCCGGTGGATTTGTCAAATAAGTTGTGGAAGTTGTGGACGGCATCGAAAAGACATATTGTTTTATTGAATTTACGGGTATATAATGAAAAAAACGTTTAAGGGTCTGCGGCATATAACAGACCGTTAGACTGCATTGGTACAGGTTTGGCATACAGAGGAGATTTTATCTATGTACGATAATGACAGAATACTCGGTTTTCATTCCGAAAAGCTCCGGGACTACAGGCTTATCGAAAAGATCGGATCGGACGGGTCAGATCAGGAATATCTGGCTTCATCCGAACAATTCAGTGATCAGAAGATGGTAGTGAAGGTTTCTTCAAACCCTGCGGATGATGTAAGCAGAGAAGCTCAGGTTATGAAGTCTCTGCGCCATCCCAATATTCCGACGATCTACGATTATTTTGCGGAAAACGGCAGGACTTTCCTGATCACGGAGTATATAGAAGGCGATTCTGTCCGGGACAGGATTGATGCAGGACATATATTCGAGAAGGAAGAAGTATATAAATACGGTATCCAGCTGTGTCAGGCAGTGGATTATCTTAATTGTGCACAGACCCCGATCGTGCAGGCTGACATCAAACCCGAGAATATAATCATTATGTCTTCCGGGAATATTTGTCTGAAAGATTTCCGGATCACGGGCATTTCTTCCGGCGAAAAAGCAGCGACCGCAGGATACCCCTTAAGCTATGAGGCTCCCGTGCAGGAACAGATCCCCGGTTATGAGATCCCGGCGCAGGAACAGTCGGCGACCCCTCAGACCCCCATACAGGAGCAGACATCGGGGTACGGAGAGAATGAATATGTAAGCAGTTATATTCTGCAGGGGAATACTGCTCCCAAAAAAGATAAGAAAAATATCCCGGCCGATAAAATAGAAAAAAAGAAAAAAGATAAAAGTTCGATCACATATGTGGACGATGTAGATAAAAGCTTTGATGTTTACAACATCGGAACAGTCCTCTTCCGTATGTACCTGAACGAAGATCCGGAAAAATATCGGGCCGAAGGGAATACAACGGTTGCGCCAAAAGGCAGCGGCGAAGGGATTCTCTTCATTATCGACAAGGCTGTGCAGGAGGATCCGGATGAGCGTTACCGTTCCGCCGGTGAAATGCTAAAAAAGCTGCAGAAGATCAGACCCGGGAAAAAGTACAGGAGAATAGGGAGTGCGATCATGCCCGCAGGAGCCCTTCCCGGTACGATCATCGGTGTTGCTGTTGCAGCAGCAGCCGTTGCTGCGGTATTTGTATTTGACCTTCCGGCCAAACTGACTTCGTCCGGCGGGGATGAACCGGCCATAACCGCAGCGCCGATCTCCGAAGCGCCAACGCCTGTTCCTTCTCCCATGCAGCAGGTCACAGACGATGACCCTGTTCAAAATGGCAATTCCCTGACCGAGGAAGAGCGGTATCGTGATGCTGTCATGAAGATGTCCGCAGGAGAATACAACGCTGCGATCGAACTTTTTAAAGAATTGCAGAATAAGGGATATGCGGGCGATGAACTGCTTACCGAGAAAATGGTAGAATGCTACCTTGCGGAATATGACAATACCAAAGACGAGAACCGGCTTATCGAAGCGGAGCAATTGTTCGAGAGTGCCAAAGCGGCATTTGACGGCAACAAAGCCAGCAAGATTTATGCCGATATCCAATCAAGAAAAAAGGTTAAGGATGTCAAGGCAGTAGTTGAAGAGTTCCTCAAAGCCGGTGCTGTAAAAGAAGCACGGGAATGTGTTGAGACCGCAGTCGATGAGAACGGGAACGATGCTCTTACTGCGACGGAAAAAGAAGAACTTCTTAAAACTATAGGGGATAAGGAAAGCGAGATACTGACCAGGCTTGAAGCTGCCCGGGCGGAAAAAGAAGATTCCAAGAAGGCAAAAGAAAAGTATCTTCAGATCATCCAGGATTATCCCGGCCATCCCGATGCATACAGCGGACTGTTAACATACTACATTGCCAGAAAGAGCGATAACGGACTTGAAGAAGCCTACAATCTGTATGTGCAGAATGAATCCAAATTCGACGAAGAAGCTCGTATAAAGGTTAAGGATGCCTTAATGGGACGATTTGAAGAATGCGTTACCGAGGGGACGGACGAGAGTCTTGATAAGGCAGCACAACTGTACAACGAAATGTATCTTATGTACAACGAGGCAGAGAATGCCGAACTTCAGACTGCCGCCGATAAACTTGCCGAAGCATATGTTTCAGAGGAAACCCTTGAAAGATTTACAGCGGCGTATACATTTGTCAATGACTGCCCGGGCATTCCGGACAAGGGATCGAGCTTGACTTCGTTAAAGACCCGGCTGGGCGATGCCATAAAGAACCTGGCAGGCAGCGGACAGGCCGATATCGCAAGATCATTGCTTGAATTCTCCGTGGGCAGGCTTGATTTTAACGCTGAAGAGTATGAGCAGCTGGAAACAGCGATATTGACGGCACCTGTAACAACTCCTACACCTACACCGAAGCCTACGCCCAAAGCTACTGCGACACCGACACCGAAGCCTACAGCCACTCCGAAGCCCACGGCTACGCCTAAACCTACGGCTACGCCTACTCCGACACCGGTACCTGTTCCGAAGTTCAACAAACAGGAAGCCGACCTCGGCGATAAAGTATCTTTCGGAAAATATGAATGGTATGTATTTAAGATCGACGGAGACGTACTAACGCTCGTAAGCGCAACAGTGGTCAGCAGACAGCCGTTCAGCGTAGATTCAAGGTTCCTGTGGAAATCGGTCCAGAAACCCGGAGAATATCCCGGAACATTGAGAGCATGGCTGAATTCGGATTTCCTGAACGACGCATTTACATCTTCGGAACAGAAGAAGATCATCGGAACCGACGGGACGACCGAGAAGGTAAGCACTCTGATGCTTGATGATTACGCTACATTGAAGAAACTCAAGATCCATAATGCCGCAAATCAGAACTACTGGCTGCTGGATCCGGACAATTCGAAGGCTTACTATGTGTATGACAACGGTACCAAGAAGGATACGAAGAGCTTCACCGATCCTTGCGGGGTAAGACCGGTTATCCGTGTGAAGAAGGATAAGAAATAACATTTTTACAAGACAAAAACCGACAAAAAAGTTTGCATTACTATAAAAATAGTTCTTGCAATCTAACGGGCGCCGTGGTATAATATGCGCTTGTGATATACTTTATTCCTTGCTCTTCCCGTATCACAGCAGTGGAAGGGCCAAAGACCGAAAGGAGGTGCAGTGCAACTATGACGAAATATGAGTTAGCTTTAGTTGTCAATGCAGTTATCGAGGATGAGGCCAGAGAAGCAGTTCTGACCAATGTCAAGGACATGATCTCGAAGCTTGGCGCAACTGAGATCAAGGTTGAAGACGCTGGCAGAAAGAAACTGGCTTACGACATTCAGAAGATGAGTGAAGGCTATTACTATTTCATCCAATTCGATGCTGAGACAAGCGTTCCCGCACAGATCGAAGCTAAGGTTCGTATCATGGAGAACGTTCTCAGATTCTTATGCATTAGACAGGACGAAGAGTAAGGAGGTCTAATGAACAAAGTAATTATGATGGGTAGACTTACCCGTGACCCGGAGGTCAGATATAGTCAGGGTTCGAACCAGACAGCAGTAGGAAGGTTCAGCATAGCGGTTGACCGTCGTTTTAAACGTGAGGGACAGCCGGAAGCGGATTTCTTCAACTGCACGTCATTCGGCAAACAGGCCGAGTTCGTTGAGAAATACCTCAAAAAAGGTACTAAGGTAGTTATTTCCGGAAGTGTCCAGAATGATAATTATACGGACAAGGACGGTAATCAGAGATACAGCGTTCAGATAATCTGTGATGAGATCGAGTTTGCCGAGAGCAAGAATGCTTCGGGCTCAGGACAGGATTATCAGAACAACAGCTTTTCCGGTAATTCGAGACCCGCTGTTACGGCGGATGCAGGAGACGGATTCATGAATACTCCTACCGGAATGGAGGATGAATTACCTTTCACCTGATATATATTCTGATCGGTGTTTAATTTATCGATTAGGAGGTGCAGTAATGCCGTACAACAAGACAAAAGAGCAGTCAGATAAAGATGCTCCCATGAAAAAAAGAGTTATCCGCAGAAAGAAGAAGGTTTGTGCTTTCTGTGCGGATAAGACCGTTCCCGGTGTAGATTATAAGGACGTTAACAAGCTCAAGAGATACGTATCGGAGCGTGGAAAGATCCTGCCCCGCAGGATCACAGGCAATTGTGCTAAGCATCAGAGAGCACTTACGGTTGCCGTTAAGCGTGCACGTCACCTTGCGCTTATGCCCTACACAGTAGAATAATACAGAATTAAAGAGTTTCTTTTGAAAATCAAAAGGAGCTCTTTTTTTTCGCCTTTAAGTGTGATATACTGTTTTGTAAAGCAATTTTGAATTTTTCAGATCGGTTATGACATTGAGAGGATAGGATATGAACAGAAAGAAAAAACTGCTGCCTATGCTGCGCAGTATCTTGAAGTGGCCGTTTTATCTGATGGCACTTCTGGTCTTTATGAACATATACATGTATATCATCGACTTAAAAGCCGGTGTTGTGGCTTCGATCTTTATTATTATATATGTTGCCGCGTTTATTGTCTTTTATGTGATCAAACGTAAGAGGCTTGTGAATGAACTTGTTACGTTCGCCGTCAATTACGGAACGATCCAAAGGCGTTTATCCTCCGAACTTGAGCTTCCTTATGTCCTTATTGATATGGAAGGCAGTATCCTGTGGGCCAACAAGCTGTTTATCAGCCTTGTCGGGGATAAGGTTAAGACCAGACAGGCAATAACAGATTTCTTTCCCAAGCTCGGGGAAGAGAACCTTCCGGAGAGAAGCTCCGAAAAAGAAGCTTATCTGGATTATAACGAGAAGAATTTCCGTGTTCTTCTTAAAGATGTTGAAGTTGAAGGGCTCGGAGGAGATTCTTTCTGGTCCAGTGAGAAGCATGTTCCCGCAGATAGTGAATACGGCCGCCTGATTGCGGTATATTTCTATGATGAGACGCTGATCAACAGCCTGAAGCGTGAGATCATCGAAAAAGAAACCGTTGTCGGACTGGTTTATATCGATAACTATGATGAGGCCCTTGACAGCGTTCAGGAGGAAAGAAAAGCGTTCTTTGCCGCAATGCTCGGCAGAAGGATCAACAAGTATTTCCTCAATTATGAAGCGCTTATCAGACAGCTTGAAAAAGACAAATATATCCTTGTGCTTCAGAACAAGTTCCTTGAGGAACTAAAGGAAGCCAAATTCCCTATCCTGGATGAACTCAGATCCGTCAATATCGGTAATGAGATCTCTGCAACACTTAGTATCGGTATAGGAATCAATGCATCCGGCCTCAATCAGAGCTACGAAGAAGCAAGAGCTGCCATTGACCTTGCGCTCGGAAGAGGCGGCGACCAGGTAGTTATCCGCGGCGGCGATACGATAGAGTACTTCGGCGGCAAGAGCAGTTCCGTCGAGAAAAATACCCGTGTTAAGTCACGTGTTAAGGCTCAGGCGCTCCGCGAGATCATGGAGACCAAGGACAGAGTCCTTATCATGGGCCATTCGGTCGGAGATGCCGATTCCTTCGGAAGCGCGGTAGGTGTATACAAGATCGCGTCATCCCTGAATAAAGAAGCACATATTGTCATCGGAGGGTCGACGGCTGCTTATGATGTCATGCTGAACAGGTTCAGGAACAATCCCGAGTATCCCGGCATGATAGCAACGCCTGCCGAAGCTCTTGATATGTGTGACAATATGACTCTGGTCGTTGTTGTTGATGTTAACAGGCCGAGCCATACCGAGTGTCCGGAACTGCTTGACAAGGCCCGCTCGATCGTTGTTCTCGATCATCACCGTCAGTCGGGAGAAGCGATCGAGAATCCTGCGTTATCGTATATCGAGCCGTCTGCATCTTCTGCAAGCGAGATCATTACGGAGATCATCCAATACATCGGAACCGGTGTCAAGCTCAAACAGCAGGATGCCGATGCGATATTTGCCGGGATCATGATAGATTCCAACAATTTCCAGGCCAAGACGGGCATCAGGACTTTCGAAGCTGCGGCATTCCTGCGCCGCAACGGAGCGGATGTCGTACGTATCAGGAAAGCGTTCAGGACCGATATGCATGAATATATGGCGAAGGCCAAGGCAATCGCCAATTCTGAGATATTCATGAACAGTTATGCATTTGCGGAATGTCTTGCCGAGGGGCTTGACAGTCCTACGGTCATCGGTGCACAGATTGCCAATGAACTGATGGATGTCAACAATATGAAGGCAAGCTTCGTATTTACGGATTATAACGATACGATCTATGTCAGCGCGAGATCCATTGACGAGGTCAATGTCCAGGTTGTGATGGAAAAACTCGGCGGCGGCGGACATATGAGTGTCGCGGGAGCACAGTTCACGGACTGCGGAGTCGAAGAGGCAATGGACCGCGTGAAAGAAGTGCTTAAAAAGATGATTGAAGGGGGAGAGATCTGATGAAGGTCATTTTACTTGAAGACGTTAAAGGCCAGGGCAAGAAGGATGAGATCATAAATATCAGCGACGGATATGCAAGGAATTTCATCCTGCCCAAGAAATTAGGTATTGAGGCTACGGATAAGAACCTGAAGGAACTTGAAGTACGCAAAGCCGAGGAGGCTCAGAGGCAGAAGGAACTGTACGAGGAGGCGGCCGAATTCGGCAAGAAACTCGATTCGACTCAGATCACGCTTGAAATAAAGGGCGGAGAAGGCGGACGTACATTCGGAGCCGTTACCGCCAAGGAAATAGCCGCAGGGATCAAGGACCAGTTAGGTTACGATATTGATAAGAAGAAGCTTGTCGTAGCGGATTCGATCAAAAATGCGGGAGAGTATACCGTCGGGATCAAGCTGCATCCGAAGGTAACAGCCAATATGAAAGTGATTGTGAAGGTAGTATAAAGGGGTTCGACAGTGGCTGAAAATGATTTTATAAGGGAAAAACCAAGAGATTATAATGCGGAAAGATCGGTCCTCGGATCCATGCTGATGGCGAGGGAAGCGGTTATGACAGCTTCCGAGAAACTGACACCCGATGATTTCTATGACGAAACGAACAGGGTGATCTTTTCCGCGATCATCAGTGTATTTAACGATCATAAAAATGTCGATCTGATAACTGTACTCAACAAACTCCGGGAAATGGGAGTTCCGGAGGAGGTCTGCCGCCTGGAACATCTGAGTAATATGATCCGCTCAGTTCCGTCATCCGCAAATGTAAGCGAACATTGTGATATCGTTGCGGAGAAATCGGTATTACGGCGGCTCATCAAAGCCTCCGAAGAAATTGAGAAAGAGAGTTATCGCGACCAGAGCAGTCTTGACATCATCCTCGAGGAAAGCGAGAAGCGTATTTACGATATTGTCAGGTATCGCAAGAGCGCCGATATCGAACCGATCGATATGATCATGAATAAAGTGCTCGACAATATCGAGGCGGCTTCGAGAAATGCGGGACCTGTAACGGGTGTTGCGACCGGATTCTATGAAATCGATTATCTGACAGCGGGTCTGCAGAAATCGGATCTGATACTGCTTGCTGCCAGACCTTCAATGGGAAAGACCGCGCTTGCGCTGAACATCGCCGAGAATTCCGCGTTGAAGCTTCGTGTGCCTACAGCGGTATTCAGCCTTGAGATGTCCAAGACACAGATCGCCAACCGAATACTTTCAATGCATTCGGGAGTTAACGCTCAGAGCATCCGAACCGGCAAGATCGACGACAATCAGTGGGGCGAACTGATGAGGAGCGCGGATACGATCGCGGATGCGCCTTTATTTATCGACGATACTCCCGGTATAACGGTAGCGGAGCTCCGTACCAAATGCCGCAAACTGAAGCTGGAGCAGAATCTGGGACTTATCATTATCGACTATCTGCAGCTGATGTCAGGCAGCGGAAAGCGAAGCAGTGACTCAAGGCAGCAGGAGATATCGGAGATCTCACGTTCTTTAAAAGGTCTTGCGAGGGAAGTGGATTGTCCCGTTCTGGCTCTTTCACAGCTTTCACGTGCCGTGGAACAGCGTCCCGACAAGCGACCGATGCTGTCGGATCTGCGTGAATCCGGTGCGATAGAGCAGGATGCCGATGTGGTAATGTTCATTTACAGGGATGAATATTACAACAAGGACAGTGAACAGAAAGGGATCGCGGAAGTAAGCATTTCCAAACAGAGAAACGGCCCCACCGGAGTCGCGAAACTCGGGTGCAGGCTTGAATATACGAGATTTGTCAATCTCATGCATGATAAGAATTAAATAAAAACCCGCCTTCATAAAAGGCGGGTTTGTTGTGCAATACAAAGCTAAGGATTATTCCTCAACGATGGCGCCGGTAGGGCATGAAGACTCACATGCACCACACTCAAGACAGACGTCATTGTTGATCTCGTAGTGCTGCTCGCCCTCTGCGATAGCTCCTGCGGGGCATCCCTCAGCACAGGTACCACAGCTTACACAAGCATCAGTAATCTTATACATTTTCAGTAACCTCCTTAATAAAACCATATTGCCGTTAATCCTCGGCAAATAAATGATATAATAAAAATCCGCATAATACAAGCGGAAAATATAAAAAGTTTATTATCATTTCGGGAAAGATTCCCGAAAAGTGCGCATACGGCTTGACAGGCGCCCAAAAAGAGGCTAAACTATCCGGGTACGCAGATGATTATCGATTATTTGCAAATGAAATATAGAAGGAGGATCTTAAAAATGATCACAAAAGATATTACAATAGGCGAACTCTTAAGAACCAACGCAGATGTTGCTCCGATCCTTATGGGAGCCGGAATGCACTGCCTCGGCTGCCCCGCTTCACAGGCAGAGAGCATTGAGGATGCAGCTGCAGTACACGGCATCGATGCAGATGCACTTGTAGAGCAGATCAATCGTTTTCTTGAAGTAAAGGCCTGATCGGTCCGAAGGAACAATTTATAATGTTGTCTGATCTTTTTTTGGACGATCAACAGGATAAATACAAACTGCCATCCGGGGAATTGCTTCCGCAGATGGCAGTGTTTTTATGCTTTCAACATAAATCCGGTGCAGCATCGGGTTATCACAGCTTCGCAAGGACCTGTATTGCCTTGTCCCTTACGATCACATCGAAATGCTCTTCAAAATGTGACAGGCTCGCATGTGAGATATGTCTTGCCTGGCCGAATTCCGAAATGATGTTGCAGACTTTGTTAAACTCGCCGGCTGTATGTTCCGAAAGGTTGACTATCAGGTAATAGATACCTTCCGCTGTATCCTTGTAAAGGGTGTTCTCACCGTGATAGAAGCGGTGGATCACTTTTGCAAGCGAGATAACCTCTTCAAGGGAACTGAAAGCGTATATCTTGCCAAGATTCTTGAGTAACGGAGTATCTTCTTCGGGAAGATCGATCTTGGTGCGGATACTCTTGTTGGCGGTATCGGTATCGCCGAGTAATTTGGCGGAGAGCTGCTCGCCAAGGAGCTCCGAGAGATGCTCGAAACAGCTCAAAACTTCGTCGGCATAGTTTTTCTCATCCGGAACAACCGGAGGAGCCTGCTCGGAATCATCGTACGAAGGGGTAAATCTTGAAAATCTGGTATCGAGTTCGTCGATATCTGCACATTTCGTAATAAGGAGAACAAGACATTCCGATGAAACAGGGATCGCTTCGATCATCAAAGGAGTGTCCTCGGCTTCAAAATCACATTCCTCGGAAGCCTGCTCCATCATATCCCTGAAAAGTGCATTGGCCTTGTCACTGCCATATGCGAGCTCACTCAGACGCAGCTGGCGGTCAATAAGGTCTTTCTTGTAAAGCGTGCAGCGAATCTGGTTGTCGTTAAGTCTTTCGATCCTCATTAAAATCCCCCCTTTCTTCCTGTTTACTCTACTAATATATATATCGGCATTTTGTGTCAAAAAGTAAACAAAATTATTTTTTTAGATTATAAGTACTATTATTTATTTAGTCAAGAAAATCCTTGCAATTTTTTGATTAAGAAAGTATAATACATTTCAAGTTTCCCTGTATCGTTTAAAAGCACGGAAAGGAGGTTAATTCACATACTTGAAAGATACAGGATCATTTCGGTCCTCAGCAGACATGAACACAGTACAGTCTGGCTGGCCGAGCACAAAGTGCTGTCGGTAAAAAGGATCGTCAAGGGCATCCCGAAAGGATCGCCGTTTCATGACCGGCTTGTAAGGGAAGCTCATCTTTTAAAGAATCTTAACTCGCCCAACATTCCCGTTATCTACGACGTGGAGGAGGATGATAGGTTCACGTATATCATTGAACAGTACATCGAGGGCGAATCTTTGGGAGCTGTATTTCAAAAAAGGCTCCTGTCGGAAAGAGAATTATTTCTCTACATTATCCGAATCAGTTCTATTATTAAATATCTGCATACATTACCCGAGAAGATCTATTATCTGGATATGAAACCCGGAAATATCATTATTTGCGGGGAAGAAGTGTATCTCGTTGATTTCGGCAGTGCTGCACAGGAAAGTTCGTCCGCGGGAGATCTGCGTTCCGGAACGAAAGGCTATTGCGCGCCCGAACTTGAAGATGGCAGGGCTATAGACGAGAAGGCCGATATTTACTCTCTCGGGGTCCTGCTCAGATCGATGACAGAGCATTCCGATATTTCGAAAAATACAGAGAAAAAATTACTGCGGATAGCGGATAAAGCCTGCAGCAGGTCTGTCTGGAACAGGATATCGAAAGCGGATATTTTCATCAAGATGCTTGAAAAAATAAGAGACGGGGAAACTTGTAATACCAAAAAAGGCCGTAAGATATCCGAGAAATTGCGTGGAAAAAGAATAGGCATCATGGGTCTGTCGCAGGGAAACGGTGTGACGACCATGACTCTGGCAATGGCGGAATACTTAAGGCATGCGGGTCTTAAAAAAATCTGCGTTGTTGAACAAAACGATCGTGAAGATATCGACGGATTCATAAGGTGCCGCGGCGGCAGACGGGATGAGGTAACGAAGGCCTGGGTAAAAGGCGGAATATATTATTTGACCGGCATTCCCGGGCAGCAACGGCTCAAGGCCCTCAATGACAGTTATGACTGTATGATCTTTGACCTGGGTTCCGATGTGGGAAACGCACTCGGGACCATGTGGCTCTGTGATATCAGGATCGTTGCGGCAGGGGCGGCACCCTGGCGCAGAAAAGAATATTCAATATTCGAAAAGCTCGGGGGAAACCGGAAGGATCTGAAAAACTGGATCATATTCGTAAATCTCGCGGACAATAAAAGCCTTGCGGATTTCGGAAATTACGGAGCGGGCATGCTGCCTTTTCCGTATGAACCGGACCCTTTGAACCCCGGGGCGGAAACTATCAGATTATTCGAAAAAGCTTTCAGGATGATTCCGTAGATCAAACTTTCCGCTTTTGTAAAGTATATCACAAAAACTGCACCCGGACAGAATACGAAAACATACGTATTTTCAGAAGGAAGCGGAACGAAAGCAGCCGGATAAACGGACTTTGGCGGAGAATACGCATAAGAACGATTGTTTTCCCTCAAAAAGCACTTGTTAACAAAGCGGTCATTTTGACTGTTAATGCGTATTGGCACTTGCCATAGATACCATAAAATGCTACAATAAGCGCAGTCAGCATGGCTGCGCTTTATTTGTGCGATAAGCGAATGCCCTCAGTGCAAGCTTGCTTGCTGATTGAGGGCTGAGCAAACGGTCATCGAGAAAGCTCTGCTTTCGAGATGGCCCGTCGAATCGAGTAGGAGTCAGCCTACTCGATTATGGCGAGGGAATGAGTAAATGCCCTCAGCTCATGCTTGCTTGTGATAAGCGCGATTGGCTTTCGACATGGAGGTTACGCAATGAAGAGAAATTTCTATTTCGGTGTGGCTGCAGCCGCAATCATTTTGATCGCGCTCGCTGTCATCGGAACGATAATATATAAGGATTATAAGGAAAAACATGCTCCGAGTGAGGTTGTGATGCCTCTTGACGAGTATTATGCGATCACCGGCGAGGATGTTATGGTGATCATCGATGAGAAGGTATATGACAAGAAAGCGTTGTGGCGCAATGATGCGGTATATCTTGATATAGACACGGTTCATGAGATGTATGATACCGATCGTAAATTTTTCTGGTCAGAAGCTGAAAACACATTGTATTATGACGTTCCGGGCACAGTATTCAGGTTCTTCCCGGGTGAAAACGGATACTATACCAACAGGAGTGCCGTTTCGGCCGAAAGGCCGATGGCTGAGATCCGTGACGGTGTAGTGTATATATGCGTGGATCTTTTGCAGAAGTACAGCGGGATCACCTGCAGTATTTATGACGCTCCCCACAGGATACTGATCACCTATTCGGATGAGGCATATCTTGCGGCACCGGCAAAGGAAGATACACAGATCCGTGTAAGCCAGAGCATCAAGGCGGACATCCTTAAGGAAGTGAAGGCCGGCGACATCCTGAGATTCATTGACGGAGGCGGCATCAGGGAGGAAGGCTTTATCAAAGTGATGAGCGACGACGGCGTCAGGGGCTATATCAAGGAATCGGCGCTTGATGAGAGCAATTACGCCGATCCGGTATTTGCCGGGTACAATGCTCCCCAATATTCATATACCAGACTTGACCGCAAAGTATATCTCGGATGGCAGCTTCTTTATACATCCAACAGTCTGGATCTTCTCGAGGCAGCAGTATCGCAGGCTCCGGAAGTGAACGTGATCTCACCTACATGGTTTTTCCTTTCGGATACCGACGGCAATATGATAGACTATGCCAGCATGGATTACGTGCGCGCCGCACATAACAAAGGGCTGCAGGTTTGGGCACTGTACAAGAACGATACGATCGAAGGCAAGTTCAACTGCAGTGAAGACAGCCATACGGTATTGGCTTCGTACGAATCAAGGACCAGGCTGATCGACAACATAATCAATTCTGTCGAAACATATGGGATCGACGGGGTAAATATCGACTTCGAGATGCTTAAGGTCGATACCGGAGTATATTTTATAGAGTTCCTGAAAGAACTTTCGATAGAATGCCATTCTCGCGGGATAATCCTTTCGGTTGACAATTATGTCCCCGAAAACTATAACGCTTATTACAATCTGTCCGAACAGGCCGATGTAGTTGATTATATAATTATAATGGGATATGATGAGCATTATGCGGGATCTCCCGAGGCAGGCTCGGTATCGTCACTCGGCTGGTTCAAAAATGCCATTGCCAATACGGTCGCCAAATGCGGAGCCGAAGGCGTTATCATGGGAGTTCCGTTCTATACGAGGCTGTGGAAAGAAAACGGAGACAAGCTCACTGTTGAAGCTACTCCGGTAATGGCAGAGGCGGCATCGATAGTAAAAAGAGCCGGTGTCGAACCTGAATGGGACGAGGAATGCGGCCAATATTACGCCGAGTGGACGAATTCCGGAATCTACCGCATATGGCTTGAGGAGGAAGAATCCATACGTGAAAAGGTATATGCCGCAAGAGAGGCAGATCTGGCCGGGATCGCAGCCTGGAAACTCGGTGATGAAAAAGCCGGTACCTGGGCCGTGATCGTTGATGCCATGGAGGGAGAGCTGCCTGCGGATGACGAGACTGACACAGGATCAGACGAAGAATCCGGAGAAGGTGATTGAAAAAATGAAGATCACGTGGTATGATGGTAGCTAAATATTTATGATCAATGGGGATGAAAAGCGGTTTTTTTGAGGGGAGATTAACAGTATGCAGGAATTCATTAATTTTCTGACGCAGAAAGGCGCGAATATAGGTCTTACGGTGCTGTTCGGTCTGATAGTCCTGATCGTGGGATTCAAGATCGCCAAGACCGTAGTAAAGGTTGTCGGTAAAGGTAAAGCATTCCAGAAACTCGATCCCGGCGTCCAGTCGTTTTTAAAGAGCGCGATCAAAGTTGTTCTGTATGCGGCGGTTATTTCGAGCACGGCGATCATTTGGGGGATCCCGACGACATCGTTCATGACCATTTTCGCATCGGCCGGAGTGGCGGTAGGTCTTGCCCTACAGGGGTCGCTGAGCAATCTTGCCGGCGGCATCATGATCCTGATCTTCAAACCGTTCAAGATCGGTGATTATATCGAGGGAGCCGGAGCGGCAGGAACGGTCAGCGACATTACCGTAATGTATACGAAGCTGATCACCGTCGATAATAAAGTAGTGGTTATTCCAAACGGTGCGCTTACCAACGCCAATGTGACCGATTATTCCGCATTGCCGGTGCGCAGAGTCGATCTGACTATCAGCACGGATTATCGTGATGACATAGACAAGGTTCGCAAGGTGATCCTTGATGTTATTTCCAAAAATGAAATGGTAAAGACCGATCCGGAACCGTTTGTAAGGCTTATAAAGCACAATGAGAGCTCACTTGACTATACTGTCAGAGCGTGGACGGATACGGCAAATTACTGGAATGTATATTTTGATCTGACTGAGGATATCAAGAAGGCATTCGACGAGAACGGCATTTCGATACCGTTTAAACAGGTGGATGTTACCGTCAAGAATCCGGAAAATCTTGTAAAATAACCTTTTAGAGGGGAGAATGTAAAAATGAGCGAATATTCACATCGTGATGTCGAGAGTAAATGGCAAAAATACTGGGAGGAACATGAGACCTTCAAGACAGATGTATGGGACTTTTCAAAGCCCAAGTTCTATGCACTTGACATGTTCCCCTATCCTTCGGGAGTAGGTCTTCATGCGGGACATCCCGAGGGCTATACCGCGACGGATATCGTGTCGCGTATGAAGAGAATGCAGGGTTACAATGTTTTGCATCCCATGGGCTACGATTCCTTCGGACTGCCGGCCGAGCAGTATGCGATCACTACGGGCAATCATCCCGAAGGATTTACTCAGGAGAATATCAAAACATTTTCAAAACAGCTCAAAGAACTGGGATTCGATTATGACTGGTCGAAAATGGTGGCTACCTCGGATCCGAAATTCTACCACTGGACACAGTGGATCTTCAAACAGCTGTATCTGGCAGGGTACGCACAGTATATCGATATGCCGGTCAACTGGTGTGAAGAGCTGGGAACCGTTCTGTCAAATGACGAGGTAATAGACGGCAAATCCGAGCGCGGCGGCTACCCGGTCGTACGTAAAAATATGAAACAGTGGGTCATCAATCAGCCCGCATTTGCGGAAAAGCTGCTTGAAGGACTGAACGAGATAGACTGGCCAGAATCAACGAAGGATATGCAGCGCCACTGGATCGGTAAATCCGAAGGCGTTGAGGTTAAGTTCCAGATCGTTGGCGGCGGTGAATTCTCGATATTTACGACATGTATCGAGACCATCTACGGAATTACGTTCATGGTACTGGCTCCCGACGGACAGCTGGTCCAGGATCTGATGCCCCGCATCAAGAACCAGGAAGAGGTTAAGGCCTATATCGAAGAGACCAAGAAGAAGAACGATATGGACCGTACCGAGCTGAACAAGGGCAAGACGGGCTGCAGGCTGGAAGGCGTGAAATGTATCAATCCCGTCAACGGCCGCGAAGCCGAACTGTTCATCGGAGATTTCGTTCTGGCGAATTACGGAACCGGGGCGGTCATGGCAGTTCCTTCACATGACCAGCGTGACTTCGAATATGCGATCGCGCACAATATCGATATGCTGCAGGTAATCGAAGGCAGCGATGCGATGGGACATGTGGATGTTTCGGAGCATGCATTTGAGAAGGGCGATTATCTCGGAAAAGGCTGCAAGCTGATCAATTCCGAGGAATTTAACGGCCTGACGGTTGAGGAGGCCAAGGAAGCGATCACTCAGAAACTGGAGAAAATGGGTGTTGCAAAACGCACGGTCAACTATCATTTCCGCGAGTGGATATTTGCGCGCCAGCGCTACTGGGGCGAGCCCGTTCCGGTTGTTCATACCGAGGACGGCAAGATCCATGTTCTGGACGATGACGAGCTGCCGCTGATACTGCCCGAACTTGAGGATTACAAGGGCAGGAACGGCAAGGCTCCGCTTGAAAATGCGACCGAGTGGAAGAAATATGATCATAACGGGATCAAGGGAACCCGCGAAACTTCGACTATGCCGGGTTCTGCCGGATCGAGCTGGTATTACATGCGTTATATCGATCCCGACAATGATAAGGAATTTGCTGATTACGAACTGCTGAAGCACTGGCTGCCCGTCGATCTGTATATCGGCGGTCCGGAGCATGCTGTAGGTCATCTGATGTATTCAAGGATCTGGAACCGTTTCCTGTATGACAAGGGATTAAGCCCTGTCAAGGAGCCTTTCAAGAAGCTGGTACATCAGGGAATGATCCTCGGCGAGAACGGCATCAAAATGGGCAAGCGTTTCCCCGAGTTCGTTGTCAATCCGAGCGACATTGTACGCGACTACGGTGCCGATACGCTGCGTCTGTATGAAATGTTCATGGGACCGCTGGAGGTATCGAAGCCCTGGAGTCCTCAGGGTGTTGAAGGCGCGAGAAGGTTCCTGAACAGAGTATGGAATTTCTTCACAGATCCGGAGAAGATCACAGCTCCCGTCGAGAGCGGAAATGAAGCTCAGACAGCCGCCAATGCGGATGCGATCGACAAGGATCTCACCAAGATCTATCATCAGACCGTGAAGAAAGTGACTTCTGACTTTGAACAGCTTGGCTTCAATACCGCGATCAGCCAGATGATGATCTTCGTAAATGCTGTTTACAAGAAGGGTACATGCCCGAAAGATTATGCCGAAGGCCTGATCAAGATGCTGTCCTGTATCTGCCCTCATATCGGAGAAGAAATGTGGCAGATCCTGGGTCATGATGAGTCTATCGCTTACGCCGAATGGCCGAAATTCAGCGAGGATCTTGCCCGTGAGGACGAGATCGAGATCGCGATCCAGATCAACGGCAAGGTAAAATCAACCGTCAAGATCGGACGCGAAGAGGAAGAAACTTCAGTCAAAGCCAAGGTATGGGCAGATGATAATATCAAGCGTATTACCGAGGGAAAGACGATAGTAAAAGAGATCTACGTCAAAGGCAGGATATATACTATAGTAATAAAGTAAGTTCCCAAAAATAAAAACAGGGACCGACGCATTCGCGCCGGTCCCTGTTTCATTTTTCTGGATATTTAATTACATATATAATTACAGGTCACAGTTTCCGACTGTTCTCGGGAACGGCTCAACATCGCGGATGTTACCCATTCCGGTCAGGTACATTACGCAGCGCTCGAAGCCGAGTCCGAAACCTGCATGGCGTACGGAACCATATTTACGAAGGTCAAGGTAGAAGCGATAATCCTCTTCCTTGAGACCAAGTTCGTTCATGCGGGTAAGCAGCTTGTCGTAATCATCCTCACGCTGGCTGCCTCCGATGATCTCGCCGATGCCGGGAACAAGGCAGTCAACCGCAGCCACGGTCTTGCCGTCGGGATTGAGTTTCATGTAGAAGGCCTTGATCTCCTTCGGATAATCCGTTACGAATACGGGCTTCTTGAAGATCTGCTCGGTAAGGTATCTTTCATGCTCGGTCTGCAGGTCACATCCCCAGAATACCTTATAATCGAACTGGTCGTTGTGCTCTTCGAGAAGCTTGATAGCATCGGTATATGTTATACGTCCGAACTCGGAAGTTCTTACGTTCTCAAGTCTTTCAAGGAGGCCTTGATCTACAAACTGGTTGAAGAATGTCATCTCCTCGGGTGCATGCTCAAGAACATAATTGATGATGTATTTGATCATGCTCTCGGCAAGTAACATATCATCTTCAAGATCGGCAAATGCGATCTCCGGCTCGATCATCCAGAACTCAGCTGCGTGGCGTGTTGTGTTGGAATTCTCGGCACGGAATGTCGGTCCGAAAGTATAAATGTTACGGAATGCGCAGGCGAAGGTCTCGCCGTTGAGCTGGCCGCTTACGGTAAGATTGGTGGGTTTCCCGAAGAAATCCTTGGTATAATCGATATCGCCCTGCTCCGTACGGGGGATGTTGTTCAGGTCAAAAGTCGTAACCTGGAACATCTCGCCTGCACCCTCGCAGTCGCTTCCGGTGATAAGGGGTGTATGTACATACACGAAATCCCTCTCCTGGAAGAAGCAGTGGATCGCATGTGCAATGAGTGAACGAACTCTGAACACTGCTTGGAAGGTGTTTGTCCTGGGTCTCAAATGTGTAATGGTCCTCAAAAATTCAAGGCTGTGGCGCTTCTTCTGAAGCGGATAATCGGGTGTCGATGCACCTTCGATCTGTATCTCATCTGCCTGGATCTCAAAAGGCTGCTTCGCTTCGGGTGTAGCAACAAGCTGTCCCTTTACGATTATTGCGGAGCCTACGTTGAGCCTGCAGATATCATCGAAATTGGCAAGCTTGTCGGCAAATACTACCTGCAGTGTTTCAAAAAATGTTCCGTCATTTACGACTATAAATCCGAAAGTCTTCGAATCGCGGACCGAGCGCACCCATCCGCCGATGCTGATTTCGGTACCGATGTATTTATCTCTGTTTCTGAATATCTCTCTGATCGTAACTAAATCCATATGATCATTCCTCCCTGAACTAATTTGCTCTCAATTCTATCACTAAAATCCGCAGTTGTAAACCTCCAAATATATATAATAATCGTTGAAAAACCGATAAATAAGTAATATAATAAGGCTGGGGTATGGCGTAACCATTATTTTACGCCAATGTAGCAAAATCTGCGGTGAACGACATCAGGTTATTTACTGCAATAATCGAAAGGAGAAGTACAAATGAATCCAGTGAACGGACACACTGTCTCTGCAAATACCAAGGTCGGTATTTTCAGCCGTCTGAGCACCAAGATCACTTATCTGATCATCGGTGCGGTAATGATCCCGCTTGCGATACTGATCATCATTTCCATCAATCAGACTACCAAAACTATGGAAGAAACCTACAGTACCTACGCCATGAACCTGGCAGAGGAAGCTGCCGTGGGTATCGATTTCGCAACAAGTTCCAGCGAAGGAACATACGGCAATTATGCATATAACCTGGCACAGGAAGCTGCTGTTGCGATCAATTCTCTCCAGGATTTCGGCAAAGATGTTTATCTTAACTATGCCAAGAACCTGGCTCAGGAAGCCGTAGTCGGCATCAATTCTTCGATCGAATCCAGTGAAACGGTTTATATGCATCATGCTCAGAACCTCGCAGAAGAGACCGTAATAAGTATCGATCTGCTGAGCGATCTCGGCGGATCTCTTTCCACCGACAGGCTCGGAAGCGTTCTGAATAATGTTCACATCAAATATGTAGACGGTTCCTATGCATACATGGTAAGTCCTACCGGAACGATGCTGTGGCATCCCACAACAAGCAAGATCGGACAGCCCGTCGAAAATGCAGCTGTCAAGGGTATCGTAGCTGACCTTGCCGCAGGCAGGAAGGTTGAGAACGGTGCGGTTTTGTATGATTTTAACGGAGCCTACAAGCTTGCAGGTTATGCGTTTACCAAAACCGGTAACATCGTGCTTGTAACTGCGGATTATGCGAATTTCGTCAAGATCGATTATGATTCACTTATCGGAAATATTGAGATCAGCGGAGTTGAAGGATCCTATGCATATATGGTAAGCCCCGCCGGAACGATGCTGTGGCATCCCACTCCCGAGAAGATCGGACAGCCCGTCGAAAATGCAGCTGTTAAGGGTATCGTAGCTGATCTTGCGGAAGGCAAGACAGTTGAAGACGGTGCTGTTATTTACGAATATAAAGGTGCGTTGAAGATCGCCGGTTACTCATTTACTTCCGAGGGCAACATTCTTCTTGTTACTGCCGATTACAATGCTTTCATGAAAGTAGATTATGATGAACTGCTCGGAGGCATCGAGATCAGCGGTGTTGAAGGTTCATATGCATATATGGTAAGCCCCGACGGTACAATGCTGTGGCATCCTACCGCCAGCAAGATCGGTCAGCCCGTTGAAAATGCCGCGGTTAAGGGAATCGTAGCAGATCTTGCCGCAGGCAAGAAGGTTGAGGACGGATCAGTTATTTACGAATATAAAGGAGCTCTTAAAGTAGCAGGTTATGCATTTACACAGGACGGTAATATCGTACTTGTAACAGCCGATTATGATAAATTCGTCAAGATCGATTATGATGAACTGCTCGGAGACATCGAGATAGCAAATGTCGAGGGTTCATACGCATACATGGTTGATTCCGACGGAACGATGCTGTGGCATCCCACTCCCGAAAAGATCGGCCAGCCTGTTGAAAATGCCGCGGTCAAAGGCATTGTCGAAAGACTTTCAAGAGGCGAAAAAGTTGAGCCGGATTCAGTTGTATATGAGTACAAGGGTGCGGATAAGCTCGCCGGTTACGCTCTGACCAAGGGCAATATCATTGCGATCGTTACCGCGGATTATGACAAGTTCATCGCTCCGATCACCTCATTGAGGAACCGCATGATCGTGATAGGTATTCTGGCAGCCATCATCTGCAGTATCATAGGTTATGTGATCGTAACAGCGCTTATGAAGGCTCTCAGTACTCTCGTACCTGTGATCCACCGTACTGCCAATTTCGATCTGACCAAAGATAAAAATGTCGATCAGCTGGCTAAACGTAATGACGAGATTGGTGTTATCTCCCGTGCGGTAAGCACGATGACCGATAATCTTTCCTCAATGGTCGGACGGATCGACGACGCCGGCAAGGGTGTAGATCATAATGTAGACCAGCTTACCGGTGCCGTAACCAATATCAATAATCTGTGTACCGACAATTCCGCAATTTCCGAGGAAATGGCAGCGAATATGGAGGAAACTTCAGCATCCGTTCACTTCATCGCCTCCAACGCCGACAATATCAGGGCAGGCGCTGATTCCATCAAGGATCTTGCTACAGAAGGCAACAAGCTGTCTACAGAGATCATGTCCCGTGCAGGCGAGCTGAAGCGCACAACAGAACAGGCTTCGAACAAGACAACAGGTCTGTATGATTCGGTTAAACAGAAGTCGGAAACAGCGATCGAAGCATCCAAGGCCGTAGAGAAGATCAACGAACTGACCAAGACAATTATGTCGATTTCCTCACGTACCGGCCTTCTTGCACTCAATGCTTCAATTGAGGCCGCCCGTGCAGGCGAAGCCGGAAGAGGTTTCTCGGTTGTTGCCGGTGAGATAGGAAATCTGGCAACTCAGTCAGCTACAGCAGTCAAAGATATTTCCAATATCGTTGATGAAGTAAATGATGCTGTCAGCATGATGTCCGAATGTATCAACGAACTGATCGGTTTCCTTGAGTCCAATGTTCTCACGGATTATGCTACTTTCAGCAAGGTTAGTGATCAGTACCGCAATGATGCGTCCACGTTCAACGACAGCATGACACGTATCGATCAGAGCATTGCCGAACTTTCCGGCAATATCAATCAAATCGCGGATGCGATCGCCGGAATCAATACAACGATCGACGAATCGGCGAACGGTATCACCGATATCGCCCAGAAGACTACAGATATGGGCGGAGAGACCGCAGATGCCACAGCACAGGTTGCTGCATGCCGTGAACGAGTGAAAGAATTGAATGAGATCATAAGTGTTTTCAAGAGATAAAGTCTGATACGAACAGGGACCGGCGCGAATGCGCCGGTCTTTTTATTCTGCGATCTTATGAAAAAATGATTTCCTTGCTAACATTGCGGATTTTTGGTATATTTTATGTGGATGCGCATGTGCGGGAGAACGCATGCCGGTTCCGAAAAACCGATAACGGAGGGTAAAGAT
>JAFZNE010000092.1 GCA_017553035.1 Lachnospiraceae bacterium
CTCCGCGTCCGCGTAAGCCTGAATCAAGGATGATCTGGATTACCTGCTCGGGAGTCATCTCGGTAAGAACCTTGCCAAGTGCCTCATATCCGCGTGTGGCAATATATTCCTCGATGTTCTCGGGATTGATGACACCGCAGTTACGAAGAGCAACACGGTGCTGTTTCTTATAGAAGTTGGTGTCGTTAAGTGACTTAACGCCATCATCGGTAACGGTCTCGTCATATACGAGTCTTCTTACTACCCTACCCTTCAGCAGATGCTCGCTTACGATCTCGGGAACATCCTCTTCCTTCACCATCGAATAGAAGACTGCTTCGGGATATACGATCATGATGGGTCCTAACGCGCAAAGGCCGTGGCAACCGGTCTGAACTACGGATACTTCCTTCTCAAGACCGTTGGCGGCAAGCTCTGTATTGAGCCTTTCGATGATCTTCTGGCTTCCTGAGGAAGTACATCCTGTTCCGCCGCAGACCAACACATGTGAACGATACATATTATTTCCTCCTAAGCCGTTTATTTAACTGCACCGATAGTGTACTCGGAAACAACCTGTCCACGGATAAGGTGGCGGTCAACTACTTCGAGTGCCTTCTCGGGATTCATTTTAACATAAGTAACCTTTTCCTTGCCGGGCTCGAAAACTTCTACGATCGGCTCGTACTGGCAAAGACCGATGCAGCCTGTCTGGGTAACTGCAACATTTGAAAGTTTCTTTTCCTGAACTGCGTCAGAAAGTGTGGTAAGGACGGGACGTGCTCCGCTCGCGATACCGCAGGTTGCCATACCAACAACAACTCTGATGGCATCGCCTTCTTCATTACGAAGATTAACAGCTCCCTGCATTTTCTCTCTGATCGCCTTTAACTCTTCAAGAGACTTCATTATATTTCCTCCTTGTGTTATTTCAGATATTATTCGATCCTGTGACTTCCTGAGTATTTTCCCTGAGATAGTCCCTGATATAATTCGATACGTCCGGCTCAGTAAAACTTACATCGCCGAGTATCTCACGAAATTCTCTTGTGTCAAGCGTAAACTCACGCTCATCTACACGATAACGATACACGAAATCCATATTCTCATGCATGGTCACGAGGGTATGAACCGTTGAAACCATGTCTCCGAGAGGCATTCTGTCTATGCTGTCCAGCATAAATGTCGCCGTAACAACGGTTCCTTTATCCTTTTCGGACCGTATGTCGAACGATCCGCCCGAACTCTCTGCCGCAAGCTTAAAGAAAGGAACTCCGAGTCCCACCTTTCTGGTAGTTCTTGTGGTATAGAACGGGTCAATGACCGATTCCACCTGTTCCTTCGTCATCCCGCATCCGTCATCGGAAATGATCACGGTAAGCTTGTTGTCCGCAAAATCAGCTTCAACGGTAAGCTCGACCAGCTTCGCGCCGGCTTTCACGGAATTCTCGGCCACATCAAGGATATTCAGCGAAATCTCGGGCATCATGGGCGCTACCTCTTATTCGTATTTATCAAGGATTTCCTGAACCTTATCAGGTGTAAGACGACCGTAAACATCATCATTGATCATCATTACGGGAGCAAGTCCGCATGCGCCTACGCAGCGGCATGCGTCAAGCGAGAACTTCATATCCGGTGTACACTGTCCGCCGTCAATACCGAGTATGTCCTTAAGCTTCTGGTAAACATCGCCCGAGCCCTTAACATAGCATGCTGTGCCGAGACAGACGGAAATTTTGTACTTTCCCTTCGGATAAAGGGAGAACTGTGAGTAGAATGTTACTACACCGTAAACTTCCTCGATCGGAATGTTTAATTCTTCGGAAATCGTCTTCTGTACCTCATAGGGAAGGTATCCGTAGATTTCCTGTGCCTGCTGCAAGATGGGCATCAGTGCGCCTCTTTGGTCTTTCAGCCTGGCGATCACGTCCATGAGCTTCTGCTTCTGCTCAGGTGTGTCGTTGAACGGGATATTCTTCAAAGAACCCATTGCAAAACCTCCTTGATAAATTTTTAATGCGGTCCCCGCAAATGCGGCAACAACGCATGGTGGACAAGATTGCGCAGAACATGCACAAGGGGAGTCCACAATCCTTTAGATTATACCACCGTTCGCACATAAAATCAATATGGGAAATGACTTAATATAACGGAAAATCGCAAAGAATAAAATTGTATTTCGCGCCTGATTATGCTACAATTTAAAGGATGGCAGATCATAACGGACTGACTGATCATCTATCTTCGTTATGACAGATTATTTATATTTCTTTCAGGAAAGGAAAACCTCTATGACTATCGGTGATGTAAAAGAAATCCTTCATGCAAGATTCATCTGCGGTGAAGATCAGAAGGACCGCGAGATACACTCCGCCTGCGGTTCGGACATGATGAGCGATGTTCTGGCGTTTGTCAAGGATCAGGCCGTACTGCTGACCGGATTATGTAATCCCCAGGTTATCCGCACAGCCGAAATGATCGATCTGTATTGCATTGTCTTTATCCGCGGCAAGAAGCCGACGCAGGAAATGATAGACATGGCCGAAGACCGTGACATCGCGATCCTGTGTACCGATCACCGTATGTTCAACGCATGCGGAATGCTTTACGATAACGGTCTGCGCGGAGGTACCCCGTATTGAGCGAAAGTTTAAATCTAAATTATATTATTACAAATGAGGATTTTACACGTGCCGGAGAAGCTTCCGGAGATGTTAAATCTAAACTTAAGATGATGGGTGTGCCGCCCGAAGTGATCCGTAAGGTTTCCATAGCCATGTATGAAGGCGAGATCAACATGGTCATACATGCCGGCGGCGGTACTATAGACGTCATCATTACCGCTGACGATATCACCATGATCCTCAAGGACCATGGTCCCGGTATCGCCGATATCGATCTGGCCATGCAGGCAGGGTATTCGACCGCTTCGGAGAATGTCCGTGCCCTTGGTTTCGGTGCCGGAATGGGACTTCCGAATATGAAGAAATATTCCGACGAGATGACTATCGACACCGAGCTCGGTATCGGAACGACAGTTACGATGAAGGTGTATTTTAAGCCGAAGAGCTGAGAATATATACACCTCATCCGGCGCTTCGCGCCACCTTCCCCTCAAGGGAAGGCTTAAAGAACAGTTTTGTTGCCTTCCCCTCAAGGGGAAGGTGGCACGCCGAAGGCGTGACGGATGAGGTGTGAATCAGGAGGTTTGACATGTCAGAGTTCTATACATCGGTGCATTTGGACGAGTCTAAATGCAAAGGTTGTATCAACTGCATCAAACGATGCCCTACGGAAGCTATCCGTGTGCGCAACGGTAAAGCGGTTATTACGACCAAATACTGTATTGACTGCGGAGAATGTATCCGGCAGTGCAAGAACCATGCCAAACTTCCCACCCATGACAGCATGGATGAAATTAAAAATTTCAAGTATACCGTAGCTCTGCCGGCTCCTTCGCTATATGCCCAGGTCAACAATCTCGACGATATAGACATAGTACTTACTGCCCTTAAGGATATGGGCTTTGATGATGTATTTGAAGTAAGCCATGCTGCCGAGATCGTTTCGGCGATCTCACGCAAATACGTTCCCGCCCACAAGGAAGACTGGCCTATCATCAGTACGGCATGTCCTTCTGTTACCAGGCTTATCAGGGTAAGATTTCCGAACCTGATCGATCATCTGCTCCCGATCAAGCCCCCGATGGAAATAGCGGCCGAGATGGCCAGAAAACGTGCGATAGAAAAAACGGGACTTCCTTCCGAGGATATTGGTATCTTCTTCCTTTCACCGTGCCCGGCCAAAGTAACATCGGTCAAATCGCCGCTCGGTTACAGGAAGAGCGATGTCGACTGTGTTCTGTCCATCAAAGATATCTATCCGAAACTGATCGCTTCGATGAAAACGGTTGTAGAAGAAGATCGTGTGGAAGAGCTCTCCGAGACCGGCAATATAGGCATCAGCTGGGGTTCGTCCGGTGGCGAAGCCGGCGGACTGCTGACCGATTCCTATCTGGCTGCGGACGGTATAGAAAATGTACTCAAGGTCCTTGAGGATCTCGAGGATCAGAAATTTGCCAATACGCTTTCGTTTATCGAACTTAACGCCTGCCACGGCGGCTGCGTCGGCGGTGTTCTGGCAGTTGAGAATCCGTTCCTTGCCAAGGTCAAGCTGAAGAGTCTTCGAAAATACATCCCTATCGCCCGTACTCATGACGCTCCCCCGGATATTCATCCGGATTGGGATGAACCTGTACATTATGAGCCCGTATTTACACTCGGTGACAGCATGATCCAGAGCCTTGTGCTCATGAAAAAGGTTGACGAGCTGACCGAGAAATTCCCGGGACTCGACTGCGGTTCCTGCGGAGCTCCTTCATGCCGGGCTCTTGCCGAGGATATCGTACGAGGCAACGCAAGCGAGAAAGATTGTATACATATTTTCAAGCAGTATATTCACAAGCTGTCCGATGAATTCCAGAACCTGCAGTGAACCACTCAGGAGCGGGTGTTCCCCGCATTTTATACTAATGCATAAAGAAAACCTCCCGATTCGGGAGGTTTTTTGATCACTTATTTTCCTTCTTCGTTGTCCCATTCCATGGGGATCGTTCTTACTTTTTCGGGTGAAATATAGTAGAACAGCATATCTTCAAGTTCTTCCGGCTTGAAGGGTTTGGACAGATAATCCTTGAAGCCGTCATTTATATATTCTTCCCTGGCGTTCGGTGTTGTGTTGGACGTAAGCGCGATGACCGGAGCAGCGGACGAAAGGTTATTATCCAGTTCTTTCATCTTTTTGAGAGTTTCAATACCGTCCATTCCGGGCATCTTGTGATCAAGGAAGATAAGATCGTATGTATTCTGCCCTACAAGCGCGAGTGCTTCCTGGCCCGATCCCGCCGTGTCTATTTTGATCTTCGTTTTCTTCAGCAGTTCCTGTACAACAACCAGATTAAGCATGGTATCGTCAACGACAAGTATCTTTGCATCGGCAGCGGTAAATCCGACACGTTTCCGGGTTCCGACCGATTTTTTAAGTTTGCCTTCCACGCAGCCGATCGGTTCGGGGTCCTCAACACCCTGAACGATCTCAAATCCGAACTCGGAACCTTCACCGTAGGTGCTTTCCACGATCAGTCTGCTCCTCATAAGTTCCAGAAGTTCTCTGGTAATACTCAATCCGAGTCCTGTGCCCTCGATATTACGGTTACGTTTTTCATCAAAACGCTCATATTCATCAAAGAGCTTTTCCATATCCTCCGGTTTAATGCCGATACCGGTATCCTTGACCGTGATCCTGATCCTGACTGATCTTTCCGGAAGCTGTTCTCCCGGGCATGCTTTCTTCAGTTCATCCGTATCATCTGGTGTACCCTCCGAAACCTTTTTCATTGTAAGGGTAACCAATCCGGTTTCGGTATATTTAACGGCATTTGTAAGAAGATTCGTAATGATCTGCTTGATCCTTGTACTATCTCCGAACAGACCTGAAGGGAGATCTCCGTCGATATCAAGCTTTACTTCCAGTTCTTTCTCCTTAGCCCTGAGCTTTACAACGTTGTACATATCTTTTACAACGGATATCAGTTCGTATTTTACCGGTACAATGCTCATCTTGCCGGCTTCGATCTTGGACAGGTCAAGGATATCATTTACGATACCGAGAAGATTGTTGCATGCCGAGCGGATACTGTCGGCATAATCCAGGATATCACCTTCACTGCTCTCCCTGAGGATCATCTCATCCATACCCAGGATAGCATTGATAGGTGTACGGATCTCATGGGACATATGCGAAAGGAATGCCGATTTGGCCTTGTTCGCATCCTGAGCCTGGGTAGCCATATCCACAAGCTCAGATGTGATCTTGCCGAGGAATGCCGACATTCTGTCCGAGAGTGGAAGCGGACGGCCGTGGCGGAGACTCTCGACAGTCTCATGTTCGAGCAGCGCGTTATTCGTCATTTCATCCGCCTCGCTCAAACCTATGGCAAGATGGGCACTATTCAGGATCCCGCCCTTTCCCCGGTAATAATACATTTCGCCGGCTCCGTGCATAAGCGCAAAGTCGGGTGCAATACCGGCAAATGTATCCCACTCGATATGTGCGTCTTCTTTAAGATAGTTGATACGGTTTCCGCACAGAGTAAGAAACAAAGCATCCGGACGGAATGCCTCCATACTTTCAAGTGATTCACGGCTTGCGTACAGAACCTCGTCATGGGACGCAAACGTAAACCTGAGTCTCTCTTTGGGATCCAGAGGCATCATAAAATACAGCTCTCCGGCCTCGCCATGGTTCGTGGGAACCATGCACATATTGATCCCGTTACGTTCCACGACCAGAGGAAACTCACAGATATTGCTGATAAAAAATGAATCCGGATATACACCGAGATATTCTTTATATACATCGACAGCCGGTAAAGAGTTGATCGAAGTGACCATGGATCCTCCCATGGCGGGTTTATCCCCAAGTTCGAAAGACAGTTTACGGCCTATGGGTTTCCATCCCAGGGCATAGTTAGCCTTGACTCTCAGTTTTTCTCCGGCAAATATGACCGCGACAAAACCGTCATACACCACATTTTCACCGACTATGAACTCATCGCCGGCCTTTTCCGGATCGATCTGTTCGATCTCTATAGTATTTTCGCCCTCTTCTACGGAAAGCTTTTGGGTAATGCTTCGAAGGTTTGCCGTACCGAAAAGGACCGTGTCCTCATGTCCTTCCATGGATCTTTCCATGAAAAGAGTTGTATTAAGAGCCAGATTGCTGCATAAAAGTTCCACGGCTCCCGGACATCTGTGCGCATTCAATCTTTCTTTCAGTTCCCCCGCAGCCTCAACTTCCCTGCCCGGCTTGCACGGTATTGTGACCACTTCAATATCCGCTTCTTCGGTAAGGATCAGATTGATAAGGATGCCTTTGCCCTCAGGCATAAGTTCCGCGATCAGCGGAATTGAAATACCTGCCAGCTGCAGTTCGGGAAAACCGCATTTATTGAAAAGACTGATCACCTGATCGATCTCGGTCCTGGTAAACCCGTTCTCATAAAATGTGAGCAGCGCATCTTTATGCCAGTTTCGAGCGAGTACATCCTCAATCTGAGGCATGGTCTCTTTGACAGCATTCAGATCTTTGCATAGAAATTTCTTCTGAATCATAACGTTCTTAAATCCCTCCGAAGAATTATAAATCTATATGAGTAACCTTAAATTTTCTTTTATACAAATTTATGCGACAGCAGATCCAGTACTCCCGCAATACTCTTTTCTTTAACATCCAGGAAATTGACCGGATCGTTAATATGATCGATATAATGTGCGTCAGAATCAGTGATCACGCGGCAATCTCCAAGATACTCGTGTTGCGTACGCAGCGCGTGTAAGTTTTTCATATTCTTACATTCAAAGCATGTAAACGTACTGTCGGGCGGAACAAAACCGAGGTTTGAGAACAAGCTTGTCGTATCCTTATCGACATGTGCCGGGATCATCAGGCCATGAAAGGGAGCGATCGCTTTCGGTATATCCGAGAACCCGATATCGGTAGCGTTGATAAGCAGATTGTCGATCTCACGAAGAATATTATCATCTTCATCGACTACCTGCTGGTGTCCAAAGATCGCCGGATTATTTTTGACCGGCTGAAGATGTTCGTAAACATATTCACTGAATCCCAACGCATCATCAAGAGTCGGGAAAAGGCAGACCACATGAACTTCTTCTTCGGTTGTCAGTTCGATACCGGGGATAACGATCACACCGTAAGCCTCACCGCAGCGCATTGCGGCCGGACAGTTGAGAGCACTGTTGTGATCGGTTATCGCGATAACATCCAGACCTTTCAGGGCTGCGGTACCTACAACATTGGCAGGTGTACTCATGTCATCGCCGCAGGGAGAGAGGCAGGTATGAATATGCAGGTCGTAACTGACAGAAAACATAGCGCCTCCTTATCCTGGTTTTATTCTCAAAATAACGTTTTCTTATAGTAAATAATAAATATCGGATCAAGCCTGATAATAAAACAAATCAAAATGATAAACCAGATTCCGCAAATAATTAAATTACGATATAACATTTTCCATCATGCGATTTACTTCCAGCCCGGCCTCAAATATGGGCATTTCGGTCTTCAAAAGTGTGATATCCTGCTGCTTTGCCTTTTCGATCACGCTATCATCAAGTAAAGTCCCTTCGGCAAGGATCACGCAGGCACAGTCTGTCAGCGACGCAACTGCCAGAGTATTGATATTGCCCATGACGGTTACCCAGCATCCGCCTGCGGGTGCCTTACTCATTGCAACACTCAGCAGGTCGCAGCAGAAGACTTTGGTGATCTCGCGGGTGTCGTCCGCTATATTGAGAACCGAAAATAAATTGGAATCTACTAATTCTTTGACTGTCATACGTTTATCTCCTTTCTCACGAATGTATAATAGCATATTTAAAAACATCTGTCATCAGTAAACCGGCTGTATTAGACCTATATTATTTTTAGTAAACAAAAAGAATCTTGCACATCGGCGCAGGATTCTCTTTATTACATTAATCTACACTATCAATAAGTTGTATTGCGATACTGTAACCGCTTATACACTCACGTCAAAATTTCCGCCTACCGCCGGATTGACCGACAGCTCCATGGAACTTCTCATCATATCGATCAGTGCCTGTCCGCCCTGCTCACTTACATCCAGGGTCTTCTTGAGCATAGAAGTGGAAACCTCATTCGAAACCTTCGCTGAGGACATCATAACCGATAATGCCGGAATAGCATCGGGACTCATCTCGGATATATTCATACGGCCACCTCCTGTCGAAATTGCAATTTGTGAAATTATTGTTCAAGTTCACAAATCATTAACTTATCTTCATAAATATATTAACACCGTCCGATCGATTTGTCAAGAGCGAATTTTACCAGTCGGAATCCCAGTCACTGTCACCGGAATCCCAATCGCTCCAGTCGCTTCCCCAGTCGCTTCCCCAGTCGGAATCCCATGAAGACGAGCTGCTGTTATCATCACTCCACCAGGATGATGAACTGCCATTATCATAATCGTATGAATAGCTGCCTCCGTTATCATAATCATACGAATAACCGCTATAACCGCTGTAACCGTTTCCATAACTGCCGGAATAATATCCGTTAGATCCGGCAGTTGCCTTCGCTATCAACCATATCGTTATCACGATAGCGATCACGATAATGATCGCGGTCAGGTTCCCGCCGCGTCTGTTCCTTCCGTTACCCCCATCGTAGCTGCTGCCTCCGTATCCGGATGAACGGTTGCTGTATGATGAGCGGTTGGCCGGTCTGCCGTCCGGGTAAATACCCCTGTTATGACATTCTTCGATCAGCTTGTCATATATCTGTCCTACGGCATAAGCCTCGTCCGGACCTCTGTAACGCACAGCTCTGCTGCCGTCGGCCTTGTTCTTGTAAACGACGAATTCATTTCCATCCTTATATATACCGAAAGCTCTCGGTTCCCTGAAATCCTCCCCTATGAAGAATCTCATGCGTAACAGCGGCATTCCCCGTTCCGCACAGTATTCCTGCAATTCCTCGATCGTTCTCGGATCGGTTACCCTGCGGGGCAGATCAACGACATACAAGGGATTCGCCGCCCCGCAATTGGGACAGCTCTGATCTTCGCTCGTAATGGTAGAACCACAGTACTCGCATTTATTTGTACTGGCCATAACTGATTTTCCTCCGATATCCTTTCCTGAAGAGCAATTATGTAATACTAAACATATCTAAGGAAGCACCGGTTAAATCATCGCTTCCTTAGATGCCTCCGGCGGGATGCGCAGAAAATCGCATAGGAAGGGCACTTCGTGCCTGCGATTTTCGCGCGGGGAAACACTTAATCAGTGTTTCCCTAATGAAGCACCGGTTAAATCATCGCTTCTTTAGAAGCCTCAATAGGGTTGTCGATAATCGGCAACCCGTGGCCGGATGCGCAGAATTCAGAAAGAAACTATCTTAATATAATCGCATACTGCCGCAGAATCCGCTTCCGCCGTTCCGGAGAATGCGATCCTTATGACATCGTATTCTTCACCGTTTGCGATAACATGCTCCGCTCCCGAAACAATATACTCCGGAATCTCGAATTCCATCTTATAATACTGGTCCGTTCCTCTGTAAGCCAGAACCGCATTGAACAGTTCAACACCGTCAGCCGTGATCTTCAGAGGTTTCCGGTTATCACACAGTCTCAACATCAAGGAAAGGTGGTTTTTCTTTCCCTTTTCCACCGCTATCCTGTACGAGAAAGCTCCCCCGCCCTTTGCAATCCTGTATGTAGCCCCGCTCGTAACACTCTCGGTATTGATCTCCATCATCGCGTGCAGCTCATCATTTTCATACTGTCCGTATCCGGGCATTACGGTGTCGATCGTCTCTCCCGCCCCAAGTCTGCCTTCTTCGGCAGCTCTTTTAGCTTCCTTTTCGGTCAGGTAATAGAAATAAATACCGTATCTGTCCTGATATCTCAGGAAATGGGGCGAGAATACGAGCTTTTCGTCGGGAGAAGTAAACTCCGGTATATCACTGTCATCTCCGCCGGTCCCCCACATCATGTTGCGGTGGCGGCGCACTACGTATTCCTCGGGATCTTTTACGAACTTTTCCCTGCTGACCCCGTCAGGTAATACGATCACATCACAGTTCTCAAGCTTTCGTGCGGGTACGGTAACATCAACTCCCGTGATCGTGGTGCTCATGTTTTCCCTGCCAAGATCCGCGCTCAATACCATCGGACCGTATTTCAGGGCAAACACCTTGTCATCATCGGGGAGTCCGACCGCTTTCAGTTTCATTTCGAATTCGAACGTGATCGTCCGGCAGTTTGAGAGGTCACCTTCGACCACGGCCCAATCCTCTGTGATCTTCAGGTCGTATCTCTCCGGTTCGAAAGGCGCCGGTTCTTTCACGGGTTTGATCGTAAATGCTGTTCTGTCGGGGTCAACCGCCCAGTCGGGAAGTCTTAAGTACAGTTTCGAGCAGGCGATCGGTCTGTTTTCATCCGGTGCTTCAAGTAAAATACTGACTTTCCCGTCATACGGAAGTCCCGTCTCCACCGTCAGTCTCAGATTATGTCTTTCAGACGTCAGTACCGATCCAAAATACATGTTTACGTAAACAGCCGAACCTTCACAGAAAAACAGGCTGTCATTAAGCTTTGTAAAATTCTCCATTCCGGAACCCGTACAGCACCAGAACTTGGTAAACGGTTCGCCGTAAGTCTTGAAATATCCGGTCGCCATCGGCTGGAAATAGGTGGTCATTCCGGTCTCCGGGTTCTGTGAAGAAAGAATGGAATTGCAGAATGTATTTTCATAATAATCGAGATATTTCTTTTCTCCGGTTATCATGAACAGGCCTCTGGAGAGCTTCAGCATATTGTAAACATTACAGGTCTCGTTATTGCAAGCGGTACGCTCGCCGTTCAGGATATGATCGGGTCCGAAATGTTCCCACTCGCTGTTACCGCCCGTAATATATGTATGGCGTTCAACAACCATATCCCAGAAAGCCTTTGCATACTCCAGATATCTGGTTTCATCACGCAATACCCCGCCTACAGTCTTGCCGTTGACAGCCACGTACCTGTTCATAGCACCGATAAATTTCGGGATCGTGGTGTTGGCATGATGATTGTTCAGCACATCTTTCGCGCCGGATGCCACCTTATCGTACAGGAAAGGTTCGTCAAATTTATCACCTGCCAGGCAGTACCGCTCATCACCGGTGATCGCAAATAATTCATACAGGACGTCATTCATACCGCCGTATTCAATGGAGACAACGGTCCTCCTGATTTCTTCGCTCCATTTCCCGGCCCTGTTAAAAGTCCAGTCTCCGAGGCCTTTGAGCAGCCTCAGCGTATCGGCTGTAAGCTTGCCCGTATCTTCCCCGTTTACAGGTCCGGCGCTTCCCATCAGCTCATATACCGCGATCAGTCCGGCAAACAGTTTGTGCATCGTATACCACGGAACCCAGCTCTCCGTAATGATATTGGTCTTTCCTTTCTCCACGCGGTCAAACTGAGCCTCGACATTCACAGCCCGGCCTTCCTCCGGCATAAGGCTTTCACAGCGCTTACCGTTTTCATCGACAAATGTCGCTCCGAAGATAAATCCCTTCTCACCGCGCGAATTTTCCTGACATACGAGCAGTTCCTCCACGATGTACGAGACCGTCTGAAATATCTTCTCTTTATCGGCATCCGGAACACCGGCATTGGCATATGCCTGAGCCATAGCCGACAGGTAATGTCCGAGTGTATGTCCACCGATGAGCATGTTTTCCCAGCCGCCGTATCTCTTGGCGCCTTTCGTGTCCAGTCCGGCCGTCTCCCTGAAGCCCGCAAGCAGTTTGTCGGCATCAAACGACGTCAGATATCTGATCTCTTTATTCAACGCATTTACACAGTATCTGTCTCTCAATTCCACTTCATTCATCAAAAACGAACCGATCATAAAAATATACCCTCCGAAAAAGAATAAGTCCTGTTTTCAGGACTTATAAGTTGCTAGCATATACTTGTAAACCCGGAAAACACATAAACAAAAGGAGACCGACAAACATGAGAACAAACAGCTTATATTTTATGAAAATCTGCAAAGCCCTCAGGATCACAGGCAATGTATTCGGATTTATCTTCAAACTTTCCATGACCGCACTTTGGACCATCTGCATGCTGTCCGGCGGTGAGCTCGGACTCGCTGCCATCGGTGCCGGGATCATTTTCTTCGGTTTCAGCGCCATAATCGGATGAACCCGGTCATTGCGCATACTGCACGCTGATGCCCTCATCATCCGCGATGGTCACGATCTCGCCTTTTCGTATTGAAAAGGTCTGGATCTTCCTCTTTTGCAGCTCGACCAGTGTATCCGTCTCCGCGATCTCTTCATCGGAATCGGTTACCACGGCATACGAAGGAGCACAGGCATCAAGGAGCTGTTTTAATTTCTTATTGTATCTGCCGTGATGCGGCATTTTTATCCAGTCGCATTTCAGATCCAGATCCGTAAGCTCCGCTATACGCTCCTTCTCTATATCCCCTGCGAAGAAGAACCTGTAATCTTTATAATACAGCATACATATAAGTGACATATCATTGTCGAAATCATTGCTCTTCGACCGCAGGCTTTCGGGATCTTCTTCCGGATATATCACGAACTTAAGGTCCCCGGCCGTAAACTCCGTAACCCGGGTTATCTTGCCCTCCCCGCTCGAATCCGAAACAGCCCTTCTGAAGGCAAGATATACGTCTTTGGTATTGGCATAGTCCGGATAATATACTTTATCCGCCGTCACCTGTTCCAGGATCTTCGGAACACCGCCTGCGTGATCCCTGTCAAAATGGGTCACGATCATCAGGTCCAGTCGTGTGACACCTTTTTCACCGAGCCTTTTGCATATCAGTTCAGCGTCATCTTCTTCGCCGGCATCGATCAACACGTTCACGTCTCCCGAACTTATCAGGAGCGAATCCGCTTTGCCCGTCGCAAATGCGGTTATCTCGCATCTGCCGTCTGTACCCGGAGTCCCGGAGTCCGTGCCGTTTTCATCGGTATTGCCACCGTTCTGATCCGTATTATCGGGATCTACGGTATCGCTCCCGGGTGAGCTGCTTGCGCTGCCCGGATCCTGTGTACCGGTTCCCTGTCCTCCGCCCGAACATCCGGATAATATCATTATGAAACTCATGATCAGCGGCACTGCGAACAACCTTCTGATCCTTTTTTTCTTATTCAAATGTCCGACCTCCGATCAATCTGCATTATCTTTATAAACCGTCAGGCTTTCTTTTCGCGTTTCTTAAGTATAAATACAACAACTCCGGCAAGGGCTGCGACTATCGCTATCGCAATTGCGCCCTTAGTGATACTTTTATCTTTCTTTCCGTCCTTCTCACCGTTCTGCGAAGTTTCGCCTTCCGATCCGCTGCTGCCTTCGGGCGCCGCAGACGAAGCGGGAGTTTCCGTTACCGTATTATCGGGCTGTGAAGTGATCTGAGCCTCCTCGCTTCCGTCAGATACGACCGGTGCAGGCTCTCCGCCGTCGCGGGTGTAGATCAGCGATACATCGTCTATAAACAGATCCGCATTTCCATCAGTTTCAAAATAAATATACGCGGAGCTCTTACCCTCGGGAATGTCAAAATTCAGCGAGATCACATGCCAGTCATCATTTTGAATGCTTATCTCCTTGAGCGGCGTGCTCTCTCCGGTATCAAGTCCTATTCTGGCAACCTTGTCGGCAGTCTTTACATAAGCCGTAAATGTCACATTTTTACCCGAGAACTTCGAAACGTCCATCTGAATGGTCGCATCCTGCTCCTGACGGCGGCATACAACGGATAATCCCGTGATCGCATCAGGTGTATGATTGACCTGCGGAGCCATCTCGAGGACAGGCTGATGTCCCGTACCTCTCGGATAGAATCCGGCCTTTTCGGGTGTATACATATTGCCGGACGAAGGTTCAAAATTGATATCGATGTCTTCCAGATCCTTCATTGCATCCGCAAGTGTCATCGTGAATTCCTTCTTCTCTGCCGCCATCAGTATCGCATCGTAAGCGGGCTTTTTCGACAGATCGCCGTAGAGTACCAGCGGATCATCTCCGCTTCGCCATGTCATATCA
Organism: Lachnospiraceae bacterium; assembly: GCA_017553035.1. GTDB lineage: Bacteria > Bacillota > Clostridia > Lachnospirales > Lachnospiraceae > RUG11977. The sequence continues at coordinate 14,663 of JAFZNE010000092.1, forward strand.
TCCGACAAGCCCCACAAGGTTACCGATGTAAGGTTCACGCCGGAATCTTTTGCAGCTACGAGTCTTGAGAAAAGCTCATAATAGAACTTCGCCTGATAATACCATCTGTTATCGTCATGATGTGTGCATCCGACATCCAGCTCGGTGATCTGAACCTCTCCGACAGCCTCATTGTATGCTTCAAGCGCAGAGATATACTGATCGATATTGTTATTGTCACTCAGGTGTCCCTGCATTCCTATACCGTCGATCAGACCGTCTCCCAGCATCGTTCCGTCGCCGTCTGCCTTGATCGCAAATGACTTGACCATGCTCTGATCCTTATTCCAGACCCTCTGTGTGGTAAAGTCGGTAATGATATTTACTCTTGCCGGGAACCACTCATTGTAATCATTATAGAAGAGCTTCGGCAAGATCGATGACAGATCGCCTTCCGGATCGAGTCCGTACAAGCTCGCATACTGTTTGGAATATGTCAGCTCGGCTTCTCTTGCAAATAAAAATGAATAGTAAAGGAATTCGGGACCTATGATCTTATACCAGTAGCTGCGTCTGAGTCCGTCATCCTTACCCTCGTCGACAGCTTCATTTACGACGTCAAAAGCATATACGGTATCGGCATAGCCGTTCGAGTATACATACTCCATAGCACCGTAAATATATGTTTTCAGCCTCGCGATCAGCGTATCCCTATCGACCAGACTGTCGGCATCGAGGGAACCGTTCGCGCTGTTTGTCGCCTTTCCTCCCTGTGTAGCCTTAAAATCAATTCCAAAAATGGAGGCATTGATCTGCGAATGCCATACAAGTACGTGGTAACGCATCTTGATCCCGTTCTCGTCACAGAATTTCAACATACCGTTGCCGCCCGTGCCTGCCTTGTACAATGTTTCGGAATCCTTATTGAAGTTCGATTCCGGCTTGAACTCATTTTCTGTGGTCAGACTGCTGAAGATCTTCTTGACCGTCTGAGCCTTGGACCCGTCCGATAAAAACCAGTTGTTGCTGGCAGGCATAGCCACGCCTATTTTGAAATAGTCGGCAAATGCATCCTTCAGACCCACGAAATCTTCACTCTCAATATAAGGTGCCGCGGCGCTTACTTTTACACCGTTTCCGTTTGCGGTACAGGCAACCGAAATAATAAAGAAGGCACATAAAGCTACTGCAATGATTCTTTTGAAACTCCTGAACATTTCTTAAAAAACCTCCGGAACAGATAAAAATTTTATAGTTGATCAGATTCTCTCAAATACGGGTGTATATTCGATCGGAGCGGCAGCTTTTACCGTCTGACCTCCCTCGAACACATCTCCCGTTGAGGTTAACTTCCACTTGCCCTCAGGTAAGTAGACCTCACGTTCAAAACAATTGAGTCTAAATATCGGTGCAACGAGATATTTTGACCCGAACATATACTGATCTTGAAGTTCCCAGCACTTTTTGTCCTGCGGGAACTCGTAGAACATTGTTCTAATGAGTGGAGACCCATTGTCTGATGCTTCTTTGAACAGTGTTCTAATGTAATCATGGAGCTCAATACGGATATCATAATACTTCTTCATGATCTTAAAATTGTCTTCTCCGTAACTCCAAAGTTCATTCGGCTGACCCGTGTGCAGATATCCGCCGCCCCAGTCACGGTCATCCAGCGGAGGTATATTATAGGGTCCTCGGTCGCCATGCATACGGAGGACTGCCGAGTACACCGCAAACTGATACCAGCGTATCAGAAGCTGTCTGAAATCGGGATCATTTACATCATCGGTCATAAATCCGCCGATGTCGGTAGTCCACCAGGGGATACCCGCAAGACCCATATTCAGTCCGCACTGTACCTGGTCGTAAAATGTTTCAAATGTCGAAGGCACATCACCCGACCAGACAACATTGCCATATTTCTGGCTGCCCGCCCAAGCACAGCGGAGAAGATTTACGACCTTGCCGTCGCCGATCTTGCTCATATTGTCATATAATACTCTGCTGTACATCTGGGGATACATATTGCTTACCTCAAGAGCAGGTCCGACACAATAACGATAATTTTCAAAATCGTATACGCCGTAATCGGGCTCCGAGTTGTCCAGCCAGAAAGCATCTATTCCGTAATCGTAATAGTTCTTCTTACATATATTCCATACATACTCACGGGTCTTCGGATTGAACGGATCGATCTCAACACAGTCTCCCTGATAATCATAAGTCTGTGCGGCCCCGCGCTCGGTCTTGATCAACAGGCCCTGTTCCATCATCGGATAGAAATTCTCGGATTTGCGGTCAACCGAAGGCCATATCGAAACGATGACCTTGATGCCCATTGAATGAAGTTCATCGACCATAGCCTTGGGATCGGGCCAATAAGTTTTATCAAATTTCCAATCACCCTGAACGGTCCAGTGGAAGAAATCGATAACTATCTGATCGATCTTGATGCCGCGTTTGTGATAATCCCTTGCAACGCTCAGGACTTCTTCCTGGGTACGGTATCTCAGTTTACACTGCCACAGTCCCATCAGTTCCTCGGGGAATTCGGGAGCATGTCCGGTAACATTTGTATAATTTCCGAGAATGGTCTTCGGATCCTCGTCTGCGGTGATCCAATAGTCCATCTGGCGTGTCGAGCGGGCGATCCACTCGGTGTAATTGCGTCCGAATGTAACACTTCCGACCGCAGGATTGTTCCAGAGCATTCCGTATCCGAGTGAGGATACCATGAAAGGAACACTGATCTGTGAATTGCGCTGTGCCAGTTCGAGAACGCTGCCTTTCAGATCCATATAAGGCTGCTGGTACTGGCCCATACCGAAGATCTTCTCACCTTCATTCGATTCGAATTTCAGGTTCAGCGAGTACCCTGTACCGCCGATAATACCCTTCCATTCGCGGTTAACTATCTTCAGGCATCTGCTTTCTTTCGAGATCGTCCCACCGTAGGAACGATAGTATTCCCTCAGTATCAGTTTATCATCTCTGTAAAATGAAAGAACCCCGGCGAAATTAACTTCGGCTTTGATCCTTCCGTTTACGATCTCGGCATGAGGCTGATGGCTTACGTACCCCTCACCCTCAAGATAATCTTTCGTATAGATCTTAACAGTCGCCTGCTCCGTACCACGCCCGGACGTTTCTGTCAGTGCCCAATCCTCCCCGGTAAAATCCGACAGCATGGTAGCACGTACTCTGAGTGCGTTCTTTCCCCATGCCTCTATCTTCAATGTTTCACCGCTGCGCTGTGCGATCAATGCTCCGTTTTCATCCTTAAAAATCATCTGTAAACCTCCTTATTACACTCCCATATATTCCTTCAGTTCCTCTATTCTCTCCGTCATCGTTCTCCTTCCGATCTCATATACCCTCATGATCTCGGAAGCATCCCTTTCCACGCTTCCCACTTCAAGCGCCTTGGGAGGTCTTATGACGAACAGTTCTCCTTCGAGCTCCTTCTTGCGGATGTATGTAGTCTGGGCATTATATTTCTTATGCCTGTTAGCTATAGCATTTACAAGGTTCGGATAGTTCCTGTATTTTATCTTTATCGGGATCATATATTCATTTTTATGTTTGATATATCCCAGAGGCTGCGTCAGGATCGCTACATTATGGTTGAACCCGAGCTTCTCAAATCCCGCTGCGGGGATCGAATCCGACATGCCGCCGTCAAGCAGTTTCCTGCCGCCGATCTCAACGGTCCTCGAAACCAGAGGCATCGACGCCGAAGCCCGTATCCATTGCATGTCATTATCTCCGGCATCACTGCATTTATGATATACCGCCTTGCCGGTCTCTATATCGGTTGCCACAACATAGAATTCCATGGGATTGTTCGTAAATGTTTCAAAATCAAACGGATCCAGTTCCTGCGGAAGTTCGCGATAGCAGAAATCAACTCCGTAAATATCCCCGGTCTTGATCAGGCTGTTCAGGCTCGCAAACCTGTCATCGTTGCAATATGCCGCACAGTACCTGGCCGCACGTCCGATCTGTTTTGATTTGATATTGCAACCGAAGGTCGCGCCTGCGGATACCCCGATAGCCCCGTCGAATGTGATCCCGTTCTCCATCATCACATCGATGACGCCGCTCGTAAACAGTCCGCGCATCGCACCGCCTTCCATGATAAGGCCGGTTTTACGCTCTTGGCCCATAATCCACCTCCCTGCCTTCTGAAAAAAGTCATAATTATCTTACCATAGCAGATAAAAACAAGCAATTCATTTTAATAAGCCGACAAGATAATACATTCAGGATATTCCCTTTCTTTCCTTTGCCTTCTCGATCAGTCCCCTGCTTTCTTCAAAAGCCTCCGCAAGATAGTGCAGTTCTTCGGCCTTGTTCTCGTTTTTCTTCTCCGCCTTCTTGATCTCTTCCCAGGTGCTTATGATATCCTCGGGGACTTCAGCATCTCCGAACACGTGCGGATGTCTGGCTACCATTTTATCGGAAATGGTACGGCATACATCCTCCATATCGAACAGACCTTCCTCTTTTGCGATCTGTGCCTGTATGACGACCTGAAAGAGCAGGTCGCCGAGTTCTTCCTTCAGATTGTCCGGATCACCGGTCTTCTCCAACCTGTTCACACCTGCAACGACTTCACATGCTTCTTCGATCACGTGTCGCTTTAACGACACGTGTGTCTGTTCGCGATCCCACGGACAGCCGCCTTCCGCCCGCAGGCGGGTCACTATTTCAATTAAACGTTCGTATTCCGACATATTCATTTTATTCCTTTCCGGACATATTCGATAACCAAAAAATCATACAATATCATTATATCCCGCGGGCATAATTAAGTAAATAAGCTTTCTCCGCTTTTCACTCCAGCACAATATATTCCATTGATTCCCAAAATTGTCTGATCTATAATTGATACATAGTACTACGGGTTTATTTATTTCAAAAAAGGAGAACGGTATTATGATCTATTATGTCAATGCAAATGCCTCCCGTGATGGGAACGGGACCAAAGAAATGCCTTTTAAGAAGATCAATGCTGCCGCGGCTGTTGCCAGACCCGGTGACGAGATACTTGTTGCCCCCGGTATCTACCGCGAATATGTCAATCCGAAAAATGCAGGCACAAAAGATGCCCGGATCACATACAGATCCGAAAAGCCTCTCGGTGCGGTTATCACAGGTGCGGAAGAATTGACCGGCTGGACCAGGTATGAAGGCGATGTTTGGACCGCAAGGGTCGATAACGGCATATTCGGTGATTACAATCCTTATACGACTTATGTATGCGGCGACTGGTATTTTGCGCCGAAGGTACGCCATACCGGTTCGGTTTACATCAATGATCTCATGATGTATGAGACCGTAACGCTCGAAGAATGTATCAAGGCCGAAGCGGATCCCTGCGCCTGGAACGCTGAAGAATCAAAGTCAAAATGGTACACCGAACAGGACGGTAACACGACCGTTCTGTATGCAAATTTCCGCGGACTTGATCCCAATAAAGAAAAGGTTGAGATCAATGTACGCCGTAATTGTTTCATGCCTTCAAAAACCGGTATAGGCTATATCACCGTCAGCGGTTTCCTGATCACCAAGGCCGCGACCACATGGGCTCCGCCCGCCTCTTATCAGGACGGTATGATCGGACCTCATTGGAGCCGCGGATGGATCATAGAAGATTGTGAGATCAGCAACAGCAAATGTTGCGGAATCTCTCTCGGCAAATATCGTGACCCGGAAAACGATATGTATTTCTATCACAAGCATGTAAAGAGTCCCACCCAGATGGAACGTGACGCGGTATGCCGCGGACAATACCACGGCTGGCTGAAAGAGCGTGTCGGCGGCCACATCATCCGCCGCTGCAACATCCACCATTGCGAGCAGACCGGTATCGTCGGCCGTATGGGCGGTGTATTTTCGACGATCGAAGATTGCCATATCCACCACATATGCAACTCACAGCAGCTCGGCGGTGCCGAAACAGCCGGCATCAAACTGCATGCAGCGATCGATGTTACGATCCGCCGCAACCACATTCACAACTGTATCATGGGTGTATGGTGTGACTGGCAGGCTCAGGGCGCCCGCATCACCCAGAACCTGATGCACGACAACTACAGGCCCGAAGGACGTCAGGCAGCGCAGGGAGCAATGTTCTCGTGTGATGTATTCATCGAAGTAGGGCACGGTCCCACTTTGATCGATAATAATATCCTTCTTTCGAAGGTTTCGGTCATCATGCCCAGCGAAGGTCTTGCGGTAGTTCATAACTTCATGCTCGGTTCCTTCGCCCTGATCAATTCCGGCGTAGACAGTATCGTAAACGGACAGCGCGAGCCCCGCTACACACCTTATCACATCCGTCACCGGACGGAAGTCGCGGGCTTTATGACCATCCTTCACGGAGATGACCGTATCTACAACAACATAATGATCCAGCATTTTCCTGCTTCCGACAGCTCAAAGACCCCTGCCGACAATGATTATCAGACGGTAGGAACCGCAGCTTTCGATATTTTTCCTTCATATGATGAATGGATCGCTCAGTTTGATTTCACGAAGGATCCCGATATGGGTGCACTCGCAGAGGCCCACTTCGGACATCTTCCCGTATGGATCAAGGGCAATGCATACTTCAACGGTGCGGATATCAGCAAGCATGAGCAGAATGGCTTCAACGATACCGAACACCACGCAGAAGTCGAACTTGTCGAAAATAACGGCAAATACACTCTGAAGACCAACGTCTTCGAATATATCAAAAACTTCCGCAACGGCATCATCACGAGCGATATCCTCGGCAAGGCTTTCGAGCCCGAGCAGCGCTTCGAAAATACCGACGGAACACCGATCACCTTCGATTCAGACTATTTCGGAAATCACAGAGGCCTCGACACTCTCCCCGGCCCCTTCACCGAGTACCCCGAAAACGGACTGATCGTCCGGTAAGATTGAGAGTATTGCTCAGCCCTCAGTCAGCAAGCAAGCTTAGCTGAGGGCTGAGCTTATCGCACAAAAAAGGGACAGCCGCATCATTCTAAAAATGCGTCTGTCCCTTTTCATATCAATTAACTCAGATCTTGAAGAACGATACACTCTTCTTCAATTCTTCCGCTATCTTGTTCAGTTTCTCTGCATCGGCAACTACAGCCTCCATATTCTGGTTCAGCTGATCGATCGAAGCGCTTGTCTCCTCAGTGGATGCAGCATTCTCTTCGGAAATACTTGAAAGTGACTCGATGGAATCCAGGATGCCTTCCTTCTTGTCAGACATATGTACGGTCTGCTTCGCGGTAGCCTGATTCTCGCTTCTTGCCTGATCAAGTATAGCAAGCATCTGATTGAAGTCCTCGGCCATCTTCGCAAGCGAATCGGTCTCCTTGGCGGTAGCATCCTTGATGCTTGCGGTAAGTTCCTTGTTGCGTTCCGAATAAGTGCTGATATCCTTCAACATTGTGGTGATCTCACCTGCAAGTCTGTCAGACTCGGTCGCAAGGCCCTTGATATTCTCGGCAACAACCGAGAAACCACGTCCCGCATCTCCGGCTCTGGCAGCCTCTATAGAAGCATTAAGAGCAAGCAGGTTGGTCTGGCCGGCAATATTGATAATACCGTCAGCTGCGGTAGAGATCTTGTTTACAACCTCAGCGGTCTCACTGACAGAAGCGGCAACCTGCTCGGCTTTCGCATCGGTTTCCTCATCAGCCCTGCGCAGTACATCCAGACCTTCTCTGAGCTGCTGCGAACTCTCGGCCAGCTGCTGAACCTTGTTCAGAGTCTCGTTTACCGAACTTGAAACATCATCGATCGCACTGCCGATATCTACTGTAATGCTCGAAGTATTCTGAACATCGTTGGCCATCGCGGTAGCACCGACCGCAAGATTCTCAACCGCCGTTGAAATATCGTTCATTACAGACTGTGAGTCGCGGATACTGTCTTTAGTATGTTCTGCTTCATTACCAACCGCATCGGCACCGCTTATGACAAGTGATACCGCATCTCTTAATCTGCTGCGCATTGTCTCGTTCTGTGCGCCAAGGTTAACAAATTCGGAGAATTTGCTCTTCGATACGATCGGCTCAGAGAAATTGCCGGATGCCATTTTCTGAGCTGTAGCATCAAGTTCTTTCAGGCTCTTGCGCATGTTATCAACAACGATTATCGCAATGGCAAGCATCACGAGCGCAATAATACCGAAAGCTATGATCGAGACGTTGATCCTTCTCTGAATATCTTCTTTGAGGATCGATTCTTCCTTCTTGGCCCAGTCCTCGCAGATATCCGTCATTTCCGAAAGATAACCTCTTACGGCCTCGAAATCGTTGTTGAAGTTGCCCCATTCTCCCGAATAGGTATCAACATCAAAGAGCTTCTCCCATGCAGCGATCGACGTAAGAAAATCATTGTAATTATCTTCAAAACTTCTTCCGTCCTCCGCCAGGGTAGTTCTGTACAGAGTCGTCTGAGCGCGCGCGATAGCAGCGGCACCGTCAGCTCTTTCCTTGGTCTGTTTTACATTATCGTGATAATCCTGCTTTTTACTCTCGATGTACGGCTGAACATATTCTTCCGGAATATCCGCATTTCCCGAAACGATCTCATATCCCTGTGCGGCAGCCAGCATCGCCTGATACAGATCTCTGTCTGCATTGATGAGTTTCTCGCTCACCGAATACAACGTGTCAAAATACATTTCCTGATACTTGTTGGATGTTGAGAGCAGCTGTGAGGTAAAATATCCTATGCTCGCAATAAGTGCTATGGTAAGTGCAGCACCAATCCCGATAACAGCGGCTTTAAGACTGAAACGTACCTTCATATTAGATAACCTCCTGTCGAGAACGCAGTGTATACAATAAATGCCTGTCAGCAGGAGAACCTGCGCCAGGCATTCAGAGGTATATATTATTTGCCTTCCAAAGTATTATATCACAAATCTTGTAAAATGTCTATAATGATTTCGATTTCGAAAGTGCGATTTCATAAAAAATTAAGCACTTTTATTCATCTCCAGCTGTGCATTTACAAGACCGTAGTAAATACCTTTCTTTTCCATCAGTTCGTTGTGGGTCCCGACTTCGGCTATATGATGTCCGTCGATCACGACGAGCCTGTCGGCGTTGCGCAGCGTTGACAATCTGTGGGCTATAGCAAATGTGGTCCTGCCCGCGGTCAGTCTCTCCAAGGCCTTCTGGATCAGATATTCGCTCTCGGTATCAAGACTTGCCGTAGCTTCATCAAGGATCAGCAGTCTCGGGTTATTAAGAATTGCTCTTGCGATCGCGATACGCTGTCTTTCACCGCCCGAAAGATTATATCCCTTCTCCCCGACGTAAGTATTATATCCGTCGGGAGTTCTGCAGATAAAGTCATGCGCATTGGCCATCTTGGCCGCCGTAATGATCTCCTCGTAAGTCGCGTCGGGCTTCGCAAATCTGATATTGTTCAGTATCGTTCCCGAGAACAGGAACGTTTCCTGCAGCACGACTCCGATCTGCGAATGATAGTTTTCAAGCGCGATATCCTTGATATTGATCCCGTCGATAAGCAACTCCCCGTTATCGATCTCATACAGATGCATTATCAGGTTGATCATCGTCGATTTACCCGTTCCGGATGCTCCCACCAGGCCGATCATCTCGCCGGGCTTGATCTTCAGGTTGATTCCGTCAAGAACCGGTTTGTAGGATTTATAACCGAACGATGCATTTTTAAATTCGATATTACCCTGTATCTCATGTTCTACGGCTTCTTCGCCGTCGGCTATCCTCGGTGTCTGGTTCATGACATCGCTGATCCTCTCATGCGCCGTAACGATGTTCATCAGGTGTCTCGGCAGATTGGACAGCCAGCCCACGTACTGATACAGCATTCCGGTATAGCTTACGAACTGGATCAGCTCGCCGGCGGACATGTCAAGGTTCAGCACCGATCTTCCGCCGAAGAAGACGATAAAATACGTTCCGATGCTCAAAATAAACTGCATCGCCGGGAAGAACAAAGCCCAAACGGTCTCGTTGCTTCTCTGCGTAGCCGCATAGGCATCGGCCTTCTCGTTAAATCTCAGTCCCTCGGCTTCTTCCTGACCGTAAGACTTTACGACCGCCATTCCGGAAATAACGTCCTGAAGATTACTCCTGACATTATCATCCTTGACCCACTGCATATGAAAACGTCTGTGGATCACTTTTCTGAATGAAATGGAGATCCCGACCGCCACCGGTGTGAACGCAAACGCGATCAGCGCAAGTTTCCAGTTAAGGATCAGCATTATTATCACATCGAATACGAAGATGACCGCTATCGTCGCGAAATCACAGAAAATCTCGCTCATGAAATCCCTTACGCGGTTGGTATCGCCGATAACCCTGTTCATCAGCTCGCCGGGCTTTCTGTCATTGATAAATGACAATGACAGTTCCTGGATCTTGCCGTACAGGGCCTTGCGCAGATCAAGCGCCATGTTCGCACCCAATTTGGCACAGAGATAGTATTTGCCTGCATTGATCAGGATGATGCCGATGCTGAGCGCCAGCATTCCCAAAAGTACTATCATGGCACCCTTCATCGTACCATTTTCATCCTTGATGATATCATCGACCAGAATGCGTTGCAATGCAGGATTGAGCATTGTAACAGCCGTCGCGAGCAGCATCAGGATAATGGCCGTCGTCAGAAGCATGCGGTATTTCTTCATATATTTCCACATGGAATTGATCAATCCGCTCTTCTGGTGTGTACAATGAGGGCATTCTTTGGTGCCGGGAAGCGCCCTTCCGCATCTCGGACATGTCTTCTCATCCTCATCGCTCTCGACCGGAATGGTCTCGCCCTCTTTCAGCAGCCTGCAGCCTCTCGCGATATATGCATATCTTGCCAGATGTTTCGAAGAATAGCGGATAAGCTTGCGTTCCGTATCATTCTGCTTCCAGATCAGTGTTCCGCAGTTGATCAGCGGTTCCGCGATAACCTCACCGGCATCCTTCAGTTCGAGGCTTTCGAGCACCTTTCCCTTTTTGGTGATGAACAGCCGGAAATTGCTGACAACTATATACGAATCATCCAGCATCGAGCCGTCATCATCAATATCATATGGTACACAGTAATACAGCTCTTCATTCTCTCTCAAGCCGAGTTCCTGCCTCAGCTCTTTTGAAATCGCATATTTTAAGATCATACCTTTTTCCTATTCTTTCCTGTATTTTACAGGAACAGATCCAACTTCTTTCTCTCCCCTACCGTCAGTTTCATTATATCCGGTATCTCAAATCTGTTCTCATCGATATCAGAAATAAGTATACGTGTATCGCTCAGGTGCACCACGGCGCTTCCGCCGATATTGATCGTAAACCTGCACGCGCCTCTGTCGGTCACCACATCAAAATAAGCATATCCGTACTCATCCTTGATATTGATGATCTTTGTGATGATCGGCGTAAAATATCTCAGATTCATCTGTTCCTCGAGCATCTTGCGGGTATCCGCCGAAACATCCTTGAAATCTTTGATTATTCCGATCTCCTTCGAATTCTCATCCGGCGTCCTGATCGAAATATAATGCTCCGGGTCCGTAAACGGAAACATCCTTACGACATGAACCCTCTCGTAATTCTCGTCCCCGATCTTCAAACTTACAAACCCGCCTTCCGTCCTTTTAAAATCGGCGTTATCGGAGTTCAGATATCTGATCTTGAGCATTTCTTCGGTTTCTTTCTCCATCTCCTCAAGATCAAATTCCTTCTCCTCACCGTGAAAACCTTTTCCGTAACCCATATCCTTTTCCTTTCTACTCTATCCCTCTCATCGCCAATGCCTTCGTCTGCAGCTCCATCAGCTTGTAATACGTTCCTTTCAGTGCAGCAAGCTCACTGTCTGTACCTTTTTCGGTGATCTCCCCATGATCGATGACCACCAGGAAATCCGCGTCTCGAAGCGTCGAAAGCCTGTGGGCAATGGATATCGTTGTCCTTCCCTTTACCAGATATGCCACCGAATGCTGGATCTCACGCTCGGTCTCGGTATCTACCGAAGCCGTTGCCTCGTCAAGGATCAATACCTTCGGATTGGCAAGAATGGCCCTCGCGATGGAAATACGCTGTTTCTCACCGCCCGAAAGCTCTCTTCCCGAAGAACCGATCATCGTATCATAGCCATCCGGCATCCTCATGATAAACTCATGGGCGCTCGCCAGCTTCGCCGCGTTGATGATCTCTTCCCTGGAAGCCTCTCTGTTGGCATATGCGATATTTTCCGCAACCGTTCCCATGAAAATGTATGTTTCCTGCGAAACCATCGCGACATTGCGCCTCAGATCCTTAAATGCGATATCCTTGATATTGACGCCGTCGAAGAGGATCTCACCTTCATTTACATCATAAAGTCTCGATATCAGGTTGACCAGAGTCGTCTTGCCCGCACCCGATCTTCCGACGATGCCGAGCATGCTTCCTGCCGGGATATCAAGTGAAATATCTTTCAGCACCGGCTTGTTGATCTCATATCCGAAATTGACATTCTTCAGTTCGATATGTCCGACCGGATCGGTCAGCCTTACCGGATCATCTTTTTCCCTGACTTCGGGCTGCGCATCAAGTATTTCGAAAATACGCTGCGCGCTGTTCATGCTGTCCGCCCACCAGTGGAACAGGAACGAGAAGAAATTGATGGGGCCCTGCAGCTGTCCGACATATCCGGTAAATGTGATCAGTATGCCCAGTTCCATTTCATTTCTGACAAGGATAAAATACACGCCCACCATCCATACCAGCATATTCAGGATCTGGAAAGTGCCTCCGTAGATCAGTCTGAAATAATTCTGGAAGGAAACGATCGCCATTTCCGAATCGCGAAGACGTTCGTTGTTATGCCTGAATCTCTCTATCTCGCGCTTTTCCTGTCCGAAAGCCTTAACAACACGTGCTCCCGTGAGGTTGTCATTAACCTGGCTGTTGACGGAACGTTCACTTCTGTGGCGATGTCCGTACATGCTCCAGATCCTGGGTCTCAGGTAATAACCTATCATTACCGCCGCAGGGATCATAACGATCGCGATAACAGCCATCTGCCATTTCATCATGAACATTACGACGATTGTAGCGATGGTCATCATTCCGTTGATAAATACATACGGCATGCCGTCAATGAAGAAACCGGTTACACGCTCGGCATCCGACAATGCTCTGGTCATGAGTCCGCCGGTCTGACGTGATCTGAAAAAGCTGATCGACAGCCTGCCCATATTTGCGAATATGCTCTTCTTGATGTCGCGGACAACGCCTGTTACGATCCTGGCCGTAAGCACTCCCTGAAGCATCTGGATCAGGAGCAGCATCAGTCTTGCGATGAGCATTCCGCCCACGACCATAATAAGCGCCGTGACATATCTTCCGTTCTCGATACCCAGTTTTACAAGAAATCCTTCATTCTTGGCAAGAACATAGTCATAGAGCACCGTGCCGTTCAGATACGGCCAGACCAGGTTCATGACTGCCATAGCGATGTAGCAGAGCAGCATGACCGCGATATAACCCGCATACGGCTTGAAATATGCAAGCGTACGCCTGAATACCGATTTTCTGTCCATACATTTCGGACATATCTTACGATTTTTGTCGGGATACATCATGCCGCAGACCGGGCAGAAATCGTCCTCTTCTTCTTCCTCTTCCCGCTCACCTTCAGGCACGGGATTCTTGATCTTATCAAAGCTTCTGGCCAGCCGGTGCATGCTTTCCCTGTGGAGGTTTGTGAATGCGGTGAGGCTGAGAGGAGTTCCTCTTTCGCCGGTACCTTTACTGTCATCGGTCCCTTCGCTGTCATCGGCCTTCTTGCCATCCTTTGCCGGTTCCGCCTCATCCTTCAGTGTCGCCACCAATTCCGAGCATGCCACCAAAGGCTCACACTTAAGGCTTGCGAGCCTGTCGTTCTCAAATATCCTGATCGCCCAATCTCTGGGTCTTTCGGGAATACTGTTTTTGGAAATATATCCCTTGAAAGAATGAATTTCCACCGGATCCGGCGGCGAGGTAATAATCGCCAGCTTGTTCATGGTAAGGACTACATAACCGTCCGCATATTCACCTTCCGTATTCATATCGGTCGATGAAGCAGCAATTATGGCATCCTCCCTTATAGAATTGTCGGACAGCAGTTTCAGAACCTGTCCGGGTAATTTGATCTTTTTCATAATGTATTTACCTGATAATCCCCTTACTTACATCCTTATTCCGTGGTACTCATCCCGCAGGCTTCGCCCGGATTGAGTGCATTCGCTTATCGTATAAAAACACGAGTGCCGGAAAAGGATCCCCCTTTCCGGCGCATCAAAAACACTATGATCGGACGAAAAACTTACGCTATTTCAAGCGCTACTTCCATCATACTTCGGAATTTCGTCTGTCTGTCTTCTGCCGAAAGTGCAGTTCCTTTATAAATATGATCCGAGCACGAAAGCATGCAAAGAGCCTTCTTGCCCGCTCTTGCGGCATTCATGTAAAGTGCTGCCGCTTCCATTTCAACGCCGAGTACGCCCATTTTCTTCCAGCTGTCGTTGGCAGTGGGGTTGTCGCCATAGAAAACATCGGATGATACTACATTGCCGACTACATACTTCACTCCCTGAGCCTCTGCAGCCTCTACTGCCTTGCGCAGGAGACCGAAATCGGCGATGGGTGCAAATGTGCCGGGAAGGCAGTAAGTGCTTGCATAATTGGAGTCGGTGCAGGCACCCTCAGCGATCACAAGGTCGCCCAGTTCAAGGTTGTCGTTATATCCGCCGAATGAACCGATCCTTATAATATTTTCAACATCATAGAAATTGAACAACTCATAGGTATAGATACCAATAGAAGGGATACCCATTCCATGCCCCATAACAGAAACGGTCTTACCCTTGTACTGGCCGGTAAATCCGAGCATATTGCGCACGGTGTTAAAGCATTTTACATCCTCAAGAAAAGTATCGGCAATAAACTTCGCTCTTAAAGGATCGCCGGGCATAAGCACGGTCTTCGCGATGTCCTCTTTCTTTGCCGCATTGTGTGGTGTAGGTATAGCCATTTGTAAACCCTCCTTTAAATCTATTAATTAATAATTAATATAACATATTTTTCTCAAAAAGTGAAGTTTGATTTCGAAAATACCTTATTTACCTTAATAAAAAGCAATATTTGACAACACGCTGCAAGAAATTACATTTGTCATGCGCGCCCGCTATCCTTTCCCGGACACCTTCCCAGCTTACGTACCGCGATATGGTTGGCCCAGCGTTCCGGATAGAACCTGTAGTAATCGACGCCTTTTTGACCTCTGTATTTCTCCATCCTGCGCGAATTAGCCCAAAACAGCGAAGGAAAAGCAATCACAAAAACAAAAAACGGTCCGAGTATCATAGATTGTATCGTGTGTCCGAATTCATGTGCGCGCACATCTTCATCATTAATACTGCTTTGTCCGAGAAATATAAACATTCCGAGTCCCATTGACATATCCCGGCTGCCCCATTCGGTCACGATGCATCCCTTATAGATATAATGTTTCCTGCGGATATTTACAAGGAATACCGCCAGACCCGCTATATTCTGCAGGATACCCCAGGTCCATTGGATCAGTGTCCTGATCACGACAGCTGCTATCTTCATACTAATCTCCGTACTCTTCAGGTACCGAACATATCATTTCGAAATTTCCGGTGGTCGTAAATGACCCAAAACCAGCAGGGATCATGAAATGATCACCTTTCCCGACCGGTGTTGCTTTTCCGTTTCCGCTTTCGCAAGAAGAAGTCTTCTCCTGCTGTTTCGGGAAAACGGTGATCTTTCCGTCTCCGTCTATCACCGAACACATGATAAACCCGCCGTTTTTGCCGTAATATCTGTCACCTTCATGACATTTCAGATGCCATAGGTGGTAGAACTCACAATCCACCAGGGATTCATTATCCGGATCCTTCTGATATGAACCGGTTCGTCCGGGCTTATCACATGCCATACTTTCGCCTTTTACGAATTCCTCATCGGGATCATACGGAACCCTTATGACATCCAGGCTTTTATCAATATGAAGTTCTCTCGGATGTCCGTTCTGCAGACGCCCGTAATCATACAGTCTGTAGGTTATGTCGCTGTTCTGCTGGGTTTCAAGGATCATCGTTCCGGCTTTTATCGCATGAACGGTTCCGGGAAAGATCTGGAAAAAATCGCCTTTCCGGATTGGGATCTCGCGCAGAAGCTCATTCCACCGGTCATTTCTGATCATATTTTCAAGTTCTTCGTGTGTTTTTGCATTATGTCCGATAATGATCGTTGCATCGGGCTTGCAGTCAAGGATATACCAGCATTCCATCTTGCCCTTAGCCCCGTTCTCGTTGATCGATGCATATTTATCATCGGGATGCACCTGAACACTCAAGTCTCTCCTGGCATCGATTATCTTGACCAGCATCGGAAAATCATCATTAACCTCATATTCCTGCGATCTTCCGAACAATTCGGGTTTGTTCTTCCACAGCCACGAAAGTGTCTTCCCGTCATATTCTCCGCCATCGATCTCGCAGTCTCCGTGCCTGTGCGCCGCGATGGCCCAGCACTCCCCGGTGTCATCGCCCGGGATCTCATATCCAAACTCTTCTCGCATGCGGCTTCCGCCCCATACCATCTGTTTAAATACGGGTTTGAACCTGATCACATCACACGGAATATTATCTGAAATACCGAATGTCATGATGTTTGCCTCCAATTACTCTCAATTGCCTTTTTCCTCAGTATTACGCGAGCTGACTCCGGATTGTCATTTCCGGTTGTCATTTCTCGTTTCCATTCCGGTGTTCCGCAACGCACTCAAGCCCGTCTCGGACACGTTGCCGGACACCCGCTTCCGTCGGTAAATGCCCCGCCCGGACAGCATCCTCCACCTGTAAAAGTTGCATCGGCAGCACTTTCGATCAGGCATACGGCCTGTGCCGCGATCCCGAGACTTTCTCCGGTAAACCCAAGGCCTTCTTCCGTAGTCGCTTTAACGCTCACCTGACTGATATCTATTTTAAGCGCAGTCGCAATATTATATCTCATCGCGTCTATATACGGAGACATTTTGGGATTCTGGGCTATGATGGTCGCATCTACATTTACGACGGTATACAGCTTCTCCTCAAGCATTTCACGCACTTTTACCATGAGATCCATGCTGTAGATGCCTTCATACGCCGGATCGCTGTCGGGAAATTTCTTTCCGATGTCTCCGAGCGCAGCGGCCCCCAGCAATGCATCCATGATTGCGTGCGCCAGCACGTCCGCGTCCGAATGCCCTTCAAGCCCGAGTATATACGGCAGTTCAACCCCGCCGAGTATAAGTTTTCTTCCTGTTTTCAACCTGTGTACGTCATAACCGGTTCCGATCCTCATGCCATGTCCTCCTGTATATTCCAAAACACCTGATCCGTCGCCTGAGGTGTCTACTCAAACTCCCTCTCCACGCCGTTCACGCTCACATGCTCATTCCCTTCCATAGGGATCAGCAGATACAGCTCGGTCTCTACTATTTCCGCCTTGACAAGTTCCGCCTTGTCGGGAGCCATACGTATTGCAACGTCATAATCGGGCTGTTCTATCTCTGCCTTGAGCCTTACAACTTCCTGCACAAGCTCCTTCTCGCGCTTTTTAGGCGCATACGCCTTGACCGCCCTTTTGTCGACCAGATTGTTGACCGTCGGAGTCTCCGAGACGAATTCCTCTTTCATGCCTTTGATGATGTCCTTCGCAACATCAACTTCCACTTTATTTTCCTCAAGGACCTCGTTCATGAGCCTCTCATCGAGGATTATAGGCTTCTCAGCTTCGAGTTCCCCTTCATTCTTCTTCTCTTCAACGCGGGTATTGAAGCTGTCCTGGATCTCCATGATCATATCGTCATACTTGTCGCTTTCATTCCTGTAAGCGCTTTTTACGATCCCCGCAAATGTATTCCTCTGCTGGAATGCGGTCCTGCGCGATACGCAGCCCATGACCTCTTCCGCAAAATCCGCCTCGCCGTCCTTGACATCCTTTACATAATAATCGATCTTGTGAATATCCGCGCTTCTGTCGTCAAATGCCGGGAACAGGAATCCTATCTGCGGCACATCCACAACGCGTTCCCGTGCTACCGCACCTATGCGGTTCTGGCCGGAAATATATCCGAGGCCGGGTTTTGAAAGCACTACGGGACATACGGCTCCAAGAATATATTCAAAGACCTCTTCCGATTCGTCAAGTGTCTGCCCGTCCGAGGTTTGCTTCATAACATCGTATCTGTCGTGGAACAGGAGGATCAGATAATTATCCGGATAACTGTAATTATCGATAATGCGTGTATAGAGCTTCTGCAGCAGCGCTTCGTCCTTAAGGCCGCTTTCCCTGATGTCATACAGGAGCTTCTGCATGCCGTTTTCCTGTTCTTCGATCGTTTCAAAATCAAGTTCGAGTATATTGTTGCCGATCGATCCGCTCAGGGTTTTCTTCGCTATCTCAAGGTATTTCAGACTTTCGAGTTCATCTACGGAAATAAAAGGTTCGCTGAAAGTAACCACCTGTTCCTTGTTGCTGTCAACATAGCAGCCTGCGACTCTTGTAATGCTGCAATCCTTCTTAAGTCTCTTTCTCAGTTCTATTGCATCTTTCCCTGTCATAATAATTCCTCCGTAAAAAACATGAGACCCACCGAATAACTCGGTGGGTCTGCAGTAGCGAAGGGGGGATTTGAACCCTCGACACCACGGGTATGAACCGTGTGCTCTGGCCAACTGAGCTACTTCGCCATGTATGTTTCATTAATATATCTGTTTTCACAGAAATGGGACCTATAGGGCTCGAACCTATGACCCTCTGCTTGTAAGGCAGATGCTCTCCCAGCTGAGCTAAGATCCCGTCTATGTCTTAAGCAAGGCACGAAATACATTATATTGTCTGTTTATATTTTTGTCAAGAAGTTTTTTATGTGTTGTATCATCAGAGTTCTTTTGTTATACTCATAAATGAGGATCGCCGTATGTATCCGGTCTCGCCGAACAGTTTAATTACCTGGAATCCGGTATCGGAAAGCGAGTTTTATAACCGGCATCCGATGTTGATAAGCGAGGTTGGTAAGAACAATGGCAGGTACTGTCAGATATTGGGTCGAGCAGATGAATGAATATCCTCTCCGTTACCGTGAAAATGGAGAGGTAACCGGTCTGTACCCTGAATTACTGCGCCTTCTGCAAGATGAAACCGTCTATGGATGCGAACTTGAACAGGTTTCTGTCAAGGACGGCATTGAAATATCCGCCGCCGATGCCCTTGACATGCTTACGACCGGCGAACTCGACCTCGTTCTCGGTCTTCCCGAAGGCCTCGACGGTGATCTTATCAGTTTTCCCGTTTATAACAATGCCCTGACTGCCATAGTCAAGAAAAACTCCCTGACCAGCGGTCCCGTTGAGAACGGTTACTGGGGCATTGACTCTGCTCTTATCGAGATCACGGAAGGCACCGCCCTTGAAGATCATGTTCTTGATTTTAACGGCAACTCTTCTCTGTTCGATGCCCTGAATTCGCATTCGGTGTCAGGGATCCTTGTAAAACGCAGTCTTCTCGATGATTATACCCATCTGGAAACAGGTTCTGATTTTTATGAATTTAACGGGATCAAACTTCCCTATACCGACAGTATCTATATTAGCAAAAATGCCGTCGGCTCGCAGCTTTACACCGCAGTCGCAGGCATTTCTGAACAGCTGAAAGATAAATACGCTTCATTTTCGATCTATGACGCCTCCACCGTTACAGGTATCAGCGAGACCGATGCGCTCGCCTCTTATTACAACAAGCTTAACGACGCCTACTCTTCAGGCAGCATAACAAGCGTTCTTGCATATGTCGGGATAACTGCGGCAGTGATATTCGCTGCTTTATCGGCATGGCTGTATTCCCGTTACAAACGTAACCGCGATCTCAATGACTCCCGTCTGCGCACTTTACTGGATGCCGAGCCGGAAAAAGAAATGTTTGAGATCGATCTTACCGCCAAGACCATCCGTGCATTCAAGGATTTTGCCCTTTTCGGTGTTAACCCCGGCAGCATACCCAATCCCATCAAACTCGACAAACTCGGCAATATCATGGGATATGACTTCGCTTCTCATTTCAGCAAGGTCAGCCTTGTCGGAAATACGATATACAAAAACCGTTTCATCCTGCATGCCGGCGGTAAGAAGCTCTATATCGCCGAAAATGGCAGGAGAAACGGTCATATCCTTACTGTAACGATGACGCTTATCAACAGCTGAAGTAACTACGGAAGCGCCGGATCATCGTTTCCTTAGCTGCCTCCGCGAGATTCCGGCTCTTACAGCAGATGAGCCCTCAATTCAGCCGGATCGGCTGCCGCAAGAAGTACCGGAGGTATATCAAATACTGTTCTTGCGCCGCTTTCGCCCTTCTGATTCAGGCGATAAGCCGCTCTTGCAAATGCAACCAGAACCTGGGTCGTAAATTCCGGATTGGAGTCCAGCTTCAGTGAAAATTCGATGGTATGCGAATTCTCATTATCCCAGCCGGTCCTGCCGGTACGGATCACGCTGCCTCCGTGCGGAAGCCCGTTGTGGTTGGCTTTCAGTTCTTCTTCGCTTATAAAATATACCGTAGTATCATAATCCGCGAAATAGTTGGGCATTGTCTTTATTTCATTTTCTATACGTGCCAGATCTGCGCCTTCCTCAGCAACAACATAGCACTCCCTTGTATGCTTCTGTCTTGTTGTCAGTTCGGGATTCTTGCCTGCCCTTACAGCCTCAACAGCCTCAGGAACAGGAACTGTGTACTGACGTGCATCCTTTACGCCTTCGATCCTGCGGATCGCGTCCGAATGGCCCTGGCTCACACCTCTTCCCCAGAAAGTATAGTCGGCGCCGTCTGTCAGGATCACATTGGAATACAGACGTGCGAGAGAGAACATTCCCGGATCCCAGCCAACAGAAATGATACCGATGTGGCCGCTTTCTTTTCCGGCCTTGTCAACATTTTCAAAATGCTCCGGAACCCTGGCATGAGTATCGAAACTGTCTACAACATTGTAATACTTCACGGCATCGGGAGTCTGTTTCGGCAGATCTGTCGCGCTTCCGCCGCACAGGATCAATACATCGATCTCGTCTTTGTGCTGTTCAAGAGTGTCGGCACTGTAGATATTAGCTCCCTCGGTACGGATCTTCAGGCTCGCCGGATCCCTGCGGGTAAATACCGCTACGAGTTTCGTGTCCGGGTTGTGTCTGATGGCGCATTCAACGCCCTTTCCGAGATTACCGTAACCTAAGATTCCAATCCTTATCATTTCTTTTTCCTCCGTATTTTCATTATATCTAATTTTAATGATATCAGGTGAAATGTATCCCGGCTCAATGCACCGTCTTGCTGTCAGTCTTAAAATACTCCGCCGCAAGTCCGCTCTCCGCGGTTTCGCGGTATCCCCTCGGAATATCCTTACCGGTTCTGTACATCGTTTCGATCACCATGTCGAGTGAGATCTTACGGGAGCTTGTCAGGAAATTGGCAAGTCTCACCGCGTTGATCGCACGCATTGCCGCGACCGCGTTTCGTTCAATACACGGAATCTGCACCAATCCCGCGATCGGATCACAGGTAAGTCCCAGATGATGCTCCATTGCAACTTCCGCCGAATACTCGATCATGTCGAGATCCATCTCGTAAGTTTCCGCTGCTGCCGCAGCCGCCATGGAACAGGCTGTACCGATCTCCGCCTGACATCCGCATTCGGCGCCGCTGATCGATGCATTCTGTTTGATAAGGTCTCCGACAATTCCTCCGGCTGCAAGTCCGCGCAGTATTTCCTTGTCACTGAAATCCCTTCTCTCCTGAAGATACCTCATTACCGCCGGAACAACCCCGCATGAACCGCAGGTCGGTGCGGTAACGATCTCTCCGAGGCTGGCATTCTGCTCGCTCACAGCAAATGCATATGCACATACGACCCTGTTCTCCCTGGTTGCGGCCGATTCGTCCATATGTTTCTTGCTGTACAGGATCTTCGCTTTACGCTGCAGATGCAGTCCGCCTTCAAGCTCTCCCTCAGCCTTCAGTCCGTCCATTATGGACTTTTTCATCGTGAACCAGACCTCTTCGAGATAATCCCAGATCTCCGGCCCCTCAAATTCCTCAACGTACTGCCATAATCTGATATCTTTTGCCGTACAATAATCGCGGATCTCGCTGAAACTGTTGTGCGGATAGATCTCGGGCGGTTTGATGTCTGCCTTTCCGTCCACTACGATCTTGCCGCCCCCGACACTGTAAACGCGCCAGAAGCCTTCCTGATGTCCATCCGCATCATAAGCGTACAGTTCCATGGTATTGGCATGAGCCAGACCTCTGATGGTAGGATTCCAGGCTATTTCCAGCTTTCTCTCCCCGAAAGTCCTCTCGATGATAACATCAGTCATATGGCCCTTACCTGTTTTGGCTAGCGACCCAAACAGGATCACCTTATAATGATCCGAATTCGGATACTCTTCAAGAAACAGTTTTGATGCCTTCTCCGGTCCCATAGTGTGGGAACTCGACGGTCCCCTTCCGATCTTATACAGTTCTCTGAGTGATTCCATGACTGCAATCCTCCTGTATTGTAAACCCGTAGATTTCATCCGGTTCGGACCGCTTCGTAACCCTAACCGGATGGTGTTTCACCTCGTCGTGCTCCCGAACCCCGAAACGCGCTGTTCCGTTACTTCTTCCTCGTCGGCAGTTCCGAAAGGAACGAACACCCCTTGCATGAAGGCCTGCCCCGCCTTTATAGTAAGTATTTTGCCTTCACGTCCGTCATTGGTCATCTTCGCCATGATATGGCCTTCATTCTTCGGATTCCCATAATAATCCTGATCTATCACCCCAACCGAATTATCCAGCTGAAATCTGTATTTGAAGCCGAGTCCGCTCCTCGGGAACAGCAGCAGTACCCAGCCCGCGTCCATCTTAGTCTTGATCCCCGTAGGTATCAGGATACTCTTGCCGGCTTCAAGTTCAATATCAAAAGGGGAATAGAAGTCATACCCCGCCGAACCCGCGGTTGCGCGTTTCGGGATCATAACACGCCCGAACGCCTCCTGTATGGTGTTGTCATCTATATCGAGAGCATTGACTGCATCCGCGGTAAACTGCTCCCGGCTTACGATCTCAAATTTCGCGATATTATTCATAGTCGATTAACCTTTTTTACTTTTCTTCTTCAGGTTCGTACCGGTCTTAATGCATATGGCATTGGGCGCAACATTGATACGGCTGGTCTTGTACTTTCCGCCGTATTCTCCGTCAACCGTCCATACCAGCTCCTTCGGTGATTTTAAAACAACCGATGATACCTGTCGGAAAATGATATGCGGATCGTTTGTATCCCCGCGCAGCAGCTTTGTGGCTATCGTGCTGAGTTCAGCGATATTGTGCGGTGCCTTGATCATCATAAGCTCCATCATACCGTCGTCAAGTCTTACGTCGGCATTGGCAAGAATGTTCATTCCGCCGATAGATATGGAGTTACATATCGCACCAAAGACGAATTCACCCTCTTCGTGCAGATCCTCTGCCTCAACCCGGATCTTCTGCTTGAATCCGAGATTTTTGGGAAGATTGGCTGCCGCATTCAAAATATAGGCAGCATATCCGATGGTATTCTTCAGCTTCTGTCCCGTAGCATAGCTTATTTCCGAAAATGCGCCGAAAGCCGCGGTATAATTGAAGCAGCGTCCGTTAAGAATGCCTACATCATAGCAAATACTGCTTTCACCGAGTGCAACGTCGATCGATTTGTCAAATGCCGCGGGTATCCCGAGACTCTTGGAAAAATCATTGGTACTGCCTGTAGGGAGATATCCGATGCAGGGCTTTTTATCCATGCCCATTGCGGCATTGACGAGATAATTCAGAGTGCCGTCGCCGCCGATACAGATAACGAGGTCAGTTTTGCCCTCATACTCTGCGAGGATCTTCTCAGAGGATAAATCTGTTCCGGGAATGATCGGAAAAATAACCGGCTCATAACCGGCAGAAGCTACTTTTTCAAGAATGAGAAGTATATTCTTCGGACCTTTTTTCTTGCCCGCCGCTTCATTCAGCAGGACCAATGCTTTCTTGCGTTCCATAATGATCTCTCCTCTGCTGTTTATAATACCTTTCGTATATCATAACACAATTTGATATCCATGTCGAGAAAAAGAGAACGCCTTTGTTGCGTTCTCTTTTCAATCTTCTAATATTCATATCCGTCAATCCGCATCTTGCCCAAGAAGTTCCGTGATCTCTTCCGCCAGAGCATCTGCGGTATCATTGGTCCCGTCGATCCTGAACAACGTGCCTGCAGTTTCGGGCGAGAGGTTCTCGTCACCGGTAAAATAGAAGTAATCTTTTCCGATGACCAGATACCCCATCGTATTTATAAGCCTTTCCTGTTCTTCGCCTTCGCCGGAGTCTGCGATATATTTACCCGCGATCTCGAATGCCCTGATACTGAGTTCTTCCGGAATGTAGAAATAATATAATGCATCCGGCTCTTCTGCGATATTCTCTTTGGATAACAATCCCGCGATATACATTCTGTCTGTATCCGACAATATCTTGCCTAAGCCGACACTTCCCATATCCAGTTCTGAGCCGTCTGTCGCCTCGTTATTATCAACATCGTCATCTTCTTCAGGCAGATAAGTTGATAATGTGGGTACAAATGTAGGCGCGATCGTAGGCACAGTACTTTCTTCAGGCTCATGTGTCGCTATGTTGTCCTGGGTTCCGTAACTGTTCGAGGATGATCTGTCCGAATTCTTCTCGGAAGACATTTCATCTGATGTATCAGTATCAGCAGCGGTCATATCTATGTCCGCTGCAACCGCATCCGATGCAGCTATAGCTGATGCGGCCATATCACCTGTATTATTGCTCTCCGCTTTCGCTTCTCCGGCGAATGAATCCGAGAAGAAGCTGAAGTCTCCTGTATCTTTGGAAGCCGAATCGTATTCAACACTGTCCGCAGCGGTCATAGGCGCATCAGATTTGAAAGCCGCCGAATTTGAAGAACTCTCTTTGACAGCAAATCCGTTCTTGATCATATTGATTCCAAGGATCCCGATAAACAGGGCTGCCGCAATGGGAACTGCGATCTTGACAAAAGTACCGATCTTCTTTCTGCGTCCTGAAATGTCCACTACAGGAGCGGGAGCCGTTATTTCATCTTTCTTTACTTCTTCAATAGTTGATTCAACTTTCGTTTCCTCTGCTTTAATCGCGTTTATCCTTGCCATGGTTGCCGCGATCAGATCTTCGCTGACGGTTATGTCGTTCTTTTTGAAGGCTGCATTCAGCGAGTCTTTCAGATCAAAACCGAGATCATTCTCAAGTTCCATGTTTTCATTATTCTCCATATCTACAGCCTCCCTTCCAGAATATTTTTTAATTGCTCCTTGGCACGGTGCAATCGGCTCTTGACCGTGCCTTCGGCCGCTCCGACCGCAGCGGCGGTCTCCTCTATGCTCATTTCGTTGTAGAACACACACATTATTACTTCCCGGTAATGCTCCGGTAAAGAATTCACTGCTTTGAGGATCTGCTCGTTGCGGTCCTTGTTCTCCACCTCTTCGAAATCATTGTCGGAGACTATCGCATCCTCTTCGAATTCCATCATCGGGACCACATGTTTCTGATATGCGCTCTTCAGATAATCCTTGCACACATTGACCGTGATCCTGATGAGCCAGGTCTTCACCGAGCTCTCTCCCCTGAAATTCCCGAGATTCTTATATGCTTTTATAAATGTCTCCTGAAAACAATCCTCGGCGGCCGAGCGGTCATTAACATACGAGTATGCGGTCCGCAGCACGTCATTGCCATATTCACGCATCAGCGTTTCAATATCGTAATCAGCCATAATAGTTGATAACTCCGCTTTTCAAACATTAGACGAATAAAAATCCAAAAGGTTCCAAAAATTTTAAATTAATTTGCTATAAGTTCCTGATATACAGCCGGCATATGCTGTTTGAAAACCGTGAGGTTCATGCCACCGGTTCCGGCCATATGTTTCAGGAATCCGATCAGCGGATACAGCTCGGGAGGAACCGCGCCTTTTTGAGATAAATTAAATATCTCGGCGACCGTTAGCCCTCCTGTCTCTCCGTTGTCTATCCCTGTCATCGATGCCGCCAGCGCACGCATCGTATCATAAACGGTAACACCCTCTTCGAATACGGATAGTCCTTCGATCTTATGTTTCGTCAGATAATAATCTGTGATCGTCGGGGCAGAAGTAAACAATCCGTTCATATCATTTTCTAGCGTATTTGCCAGTTCCGCATCGGGCTCCAGATAAATATCATTGCCGACTCGCTTGTATCCCCAGCCCGCAAGCGGCAGATACGTTACCATATCCGCGGTATTGATCAGATTGAAAATGTTGGTATATTTTTCCTCCTCAAACTCGCCGCGGATCGTATTCGGTGTAGCAAATGTATAGACAAATATATCCTCTTTTGACCTCAGATCATCAAGCGTCATCCCGAGGAGATTGGCGCATGCCGCGCCGCGGCTGTGTCCGCAGATAAGCATGACCGCATCGGGATATTCAAGGATCTTCGGGAGGATCTGAACATACACATCCTGCGCTGCCTGAAGGAAATTCTCTGCGAACACGGCATCATCCAGATGTGAAGAAGCAAAATCAAAATTCGAATACCATTCACCCGAATCAGTTCCCCGGATCGCGATTACCAGAAGATCACGTTCCCTGCCGTTAAGTTCGATCTTCTTTGTTGCAAGCGTAAATGCACAGGTGTGGGATGTATCGCTCTTCGGCTTGTCAAAATTGCCCTGCAGGAGCACCTGAAATCCCGATGAATTAAGGAACTGCGATGTCAGCTGTTTGGTTCCCTGACTGCAAATCGACAATGCCTGTGAAGCAAGCTGTTTGGAATATTCCGATGAATTCTCCGGAAAAGCGATCTCGCCGATGGGCTTCATATTGTCCAAAGTGAGCGTATACAGGCGCATCAGCTCTGATTGGGCATCGTTGCCCTGTCCGGGATCACCTGCGTCATTCTTTCCGGAAATATCATTGCCATCGGGGTTGTCCTGAATATTTGCGTTGCCTTGCCCGCCGGTGTTATCAAGACTGCCAGAGTTATCCTGTGAATCCGAAGTACTTTGTGTGGTCGAATTATCCTGAACCGCAGACCCCTGTGTCACCTCTGAGCTCGTATCCGAAGCCGGATTCCCGCTATCAGACCCGGCATTATCTTTACTTCCTTTGCCGCATCCGGTCATCAGGCACAGAATAAACGCCGTCAGTACAATAGCAGTAAAAATACGTAACTTTCCTTTTTTCAATACCATTTTTTATCCTCGATAATCTCTTTTCGTTTGTTACCTTTTTGCGTGTTATCTTCCGGATTCGTATCCGGATCGGTTCACCCGTTTCTTTTTGCTTTCAATTTGACTACGGCGTGGTATATCGCATATACTCCCATTTCCACAGCGAAGAAAAGCGCTATATTCAGGAAAGGCATAATATACGATGCTGCATTTTTATCAAACAGCCCGAACGGATCCTCTACTACAAAGAACCAGTTGAAGAAATGCGAATAATCTCCCGCAGCACCGTTATACAGAATATTTCCGATCAGTGCCCAGATCGTCATTCCCACAAGGACCACAAGGTTTCTGTGACATTTTTTCCATTCGAGTCCATCACCCTCATAAACCAGAGCAAGCAACCCAAACACCGTCATCACACCATGGAAAGACAATGTTTGAATTACCCTGTAAGTTACCGGCGCCACAGCATGCCACATAACACCCGCAGGATAGATCAGATAAACAAAATTCGAAACAAGTCCCAGCAACGCAAAATGTATCTTGTACTTTTCCAGGAATTTCACTCTCCTGCTCAGAAAACACATTACGCACATTGCGGTGCAGGCATGAAAAGGAAGCTTCTCGATATCAATATACCCATACGCGAACGGCATCATAAAAAAGTCCAGAATGTACATTGCGAATGCGATATTGATAAACGCATTCACTGTCCTGGTTTTGGTCTCCGCGCTTTTTTTCGACGTCGCCATATGAACAATAAAGAAAAGCGCTATAAAAAAAAGAATGTAGCAAATATGGCTCACCCCGAAGCAGGTGAATAACACATCACCTTTTCTGTCCGCAAAAATCGCATGAACCTTTGAATACATAGATCCGCACCCCTCCTACATTTATCCTCACAATACACCGGAAACTCATAGTAGTATTGTAAGTCAGGATATTAATAAAATCAAGGCATTAAGGAACTAAAAACCGACCGGAGCGTCAGCCCCGGCCGGCTAAATTATCTGTTATTCAATTGTGCATTGAGTGCTACTCAATTACATCTCTTCCTCACGGCGACGGATCTTAACGATCATTGCTCCGCCAAGGATGATGCAAGCTGCACCGATTCCAAAGAATACTGCTACGGGAGCGGTACCGGTCTGAGGAAGTCCTTCGGGAACGTCGGGAAGTTCAACTTCGATATCATCGGGTGTTCCTTCGGGTGTCTCAGGCTCTGCAGGGATCTCGATCTCTTCGGGCTCGCCTTCAGGAGTCTCAGGGATTTCAACTTCTACATTCTCAGGTACTTCGGGAGCTTCCTCAATCTCTTCGGGAACCTGTGTAGGCTCGGGAGTAGGATCAGCTGTAGGTACAGGAGTAGGATCAGCTGTAGGTACAGGAGTAGGATCAGCTACGTAGTAGATGATAGGAGGATCATTCTTCTTCTGCTCAGGAGTAGGAGTAGGATCTTCTTCCTTCTCAATAGGAGTAGCATCAAATACTGCGTAGTAAGTTAAATCTGCTTCTTCAAACTTATCAGCAACCTTTTCTACAACTTCCTTTCCTTCAAGTTTCCACCCCTTGAAGCTATAGGTTTTTTCAGCATCTGCTTCCTTAGTAGGATCAACGGGCTTCTCAATAAGTGTTCCAACTGTTGCCGTCTTGTTATAAACTTCATTGCCCTCCACAATGAACTTGACTGTAGAGGTCTTCTTATCATATGATACTACCCAAGTATTGGTCTTCTCATTGTACTCTACAACTGCTTCCTTGTAATCATCGTCAACATACTTCTTATCAAGTTCTGAAACCTTCTTGATCTCTGTGAGCTTAAACGGTTCCTCACCCTCAAGTGTTACATAATTCTCGGTGCTTACTGTTTCTCCGTCTACTTTGTAGATTACTGTAGCCTGAATCTTATCCTTTGCTACATAGTATACATTATAGGTATTTCCATCTTTCTGAACGTCTGCTTCTTTATAATCCTTATCATTCTTGCCATCAACAAGCTCTGAAACCTTGAGTATTTCTTTCAGTTCATAAGTCTCATCCCAAGCTGTCTTGATATCATCAATGGTCTTAACTTCTTCGCCGTCGATATAGTAGATAACTTTCCAATCCTGGTCAGGTTTGCTGGTATATTTTACGGTCCAGGTATAAGGAGCGTCCTCAACAGGAGCAAGAATTTCTACTGTATATGCATCTTTATCAACTTCTTCATATTCCGGAAGCTTATTAACAGCTTTTACATCTTCTTTCTTAAGTTCAATGTTCTCGCTGTCGCTGCCGTAAGTAATGGCAATTACTTCGTCAAAACCTGCAAATACTTCGTCTACATAGTATTCTGCCGACCAGTAAGTAGGATCAAGTTTGAAGTAAACATCGATCACATTTTCTTTTTCATTTACTTCTTGACCATCATAGTAATAATATTTGCTGTTGTAACCTGCAGCGGTAAGAACTGCGAAAGAGCTGTCTTCTGTTATTTTAGGCTGCTCACCAAAGAATGTATAAGGATATTCTGTCTTAAAGATCTTATCATTCTCTTCTGAATCTTTAACTTCAACATAATAGTTTACAGTCCAGTATGTAACTGCTACATCTACATTAAGATTGAAAAATTCAAGCGTTCTGTTATCTTCGTCAAATGTATATGTAAGAACAACACTTTTAATTGCGGGAACACTTATCTTTCCATCAACGATTCCATACTGATTCTTAAGAGCTTCTGCGCCCTTCTGAACTACAAGCTTGGACTCAGGGAAGTTTCCGTTTGTGTCAGGAGTATATTCCTGAACCGAACTTCCATCTTCAAACAGGAAGTTTTCAGCTACAAGAGTAACTGTCATCTTAACATTTTCAGCATATGTGGTACTCTGAAGCGTACCCTCAACTGCTTCCTTTGCTTCCTGGAAGGCCTTCTCTAATTCAGAAGTTGCACCGGCGGCAGCTGTAAACGTATAATTGCTTCCAGATGCAATCTTTCCCAGAACATCATTGTTAGCTGCGCCATAGCTGATGGTCATGATAGTAATGGCGTTCTTGATCGAATTCGCATAATTTACAGTACCATCAACATCGGAGTCAAAATCAGACTTACCGTCATCAGTAGTATCTTTTCCGGTGTTAGGCTTTCCGTCTGACATCAGAACGATGATCTTGTTGGTAACGCCGGAAGCGCTGTACATTGAAGCTGCTGTTTTCAGAGCATCCTGAGTCATTGTTCCGTTGTTCTGTTTGAATGCGCCATGATCTTCTTTGTTGTATTCAGTGTTGATAGCATTAACCAGAGCTGTCTTAGAGTCTGTAAGCTGTGAAACAACATTTACGCTCTTTCTGCCATTCGTATCTCCGTTAAAGGTAAGAACAGCAAGTTTAACTAAAGTAGCATTTTCTTTATTTGCTGAAAGTAAATCGGCAAAACCAACAGCGGCATTCTTGGCTGTGACGATATCTCTATCATTCATACTGTTCGACGTATCAATGATAAGGATGATCTCTGCTGTCTTTGCGTCCTGTGCCGGTGTACCTTCACTGTAGTTTCCCTTACCGGTATTGTCATAATTAAAAACTACATTTACATCCTTGGCACTGGTTTCCGAACTGGTAAGAGTGGCGCCGATCTTGAGATTGGCATCTTTGTCCTCTTTGTATTCCTGCGAGAACGGCTCTTCATCAGCCTTAACCCTATTGTTACTCAAATGCACCGATCCGATGATCAATGCTGCAACAAGCATGAAGCTTACTAACTTCTTCCATGTTGACTTTCTCATTTTTTCTTCCTCCTGAAAATAGAAAATGTAATTTTTGGTTTCCGCCTCATTGTATGAGTGAGGCTCCCATTTTCAGCCTCGCTTTTCGATGTATCTCATTTCCCTCAGAAAGATATATCTGGCGAGCGGGGTTAACCTTGAACTGGTTATGAGTTTACAATACGAAAGATACATTTTGGATACATTTTGATACTTTTTTGTATTCTTTTTATGGATTTTTATCTTTTTTTCTTCACGAAAAACGAAAGCAAAAAAGCACCGAAATACGCTTGAAATCAAGGTTTCGGTGCTTTTTCATCAAAAAAGATACATACCGGATACAGAAAAGATACATTTATTTTGATACATTTTTTTGAAAAGGAATTTTTATGTATCTTTCTGAATGTATTGTTTCTTCTTATTACATATTACACATTACACATTACTATTATTCTCAAGATGTATTAGTATTTCTTATTTATCAAACTTCAATCTCTCTGTCTTCAGGTTCGGGATATGTCCCACATCATTGAACAGTTCCAGCCTCGGGATCACTTTCTTTCCCTCGTGCGCGTCGAAAACTATGGACGATACGGAGCAGACCGCGTAAGGCATTCCGCAGAATACGTAAGGAAGCGGGATATTCAGGACATGCGAGAACATGATCGCACCGGATCCTCCGTGGGCAAACAGGGCGATCGTATCATTGCATACCTTGTTGCAGCAGTACAGGCCGTCCTTACGCTCCAATCCGAAATTAAGAAGGAACTTGTCGAATTCCGTCGAAATAATATCATAATAGCCGGTACAGATATTGTTGCTGAAGAGCTCATGCTTGTCCCATTCATAATTTCCTACATACTCGGGATGTTCGGTCAGCAGCTGATAAGAAAGCGTCCAGGGATGTCCGCCGAATTCAAGCTCCTTCCTGTCGTCGTTCTCGTCTTTACGTATTGTTCCCCAGTTGATCTCACGCATGAAATCAAGTATATTGACGTCCAGTCCGTGCACTCCGGCTGTATACGAAGCGGTCTCTCTTGCTCTTCCGAGCGGTGACGAATATACAGCGGCGATAGGTTCGTTCCTGAGCCTTTCTGCGGTGCATTTTGCCTGTTCCACGCCGTTCGGGGTCAGACAATCGTTCTTGTAGTCCGGTTCACCGTGTCTTACAAATATAAGTCTCATGTAATTCCCCTCATGATTAATGTAGATTACTGAATTTTAGTCCTCTCCACGATCTCATCGTACAGATCCAGTCCGAAGCTTGTCAGCTCGGGTTCATGGCGGATCATGCGGAATGTACGCGTTCCGTCCTCTTTTCTTTCGGCCGAAAGAAATTCCGCTATGGAATCCGGTCGTTCACGTGATTCTTCAAAAACACGCTTCGCAAATGAGAGTAGATGCGTTACCGTCAGTATCCTGACTCCCGCTTCATTCAACGCCTTGATGATATCGTAAGCTATTACGGAGCCCTCTTTCTCTGTAGTGGTCGCAAATGACTCATTGAGCAGCAACAGCGATCCGTCACCGATATGTTCCACGATCTTGTTCATGCGGTTCAGCTCCTCATCCAGCCTTCCGCTGTTCATCGCGCTGTCTTCCCTGCGCGTAAAATGTACGAATATCCTCGGAAATATCCCGCTGGCGTAGGACTGTGCCGTTACCATCAGGCCGCACTGCATCATTACCTGTGCGATTCCGATACTTCTGAGGAAAGTTGATTTGCCGCCCTGATTGGCGCCGGTTACGATCAGCAGGTCTTTTTGTCTGATCGAGCAGGTATTTCCGATCAATGTCGCACGCTGCTCGATGCCCATCACGAATTCCTTCAGGTCCTCAAATTCCAGATCGCGCCTGTCGCATACGGTCGGAAAGCACCAGCCTATCCCGAAGCGCTTCATCTGCCGTTCCAGCTGGACCGCGGCGAGATAAAATGCCGTCTGGGATTTTAATTTATCGAAGAAGCTGTCGAATTCCTCCATCATCCTCTTCAGCTCTTCAGCCAGATAACTGACGATCGTATATTCCAGCGTACGCGCCTGGTCATTGATCCTCGGGTCCTGTACGGTAGAGAAGGAATCCGGGATACGTGAATTCTTAAATTCCTGGAATTTATAACGGATACTGCCGGGATTGAAGAATTGCGAGTTCTGCGAAGATACTTCTTCGAGCTTGAGCGAACTGAATTTCAGACCGTCTTCGAGTCCGCATTCCAGCACGATCCTCGGACGGATCACCATAGTCCGCAGTTCATTGGACTGATCGATCCTTTCCGTATAAAAGGAGATATCCCCGAGAACTTTCCTTATATATTCTTCCCGTTCGTCGGAAAATGACGCATTCAGATTCTCCCTGAACGCCCTCAGTCCCTTCGATCTTATATCTTCCGCGGCTCTCATCATCTCTTTGATCTTCGAAAGAGACTCACAGATAAGCGTGAGCATTTTGATATCCGTTGTAAGCTTGACCACAGGATTGCTCTGCTGCGCTTTCTCGCCGGGTCCTACTCCCAGCTTTGTGCGCTCGTTTATAAACTCACTGCCGGTCATATACAGCCCGCGGATCAGATCCTCATTTTCGATACTGTCCCGGACTATCTGCTGGCGAAACACTATCTCTTCTTTGGAAACGAGCGGGGTCATCATGACATTTTTAAGGGTTTCCGAAAGATAAGGATCCTGTTTGTCCAGGCTCTTGACTTCGCCCTTTTCGTAAACGATCTTCTTGGAAGCGGCAAGGAACAGTGCCTTCAGCCCGAGATCATTTATGATGCTCGCAGGATCATAATATTTATCTTCTTTTGCCCATTCCCGGTCTTCATATAATAAACATACCTTCATAACAGACGCTCCTTCAGCTGGTCGTATGTGAGTTTATATTTATTGACCACATTCTCGGCACAGGCAGTGTCTTCCGCTTCGCCCCGAAGTATCCTGAAAGTCTGTACTCTCCGGTCATCGAGCATCGCCCGAAGGCTCACCACTCCTCCTTTAACCTCGGCAAGTTCCTTCAAATGTGTTACATATATTCCCATACAATCAAGCCCGATAAAATGCGAAAGTACTTTCTTTCCCATAATCTGGGCGTCATAGGTTGCCGCAGTCGTAAACAGCTCATTGATGATCACAAATGTTCCTTTTTTGAACTCGTCCATCATCGGAGCCAGTCTTATGAGCTCTTCCTTGAGCTTTCCGCGTCCGGTTTCAACGCTTTCCTCCACGGAAAAATGCGTCTGTATATCGGGAAAATGAGGCACTTTCGCCGAGCGGGCCGGCACATCGAGTCCCATTTTCGTAAAATATACCAGTTGTCCTAGACTTCTCGCAAATGTAGTCTTTCCGCCCTGATTCGGTCCGGTGAGTACAAAAAAGCTCTCGCCTTCATCATAATAAAAATCATTCGGGACTACTTCTTTGCCTGTATCAAGCGAAGTAAGAGCGAGGGCCAGATCATACAGGCCCTCGGCCTCCATGCGTCTCATTCCGGGCGGTTCCGGTGTTGCAAACCGGAAGCCCGCTTTTTCCATATCATATGTCAGCGTGCGGAACGACAGATAGAAGATGATCTCCTGTTCAAATCGTTTCAGCACCGGTTTTTCGTAATCGGCAATACTGTCGGCAGTATTTTTCAGATCACGGAAAAAGTCTTCGTTCTTGTCGATCAGGATCTCGAGGCACGCTCTTTCAAGCTCCGTAAGCGATGGTTCCGTCCGGAAAGGATTGAGAAAAGGCTTGACCCCTTTACCACCCTTGCTTTTAAGCATCTCGGAATATTGTCCTTCTCCGGGTATCGTGCCAAGCGCCACGCTGATCCGGTCCTTGTCATAAGTTATCACAAACCGCAGCTCTCTCATCTGTTTGATAAGAGCCTGTGTTTTCTCCAGGATCTTCCCGTAATCGCTGTCCATGATACCGCGAAGGATCCGGGTGAACCGCTGCATTCCCTGAGAAGTCAATTCAGCCTGCTCAAGTTCCCTGACAAGCTCGTCATAAGCGCTGCAATATGCCCCGACTTCCCTGACCGTCCATACTGCTTTCTGTATATGAGC
The DNA here is from genome assembly GCA_017553035.1 of Lachnospiraceae bacterium. GTDB lineage: Bacteria > Bacillota > Clostridia > Lachnospirales > Lachnospiraceae > RUG11977. The sequence goes on from JAFZNE010000092.1 coordinate 49,789, forward strand.
CTGAACCTTCTCTCCTGCCTCGCGCAAGGTTTCAACCTCAGCCAGTTTCGAGATAAACGTCATAAGAGCCTGATATACCGCATCCTGCTTGATATCGCCGTATACTGCCCGCCGGTAGGCTTCTTCTTCCTGCGTCGCGGGCACATACAGATAAAGCTTTCTGACATCTTTTCCCCATTTCTTAGCCAGTTTGTCAATCACCTGCAGCAGGTTAAGATCCTGGAAAAATGAAGCAATTCCATCCGCGTCATGCTTTTCGGCGGACAGGTTTAAAATACTGAATTCTTCAGTTTTACCCTCAAAATGTTCCAAGCATTACCTCCCATAAGCTTAAAACAATGCCATCACAGTTCCTTCAGGAATGCTTCGTATCCCTTCTCGGTCTCGTAAATATCGATCTTGCTTGAGATTTCCCAAGGTGCGTGCATGTTGTGAAGAGCCACGCCGCTGTCGATAACTTCCATATTATATTTGGCCATGATATAAGCGATGGTTCCTCCGCCGCCCTGATCTACCTTACCGAGCTCGGAGAACTGATAGCTTACCTTATGCTTTTCAAGGGCCGCACGAAGTTTCGCGATAAATTCGGGATTCGCATCATTAGAGCCAGACTTGCCGCGGGAACCGGTAAACTTGTTGAATCCCATTCCCTTGCCCATATATGCGCAGTTCTTCTTCTCCATTACCGAAGGATAGTTGGGATCATATGCGGCACCGACATCCGATGACAGCATGTGTGAATTGGCGAGCGCCCTGCGAACCTTCAGCTCACTGTAATCACCCATTTTCTCCATCAGTTCGGCTACCATGTTTTCAAAGAACAGCGAATGCATACCGGTCGCGCCGACGCTTCCGATCTCCTCCTTGTCAACAAGGATGCAGACACCGGTCCTGTCAATGGCCTTGGTATTGAAAAGCGCCTTGGCAGAGGTGAATGCACAGATCCTGTCATCCTGTCCGTAGCCCATTACCATGCTGCGGTCAAGTCCGTAATCGCGTGCGGGGCCCGCGGGAACTACCTCGAGTTCGGCCGACATGAAGTCGTCCTCTTCGATCTTGTATTTATCCTTCAGAAGCTTCAAAATGTTGGCTTTAACAGCTTCCTTATCCTCGTCCTTCAACGGTCTGCTGCCTACGGTAACATTGAGGTCTTCGCCCTCGATCACCTTGGAAGCGTCCTTCTTCATCTGATCCTGTGAAAGATGGATGAGCAGATCGGAAATACCTACTACGGGATCCTTCGGATCTTCGCCGATAACGATATCAACGGTCGTTCCGTCTTTTTTGCAGACTACGCCATGGATCGCAAGCGGGATGGTAACCCACTGGTACTTCTTGATGCCGCCGTAATAGTGCGTTTCAAGCATCGCAAATTCGGTATCTTCATATAAAGGATTCTGCTTGATGTCGATCCTGGGAGAATCGATATGTGCGCCGAGGATCTTCATGCCTTCTTCAAGCGGTCTGGTCCCGACTACAAACAAAGCGATCGCCTTGCCTTTATTAACGCTGTATACCTTATCTCCGGCCTTAACCTTTTTTAGCTTGTCGAGATTCTTGTAACCGGCTGCTTCTGCCTGGCGTACGATCTCCTTTACGCATTCTCTCTCGGTCTTGCATACGGAAATGAAATCCTTGTACTCCTCGCAAAGTGCCTCTGCCTGTTTCAGTTCTCTGTCCGAATACTTGAGCCAGGCATTTTTCTTTGCCGTATCTTCTTTCTTCTTGCTGCTCTTAGCTGCAGCGAGCTTTTTTGCTGTTGTTTTTGTTGCCATTGATATATCCTTCCTTTCATCTTTATTTAATTCTGTATACGTGCTATCAGCTTGTCCAGTGAAACCATTACTTCATTATAATTGTATTCGAGCATATGCTCTTCCGCCTCATGGATTATTTCCATAACCTTCGAGTCCTCGTAAGAGAACTGCGCGAGTGTAAAGAACAGCTCTTCTACTTCGTTGATCTGATAATTGGACAGATATCCTCTCAGCTCATTTATCAGGTAAATGAGGTCTTCCCTGTCGATCGCGCCTTTATTTGCATTATCCGAGGCATCGGTCATGACACTCCGTACCGAAGCAAGAACATTTTCAAAATCCTCTGCAAATTGCGCGGTCCGTTCCAGCAGTTCGGGCCCGGGATTATACTTTACGGCTTTTTCAAGCTCCCGGGCTTCTTTTGACAAACTCTCGGAACCGATCAGCTGCGTAACTTCGAGCATGCTCCTGATAATGATGATATAGTTCTTGTAATCACTCTGCTCGAGATAATAATTCAGCATCTTTCCCTTGGTATCGCTGCTGCGGCATACCGAAAGCACCGCCCTTCGGTATTCTTCCTCATCCGACCCGAATCTTGCGAAGGCTTCCGCGGAATTCAGGCCGAGTTCCTGGAGGCTTTCGATGCCTTTTCCCGAATAATTGTGAAGACTGTTGTATTTCAGTCTTTCTGCCGGAAGAAGCTTAATCAGCAATTCTTCCAGATCGCTCTTCTGCATGGGAACGGTGATGCGTCCGTTGACCGTTCCCGTCAAGGGCGCTGCCTCAGCTCCGTAAACAGACTCGACTGCAATGATCGGCAATCCGTTAAAATACTGCTCTTTGTCCGGGCATTCATGCGCTAAGCCGCGGATTGCATCGATCAATCCGGTTCCGTCGTCCAGTTTCAGATTCTCACTTACGATGACCGCATCATATTTTATCCTCATCAGGAGATGTAGGGCTTCTTCGGGATCATATGTAATATCCGAGCCGATCTTATAACCGTAGATAGCCTGTTGTCCGTGTAAGGCTACTTCTTTATCCTCGCCTATTACCAGCACCCGGAGCTTCTTTTCCAGTACAAATCTTCGTCCGCCGTCATCCTCGTCATCGGATTCAAGCATCCTGTCCTTGAATGTAGCACAGCCTACGGGTTTCTGGGAGATCAGAAGCGTAAACGTGCAACCCTCGCCTCTTTTGGCTCTGGCAGAGAATTTTCCGCCCATCCTTCCGGCAATATATTTAATGATAAATACCGTCGTAGCATCTCTCGAAACATTCTCACCGGCTGCCCTTCCCGCAAGCGTGGCAGCTACATCCTCCGGGAGTTCACCGCTTCCGTTATCACTGATGTCAAATCTCAGGAACATACTTCCCATCACGCCGGGCATACATGAAGCAGAAAAAGTCACCTTTCCCTTTTCCGTAACGTCCACAGCATGTTTGATAAGGCGTCTGAGCATCTTACCGACACGGGATTTATCTCCGAAAAAACGGCAGGGGATATTGTTATCAATATTGATCTCATTTTCTATCCCTTTAAGAGTCGTCTTCTTCTCTATGTTACGCCTGACATCAAGAACCACATCCTCAAAATCGTAGTCTTCATCGGCTATTACCAGTTCATCGTTGCCGATCCTGACGATATCTATCAGGTCATTTGTCAGAAAAACCAGCATTTCCGTGGATCTGCGTATGTTTACTACATTATCGTGAAGCCCGGCATTCGCGTTCTCCTTCGATATCTGCTCAACATTCCCGATTATCGTATTGATCGGAATATGCAGATCCTTCTCCATCTGCGAAAGGTAGTTGGATACAGCTAATCTGGTATTATTGTCCATATTGACCCCCATATACATATGCTTCGGCTGTAAATGTTCCACACTTTCCTATTTTACTATAATCTCATGCAAGAGTCAAACGCGCGTTCGCGATCCAAAGTTAGCTGAGGGCATTCGTTTATCGCGTGAGAAAGGGCCGTCGCAGTTGCCTGCGGCGGCCCCGTAATATTCCATGATTATTATACCGTATCAACCGATAACCTTCTTGATCGCTTCGATAACACGGTCTGCCTGGAAAGGCTTAACAATGAAGTCCTTGGCACCGGACTGGATAGACTCGATAACCATGGCCTGCTGTCCCATTGCGGAGCACATGATGGCTACTGCACCGGGATCTGCTTCCTTGATCTTCTTCAGTGCCTGAATACCGTCCATCTCGGGCATGGTAATGTCAAGCATAACAAGATCGGGCTTAACTTCGGCATACTTCGCAACGGCTATCGCACCGTTCTCTGCTTCGCCGGCAACCTCGTATCCGTTCTTGGTAAGTATATCCTTGATCATCATTCGCATGAAAGCCGCATCATCACAAACAAGTACTCTCTTTGCCATAACTGTTCTCCTGTTCACCGTTTATATTCACATAATACTAAAACCAATCTGTTAATAATATAACTTAGTCTTTGAGTTTTGTCAAGTTTTATCTTGATATTCATGATAATCAGATTTTTTCTTTTTTACTATGATCATTTCTGCTTTTCGCTGTAGATCGCCTTCAGGTCATCGACCGAAAAAGTATAGCTTTCTCCGCAGAAATGGCAGTTTACCTCTGCAGGCTTGTTATCGGCGATCATTTCCTCGAGATCAGAGCTTTCTATGCTCATGATAGCCTTGCGGACTCTTTCTTTACTGCAATTGCAATAAAAACGTGCCGGTATCTTAGCATTTACGGTAAAATCCATATCCGCAAATATTCCGCGCATGATATCTTCCGGAGTCTGTCCCTGCGCAAGCATCGAGGTCACCGAAGATATCCCGTTTATGCTCTTCTCAAGCTTGTCTATGACTTCGTCCGGCGCAAAAGGCATGAGCTGGATAATAAATCCCCCCGCCTCAAGCACTTCACCCGAAGGCGCGGTGAGCACACCGAGCGCGACCGATGAAGGGACCTGTTCGGAATTGGCAAAATAATAGGTCAGATCCTGCGCGATCTCTCCGCTTACGAGCTCCGTCTGTCCCGAGAACGGCTCCTTGAGACCCATATCCTTGATCACAGTGAGCATGCCCGCTCCGAGCGCGTTTCCCACATCCAGCTTGCCGTCTTCCCTGAGAGGCATATCAACGTTCGGATTATTCACATAACCTTTGACATTGACACGTTCGGCTCCGTCCGAATCCTCGATCCCCGCGGTAACGGTGATCCCGCCTATCGGACCAGCGCATCCTATCTGCAGCGTAAGGACATCGGTATCGTTCTTCAGCATGGCGCCCATCAGTGCTCCCGCGGTCAGCAGCCTACCCAGCGCCGCCGTAGCAACGTTGGTCGTGTTATGTCTCTTTCTTGCCTCTTCCACGAGCTGCTTCGAGGTCATCGCAAATACCCTGACGCTCTCATCCGCAGCCGTTCCTCTGATAATATAATCTTCCATGACTTATATTCCCCTTTTTATGGCAAACTGCCACATTTATCTATATTTACTATAGAAATATCTGTTTTTTATTTACGGGCACGTTCAGCCGGCCTGTGCTTGCGACCCGTGAAATATACCCTTTCATCATTTTCCGAACCGTTTCTTTCCGTAAACGCCCTGTAGCATTTTATATCCTTAAATCCGGCTTCTTTCAGGGCATTTTTGACATTTGCAAGCGGATAAGCTCTTTGAAAATGAGTTTCCGTAAATCGTTCGAACAATTCCGGTTCTTTCTCATGAAAGATCGTCAGGTCGAAGCGGTTCTTCAATGTGCGCGGATTAAACTCGTTTTCCCAGATCAGGCTTCCGTTATCCCTGTTGTCGCAGATAACCCCGTCCGCAAGTACATCCCGGTAATAGTGCATAGTATTCATATCGAAAACGAATACTCCGTCATAATCAAGATAATTCATGGCAAGCCTGAACACCTTCATCATATCCGCAGGTGTCAGGATATAATTCATGCCGTCGCAAATGCAGACGATCCCGGCAACCGTTCCGTACAATTCAAACGATCTCATGTCCTGCTGAAGATACAAAATGCTTTCGTCTCCGGGATTTTCCCGCGACCGCGCTATCTGAAGCATATCAGCCGAAACATCTATGCCGATCGGATCATAGCCCATCATTTTAAGTCTTCTGGTGATCTTGCCCGTTCCGCATGCCAGGTCGCAGACAATGCCATTTTCGATCCCGTTCTTTACAAGCAGTTTATGAACATATCCGGCCCATTCATCATAGGGCACATTGTCCATGAACTCGTCGTATACACCGGCAAATCCCGTGTATTGTTCCATTCTCAGTTACCGGTCCCTTTCATAAGATGATGCTCTTTCCGAGAGCAAATGAATAAAGGATCTTTTCCTTCACGTCTTTGTTAAGTATTCTCGAAGCCGCCTGCGCGTACAGCTCAAGCTGTCTGTGATAACGCTTTACAAGCTCGTCCGCTTCATCCGCATCCACAATATCGGTCTTATAGTCGAGAATGACCATCCCGTCATCCTCTTCAAACATACAGTCTATGATACCCTGTACCGGTATCAGTTCGCTGCGTCCGCGGTATCTGTCCGGATCGATCATGCAGGCTTCGATCCCGAGCATGAACTGCTGCTCTCTGAAAAGCCTGCCCTGCCTTTCGGCCTTGAGCATCCTCCCACACAGTTCTGTGTCGAGAAATGCCGCAAACATGTTCTCATTGAGTTCCGCCCGTTCATTGCTGCTGATTATACCATAACAACCGCATCTGTCGCAAGCCTCGTTGTTCTCCAGCCCCGCCATGCCGTTCAGGAAATGTATTACCTCGTCCGTCCCCCGAAGATCAAACGGGATAAACTGCATAACCTTATGGTACAAAGTTCCGCGTTCCGCTCCGGTAAGACGTGAGACAAATCCTTCACCTGCCGCCGGGCTCCTGTACTCGCCCGCAGTCCGGCCGATATATTCTCCCTCATCCCGGTTCGTATGTTCACCCATGCTTCCCTTACCGGTCTCACTTGCGGTCCGGACAGGACGGCCGGTGCTTCCGCGCCAGGGTGTTTCCACGCCTTCCTCTTCCATTCCGGCGTGTTTGATATCGGAAACCGACAGCTTGATGGGCAGAGCCTCCCTCGGATCCTTCTCATAACAATAATCCAGCAATTCACATATTTCCGGTGCCTCTTTGCAGGCGGCGGGATCCGATCCTATCCGTTCAAGGCCTCTCCTCCGCTCTGTCCGCAGCTTCTTAACGATCTCGGTATCTTCAGGCTCCACACGCCTTTCCTCGATCAGAAAATCCTTCTCGTTGATCAATGCTGCGGGATACAGCACGTCCATATATGACCTTACCGATGCGATGTACGAATCATCGAACCTGTCTTCGGCAGTCTGTGCTGCCGTAATATAATCCTCTTCTTTCTTTCCTTTGCTCCCGGGGACCCCGACGACGATCAGTTTCTGCATCGCTCTGGTCATCGCAACATAAAGAAGACGTAATTCCTCTCCGATTGTATCAGTCTCGATACCGTCTGCCGCAAGCATACGTCTTACCGTGTTATACTTCACTCTTTTATCAAGACTTACACATTTTGAAGCGATCCCATAGTCCGGACTGATTATCACTTCCCGGGTCGTGTCCTGTAAATTGAACTGTTTCAAAGCATTGGCCAAAATTACCACCGGAAATTCCAGTCCCTTGCTCTTATGTATGGTCATGATCCGCACCGAATCGGAAGCTTCGGCGCTTACGGCTTCTTCAAGATCATCTTTCGCACGGGTGATCTCCTCGATATACCCCACAAAATCAAACAACCCCGAGTATGAGCTTTTTTCAAATTGCGAGGCATATTCCAGAAGCAGGTCAAGGTTGGATGCCCGCGTCTGTCCCGACGGGAGCGCGGTACAATACAGATAGAACCCCGTTCTCTCATATATCGAAAATATGATCTTGTCCAGGTCTCTGGTCAGGTTCATTTTTCGTATATCGGAATATAATTTAAGAAAATGTGCGCATTTATCCTTTACTGCGGCCTGTGTTCCATTTTCTGCGTATGCTTTTACACATTGCCAGAACGGGACCGCAAACCCGCCGAATATCCTGACACATGCAAGTTCATCATCGGTTAATCCGCCTATTACCGAACGAAGTACCGATGCAAGCGGAATATCCTGATACGGATTATCAAGCAGCCTCAGGAAATTCACGATCACGGATATTTCATATGAACCCAGAAATCCCGATCCCGAGTCGGTAAATGCAGGAATTCCGAGATTTTCAAGTTCCTCTTTGTAAAACTCGTCGGATCCGCTGGTACTCCGCAGAAGTATAACAATATCTCCGCAGCGTATGTCCCTTAGTCCCTCTTTTTTGTCACGGATCTTATATCCGGAATCAAACAGTTTTTTGATCCTTTGAGCGGTAACCTTCGCGCATACCTGAACGGAGGTATATTCTTCGTAGCTCTCCTCCTGTGCTTCGCCTTCGGGGTCGTCATTCCCGGGCGCCCGGGCTATAAGTATCTCTGTAATATCCTCTCCCGTCCCGGTACTGTCCCCCGCCAGGCCCTTTACAAGCTCTGCGCCTTTGTCGTATTCAACTTTGCCGAAGCTTTCATGCATGCAAAGCCTGAAGACATCATTGACGCTGTCAATGACTTCTTTGCTGCTTCTGTAATTATATCCCAGACGGATCAGTTCCCCGTCGGCGGGATTTTCCGTATATCTTGCGGCGCGATCTATGAACAGCTCCGGTTTGGCCATCCTGAACTTGTAGATGCTTTGTTTGACATCTCCGACCATAAAGGTATAGGGACTGGCTCCGGGCGCACCCGCGATGATCTCCGCTATCTGTTCCTGCACGGCATCACTGTCCTGGTATTCGTCGATAAAAATATCATGGAACCTGTTCCTTAATTCCAGCGCCGCTTCCGTGGGAACGATCCTGCCATCCGCATCTTTTCCGGCAAGTATTTCAAGCGTAAAATGTGAAATGTCCGAAAATTCAAATACGTTCTTTTCTTTCTTCTGTGCAGCCAGTTTATCGAGATACTTTTCGGTGAGCCCGACCAGCGCGATCATTGGTGCTGCGGCATCAGAGCAGGCTTGCGCCATGCTTTCCTCCGAATCAGAAAACCATTTATCCCTTATCTTTTTGGTTATGATATCCTTGTATGTATCTCTTGCGTTCTTGATCGTATCTTTGATCTCATCCGGAAATGAAGAAAGGGTCAGTCTGTCAAAAGAAACCGTCTCGATCTTCGCACGTAATTTATCGTATTCACTGCTTCTGCGCAGATCATCGATCATCCCGGCCTCAGATATCAGGATATCTGCTGCCTTCTTTATCTTTTCTTCTTCCTTGGCGGTTGCCGTACCGGCGATCCGGTTCAGTTCGTTCTGAGCGGCAGTGACCGCTTTTGAAGAAAGCTGAGCCGCTTCGGTCAGCCGGCGCATTGCCAGTTGTGTGATCCGCGCCCTCCATGCGGGCCTGAGTTCAGATTTTCCGATATCTTCCAGGGCATCGGCCCTCAGTTCTTCAAGCCACTCTTTCGGCCAGGCCTGTGCATATGCAGCCTTTGAAAGACTGTCCACGAGGTCGCTTATCTTATCATCATTCCGTATCCCGCAAAAACTCTCTACCAGTAACATAAAATCCGGATCCGCCGAAGAATATTCTTCCTCGAGAAGCTCGTCCATCACTCTTTTTCTCAGAAGCGCGATCTCTGCATTATCGGCGATCCTGAATGCCGGATCGATATCCGTTCTGTAGAAGAATTCCCTTACGACCGAATTACAGAAACTGTCTATGGTCGTGATCATCGCATTCTGCAGGAGCATCTGCTGCCGCAGTAGTCTTTTGTTGCCGGGATCTTTTTCTATCATTTCGGAAAGCCTTGTGCTCAGCTTCTCGCGCATATTCGCCGCGGCATCCCTCGTAAATGTAACGATCAAAAGGCTGTCCACATCGATATCCGCGGTGATGAGCCCGATAACGCGTTCGATCATCACGGTCGTTTTTCCTGCCCCGGCGGCAGCGGAAACAAGCAGGTTTTTCTTCCTGCTTTCTATGATCGCAAGCTGTTCCTCACTCCACGAAACCTCAGCCATATCAAGCCTCCCCGAATATCTGCCTAATCTGCGGGATATTCCTTATTGATCATCTTTTCCCACAGTACATCTTCATTGCCTTTATTACCGGATATCTGCCTGTAACGGTATCCGAGTCTGTATTCAAAACCACATACAGATCTGTACGGACAATATGTGCAGGCATTGATTTTGCCGTCCGCGCAGGGATTGATACTTGTTTTGCCTTTCAGTATCTTCTGTGCATTATGACGCATCAATCCTACCGCATATTCTCCGGCATCGGTAAATTGCTCCCGTGTGAGGAGATCGCTGTTCGAATCGAACCCTCCGCTGACTTTGTTTTTTACGGAAATAATGTCGGAAGCATACCCGCCCACGGGGTTGCCCGCATCATCGATCAATCCTGTGTCGGAAGCCCTTAAGCTTGTGCTTTCCTCATCCGAAGGCCCTTTCAGCTTCAGTTCGGAAATGATCGCCGCTTCCGCATTATCCGATCTGTCTCCGTTAATGATCGGGTCATCGATGTTATAATAGTATACGCCCGAAGTGAACGGTTCGCTTCCCGTCCGCTCCCGCACCAGTTTCTCCGCCCGGTTCATATACACTGCCAGCTGTATCTGCAGCCCGTTGTACAGACGTACAAGATCAAACTGCTTTTTACCGGATTTATAATCGATTATCCTTACGTATTTTTTGCCTCCGGCCTCGGATACATCAATCCTGTCGATCTTTCCGACCATATCCATAAAACTGTCCGCGGTCCTGAAACTCTCCTCGAAATACTCCGGTTCGAAACTGCCGCCCCGAACCTGGTGATCAAGTACCTGTACGGTCCTTGCGAGCACTCTTTGGGCTCTTGTCCTGATGTACTGATTTCTGCGGCTGCTGCCTATGATCTCGTCATATTCGGCGACTGCCCCATCCAATGCGGCATTCATCACTTCTTCCCGGATCTCGGGAGTTGTTTCATGCCATTTTATCCCGCGCCTTTTCAACTCCCGGCCGTACAATTCCACCGCTTTATGGTAGATATTGCCCATTTCCGCGGCTCCCACCTTGAATTCGGTCCTTTCTTCAAGCTGCAGTCCGTATCTTAAAAAATGCGAATATGCGCATTCCGCATATTTTTCTAACATTGTAACGCTGCCGTTAAGGACTTTTCCGTACAGTCCCTCGGCATTGTTTTCGGTTATGGAAGAATCCGATCTGCTCTCAAATGCCGCTTTCAGCATCATTGCAAATTCTTCCGGACTTCTCTGCGCGATCACGGCACATATCGCACGCTCGGCGACAGAAAGCTTGTCGATGTCACGATCCCTTACGATCCCCGCAACTGTGTGCCGACCGCGGTCACTTTCCACCAGCATCTCGGTGTCGTTTCTGAATACGTCTTTTATTTTCAGTTCCGGGAATATCTTCATTATTTCCGAGAAGATATATGATCTGTGAGCAGGTTTTTTATCGGACGTCATCCTGTGATATGTCAGCGTGAGCTGCTTCATCGGACGTGTCATGTTCAGATAAAGATAAAACTCCTGGAGATATGAACTTCGCATGCCTACAGGCGAAAGCTCTATATCATTCTCTTCAAAAAGCATCCTGTCCGCATATGACAACAGTCCCTGGTCTCCCTGTGTTCTCGGAACAAGACCGTCGTTGACCCCGATAAAAAACAATGCTTTAACGACCCCCAGTCTGGTCCTCTCCATATCACCGATCACTATCTGGTCACTTTCCTGCGGTATCAGCGCCAGCTTGGCTTCCTTAAAACCTGTATCCAGTATTTCAGCGAATTCCCTGAGACTGATCAGATCGTCACCGAGAAGCTTCTCAATACGTTCAAGCACGTCACCGATGATCCCGTATAATTGTCCGGCTTCAAGTGCTTCAAGCCTTACTGCGGGCTCTGCCGAATCTTTTCCGGCGTTCTCCCTATCAGAGAGCTGTTCTTCTATGTTGAGGCTTTCCATTATCCGCCTGAGAATATTGACTCTTTCACGTACGGTGATCTTGCCCTCAAGCTCCAGCGCCGGCCCGATCAACATCGTTACGACCCGTTTTCGCAGATCGTTGAGCCTGTTCAGGTCCGGTCTGTACTTTGTCCGATAGCTTTTGGTCCATTCTTTATCCCAGAAGCCCGTACCCTTCGAAACCTTGGCGACACAGTAGTTTTCCAATGCCGCCGCCTCATCTCCGGCGAAGCCCGAAAGGGAAGATTTGGCAAATCGTAAGACATCCGATTTGTCGAATCCGTTTAGAGCCGCCATGATGACCGAACGCAGCAATTCAACAGGTTCTGTCCCGATAATGCTCTTTTTGATATCCATAAAATACGGTATACCGGCACGTGTGAATTCTCTTGAGATCACTCCCTCATATGAAGCCAGATCACCCGTTATCACCGCTATTTCACCGTATCTGTACCCGGATCCGGCCCCGGTAAGTTCTTTGATCTTGCCGATGATATACCTTACTTCCGCCGTCGGATTTTCGCACGAAGCAAGATTTATTCCCCGGTGATCCCCGCATTGTCTGACGGGTCTTCTGAAAATATTACGTTCAAGTGCGGCAAGTGCCGGACTGTCCTTGAATCTGTACGGAACAGTTTCCTCCATGATCTCGGTTACAACCTTGCTGCCGTTTTTCTCTGCTATCCGTGTCAGTTTGCCGATAGTGATGCCGCTGAGTTCAAACAGTGAATCATGAGTTTCAGCCTCAGATGCGGCATTGATGCCTGTTGTAAGACTCACATAAACATCCGAGGCAAGTGAAAGCAGCTGCTCGATACACCGCAGCTGTATTACGGTGAAACCGGTAAAACCGTCAAAAACCAGCACCGAATCCCTGAGAAGCTTTGATCCCGGTGCCTTTTCGATCAATAATCCGAGCAGTTCCTCATTCATGATGAAGCGGTCTTTGATAAAATCCTGAAATCCATGGTATATCAGCTGTATATCAGCCAGTTTTGACCGCAATTGTGACCTGTTCCCGGTCATTGACATCATTTTACGGATCTTGTCTTCATCAACAGAATACTGATAAAACTCGGCTATCACCGATTTCATCTGGTCTATGAAGCCCTGTCTGTGGATCTTCCCTGCAAATACCCCAAGTTCATCGGCATGATCAAGCGCTACTTTTTTAACGATCATCGACTTGCCGGTATCCTCGAGGATGACCGGAGGCTCGTATCCGGTTTCCTCAAATACTCTGTGAGCGAGTCTCGGAAAACTCAGGACATCGATGTTCATGATACCGTGGTTCGGGCTTTTCTCGATCATCTCCCGCTGTGTATGGAGCGTAAACTGTTCGGGAACAACATACAGATAGTTCCGTGATCTGTTCTTTCCGGCTTCCGATATCACGCGTTCAAGGAGCTTATAAGACTTTCCCGTTCCCGACGGTCCCAAAACCAAATGCAGCATATGTAACCTCCGTGCCGAGAGTGCAGTACATTTTCAAATTCCCCTCAGGCTGTATATTATGATGATCATTCCTCGTTCATCTTCATTCCGTCTGCTCTGTCGTTGTTATCTGTACTTCCGCTACTGTCCGTATCATGAAAGAATGCGTACACCGTCTTTGCAGCCGCCGTATTCATATTTTCACATGCGGCAAGTTCCTCAACGGAAGCATTCCTGATATCTTCGAGTGATGTAAAATGTTTCATGAGTGCGCGTCTTCTGGCCGGACCGATCCCCTTGATATCATCAAGGACCGAATGCACCTGTTCCTTCGAACGCAGCGATCTGTGGTATTCTATCGCAAATCTGTGTACTTCGTCCTGTATCCTGGTCATGAGCTTGAAATACTCCGAACCGGTATCAACAGGCACTTCGATATTATTGAAATAAATACCCCTGGTCCGATGGCTGTCATCCTTAACAAGGCCGCAGACCTTCGGGCCGATGCCAAGCTTTTCAAATACTTCCAGAGCGATATTTACCTGTCCCCTGCCGCCGTCCATCATGATCAGGTCAGGGAATTTTGCGAAGCTCGACAGTTCCGTATTATTACCGGAAGCGCTCTTCTCCTCGATCTCTCTTTTTCCGTGTTCGAACCTTCTGGTCAGGACCTCCGCGAGACTTGCGTAATCATCAGGACCTTTCACCGTTCTGATCCTGAACTTCCTGTAATCACTGCGTTTAGGCTTGCCATTTTCATATACAACCATCGATCCGACGGTCTCGAACCCGCTGATATGCGAGATATCATAAGCTTCGATCCTGAAAGGCACATCGATCCCGAGCAGCTGTGCAAGTTCCTCTACCGCCCCTGTTGAACGCTTCTGTTCGGATGCGAGCCTTTCGGCATCCTTCTCGAGGATCCTTGCGGCATTATCGCAGGCAAGGCGGATAAGGCCTTCTTTTGTACCTCTTTTCGGAAACTTCACGCCGATCTTGTATCCGGCCTTCATCGACAGCCATTCCTCGATCAGCTCCGTTTCCGTGATCTCTTCGGAAACCAGTATTTCCCTGGGGATAACCGGAACCCCCGCATAAAACTGCTTGACAAATTCATTCAGGATCCCGGCAGGAGTTTCATCCCCGGGTTCGCTCATATAATAATGCTCGCGCCCGACCATGCGTCCCGAACGTATAAAAAATACCTGAACGACTGCCGAGCCGTTGTCCGCAGCAACACCTATCACATCCCTGTTGCCCTCGTCACGTCCGCTCACTCTCTGAACCTGATTCATCTTATCAATATCCGAGAGAATATTTCTGTACTCGATCGCTTTTTCGAACTCTAGTGCATCAGAAGCTTCCTGCATTTTATTTTCAAGTTCCTTAACGATACTTCTGGTATTTCCGTCCAGGAACTCCAGGATCTTATCGATATTGGTCCGGTAAGTATCCCTGGCGATCTTTCCTATACAGGGTCCCTCACATTGATGCATATGATAATACAGGCAGGCCTTGTCATCGGGATTTCCTCCGTCCGTCACAGCCTTCCTGCAATAGCGTATCTTATATATCTTTCTCAGCAGATCGAGCGTATTCCGTGCCGACTCAACGCTTGTATACGGTCCGAAATACCTGCCGCCGTCATTGACATGATGCCTGGTCAGATAAACCCTCGGGAAATCTTCATTTACCGTCACCTTGATGTAAGGATAGGTTTTATCGTCCATCAGCATGGTGTTGTACTTCGGACGGTTTTCCTTGATCAGGTTGCATTCGAGCACCAGCGCCTCAACCTCACTCTCCACTACGATATATTCAAAATGATGGATCAGCGAGATCATCCGCTCGATCTTGGGCGACCTTAACCGTTTCTGAAAATACTGACGCACACGGTTCTTCAGGCTCACCGCCTTGCCGACATATATTATGGCATCCGAAGCATCATGCATTATATAGACACCCGGCTTGTCAGGAAGCTTTTTCAGCTCTTCTTTGATATCGAATAAGTCTTCACTCATATTAATTCTCCATGCTGAAACCCATTGACCGTTCATTCATCAAACTCAACATCTACGAAGAAACCTCTCGGGTCCTGACGAATATCCCTCACAACGCCTTTTGTTGACTTTATACGGTTGGCAAGTGTATAATTGCCCGACATCGCAAGCGAAGGCACTATCGTATAATAATAAAATGCTTCCGTGCTCTTCTCTATAATCTCCACTTCGTCGCCGGTGTTGAGCAACCCGTGTCTTTCCATCTTGAATTCTTCCGTACGCATAATTACTCCTTTCGCCTGTGTTCAGCTGCCCGCGTCAGCCTTCTCTGCCTTCCCCTTGGGGGGGGAAGGTGCCTTGAGCATTTATATGCTCAAGGCGGATGAGGTGTATAAATACATCCTCTGACTTCTGCCTTACCTCAAACGAGCAGGAGGGGGAAATTCCGCTCCTGCTCGCTCAGTTTAAATATTTATTTGTCAGATCTCCTCTTTCGGAGCGGTTTCCCGATCCAATTCCGCTTCCGCAGCGGGAGTAACACTGTTTGTGCCAGCTGCATCATCGCTCATTATGACCGTTTTTTCACCGCTTACGGTCTCATCTTCACTCGTTACGGCTGCATCATCGCTCTGAGGTTTGTTCCTCTCTGCGATCGCCTCATCATAGAGTTCCATGAACTGTTTGCCGGTGATGGTTTCTTTCTCGCTCAGATATGTCGCAACCTTATCAAGAATATCCCTGTTTCCGGAAAGAAGTTCTTTGGCCTTGTCATAGCACTCTTTCAGGAGTTCCATTACCTCGCGGTCGATCTCACTTGAAGTCTCTTCACCGCAATTCATAACGGCACGTCCGTCAAGATAACGGTTCTGTATGGATTCAAGCCCGATTGCCCCGAATTTTTTCGACATACCGTACTGGGTTATCATCGCGCGTGCGATCGACGTGGCTTTCTCAATATCATTCGAAGCACCTGTAGTGATCGAACCAAATACAAGTTCCTCAGCCGCACGCCCGCCATACAAAGTCACAAGCCTTGCCTTGAGGCCTTCTTCCGATTCCAGATACTTTTCTTCTTCGGGAACCTGCATTACGTAACCGAGCGATCCCATTGTACGGGGTACTATGGTGATCTTCTGTACAGGTTCTGCCTTCTTCTCCAACGCGGTAATAAGTGCATGTCCGGTCTCGTGATATGCCACGATCTTCTTTTCTTCGGGACTGAGTACCCTGTCCTTCTTCTCTTTTCCGGCTATGACCACTTCAACCGATTCCATCAGATCGGCCTGTGTAACCGCTGTCCTGCCCTGTTTAACGGCAAGGATCGCCGCTTCATTTATGATATTCGCCAGATCCGAGCCGACCGCACCGCTGGTTGCAAGTCCGATCTCTTCAAGATCTACCGATTCGTCCATAAATACATTCTTGGCGTGAACCTTAAGGACTTCGATCCTTCCCTTAAGGTCGGGTTTGTCGACGATAATGCGCCTGTCGAAACGGCCCGGGCGCAGCAGTGCCTTGTCCAGAACATCGGGACGGTTGGTCGCCGCAAGGATCACGATACCCTTTGAAGTATCGAAACCGTCCATTTCGGCAAGCAGCTGATTCAGGGTCTGTTCACGCTCATCGTTGCCTCCGAGCTGATTATCACGGCTCTTACCGATCGCATCGATCTCATCTATGAAAATGATGCAGGGTGCCTGAGCCTGTGCCTGCTTGAACAGGTCACGTACTCTTGATGCACCGACGCCGACGAACATTTCTACGAAATCCGAACCTGCCAGCGAGAAGAACGGAACATGTGCTTCTCCGGCCACAGCCTTGGCAAGCAGGGTTTTACCGGTTCCGGGAGGTCCTACGAGCAGTGCACCCTTGGGTAGTTTCGCACCGATCTTCTGGTATTTGCCCGGATTGTGAAGGAAATCAACCAGCTCTCTGATCGAATCCTTAGCTTCTTCCTGTCCCGCAACATCCTTAAAAGTCACTCCGGTTTCCTTTTCGACATAGACCTTCGCATTGGAACGGCCTACGCCCATGATCCCGCCGGAACTTTTCGATATCGATCTGAAAAGGAAATACATCAGAACGTAGATCAGTATAAACGGCAGGATATATACCAGTAAGATGTCGAAGATCGTTGTGCTCCTGTCAACAACCTGTGCACGGAAAGGAATTCCCGCCTCATACAGCTTATCCTTGAGATCCTCATCGGCCACAACGCCGGTATAATAAGTCATTCCCTGATATGTGGTATTCTTCTTGGGAATGATCACTATCCTGTCAGCCTGTATTTCTACTTCATCTATGTTCCCGGCTGCGATCATGTCCAAAAAGCGGTTATAGTCGATCTCTTCGGTCTTGGCGGCCGATATCTGCCTTGACAGATAGCTGAAGATCATTACTGCGATCAGCGCCCCGATAAGGCATATGAGAAACATCCGCTTGTTGGAATTCTTCTCGGGTTCTTTTTTGTTATTTTCATCCATCGATTTATATACTCCTCAAAAAACTTCCTCTTCCTTCTTATAAACCGCTCATGTATTCCCCAGTTCTTCAAGCTGGGCCATCCACGCCGTTCCCCGGATGTCGCTGGGCATTCTCCAGTCACCTCTCGGTGAAAGTGCAACCGAACCGGTCTTGGGGCCGTCGGGCAGACATGAACGCTTGAACTGGTTGGCAAAGAAGCGCTTGTACAGCTGTTTCTGCCATTTAAGTATCGTAGCGTCATCAAACCTGCCTTTGAAGGCTTCTTTGGCCATGCGGTAGATCTTTGCAGGCTCGAATCCGTAACGGATCATATAGAAAATAAAGAAATCATGCAGTTCGTAAGGTCCCACGATATCTTCTGTGATCTGGCTGGTCAGCCCGTCGATGCTCGGAAGCAGTTCGGGCGAAACAGGGGTTCCAATAATGTCAAGCAATGTTGCTTTCAGTTTTTCATTGTCCGACTCTTCGGCAAAGAATGCAACAAGGGCTCTTACCAGTGTCTTCGGAACGGAAGCGTTAACACCGTACATCGACATATGGTCGCCGTTATATGTTGCAAATCCCAGAGCAAGCTCCGACAGATCTCCGGTACCGATCACGATACCACCTTTTAAGTTGGCCATATCCATCAGGATCTGGGTACGTTCTCTGGCCTGGGCATTTTCAAAGGTAACATCCGCGGTCACTCCGTCATGTCCGATATCTGAGAGATGCCCGTTTACCGCGTCTTTGATATTGATCTCGATCAGCTTGATCCCGAGTTCTTCTATCAGGACTTCCGCATTCGACCTTGTTCTTACCGAGGTTCCGAAGCAGGGCATCGTAACAGCTGAAATTCCCGACATATCAAGGTTCAGGAGTTTAAAAGCTTCTACCGTTACCAGGACCGCAAGCGTAGAATCAAGTCCACCCGATATTCCGATTATCGCCTGCTTGCAATTAATAGCCTTCAGTCTTGCCGCAAGCCCGTTGGCCTGTATCTTTATAACTTCACGGAACTGTTCTTTTCTCTGGTTCTCATCTTCCGGAATAAACGGATTCATTGCGAACTTACGCGTAAGAACTGTTTCGGGAAGAACTATTTCCGATCTGCCCTCTGCTTTGCCCTTCTCGATATATGCCGCCACAGAACCGAATGAGAACTCAACCCTCTCATATCCGTCAAGATGCGAACTGTATGAAGTCATACGCCTTCTTTCGTTCACAAGTCTGCATACATCTATTTCTGAAACCGTCAGCCCGTCCGAGAACATGGCTGATTCTTCGAGAAGCGCTCCGTTCTCGGCTATCAGGTTGTGACCGGAGAAACACAGATCCGTTGTTGATTCGCCTTCTCCCGCATCCGCATACAGATAACCGCAGATCAGTCTTGCGCTCTGCTGGCTCACCAACGCCCTTCTGTAGGCGCGCTTGCCTGCCAGTTCGTCGCTTGCCGACGGATTCAGGATCAGCGTCGCGCCGGCAACACACAGCGCTCCGCTCGGAGGCTGCGGCATCCACAGATCCTCGCATATCTCGATACCGATCTTCAGATACGGTATTTCTTTATTTTCAAAAATGATATTCATCCCGAACGGGATCATCTCGTCGCCGAGCTTGATATATCTGACATCATGCGTTCCGCGCATAAAATGTCTCGACTCATAATATTCGCCGTAGCACGGCAGAAAATGCTTGGGTACGATCCCGAGCACATGTCCGTCGCTTATCGCGGCGGCACTGATATAAAGTTTCGAATTGACCTGTATCGGAAGGCTCACAACCGTAAAAACATCAAGTCCTTTGGTTGCTCCCGCGATCTCAAGCAGGGCTTCTTTTGCTCCGTTCAGGACAATATCCTGAAGGACCAGATCACCTATAGTATAGCCTGTTATGCACATTTCGGGAAAGCACAGGACCTTGATACCCTTTTCCTGCGCCTCCTGTATCATGTTGATTATTGTCTTGGCATTTGCCCCACAGTCACCGAGTTTGATCACCGGTGTCGCAGCTGCAACCTTGATGAATCCGTCTTTCATGCCTTTTCCTTTCATTGGTCTGTTTTATGAATAAACACCTGCAGTCAAGTATAACATACTCATGAGCAAAATAAAAGAGGCCGAAGTAAATCGACCTCTAAATGTGTACCCAAAGTGCCGCCTCGCTTTTTGAGTCCTAGCAAATCTGCCAGGTGGGTGCCCTCATATGAGCTTCTGCCTTCCACTGGCTAATAAATTAGGAGGCCTGACATAGACTCATGGATATTGGATTCCCTTTAAAATGATGTAGGTTCAAAAACACGAGGTTATCGCACACCCCAGGATAATACCGTTATCTGTTCTCTATTTCATGTAAACATTGTACTATATTATCTAAAAAATAGCAAGCTTTTTTGTAAATTTTCTAAATAATTTACATTTATGACATATTTTTCAGTCTTCGTGAACTTCTAACACCTCATCAAACGTAAATATGAACTCTGTCCCTTCACCCTGCTTACTCTTTACATCGATCGTACCGTCATGTTTCAGTGCGATATATTTGGCGATCGACAGCCCGAGGCCCGTTCCCTTGGCGTTCATACGGAGCTTGGACTTGTAGAATTTCTCGAAGATGAAAGGAAGTTCCTCTTCGGAAATACCGATTCCCTGATCCTTGATCGAAACACTTACCTTTCCTTCAGGACCCGATTCAATGCTGACATTGATCGTAGAGCCTTCAGGAGAGAATTTCACGGCATTGTCGAAAATGACCATGAACATCTGGTTAAGGCGGTCATAATCACCCATGATCAGATAAATATCCTTGTCATGCTTGATCCTGATCTTGATGTTCTTCTGGTTGCTTATAGCCGATGCATTTCTGATTATCTCTATAAATATATCCACGAGATTGATGGGTTCCTTCTCGATCTGGAAGCTGGGATTCTGCATCTTGGAAAGCGTCAGCAGATCGGCTACGAGTCTTTCCATTGTTCCGCATTCGCGAAGGATCCGTTCATAATACTGGGCGATCTTCTCGCTGTCCGTTACAACACCGTCATTCAGGCACTCACAGGTTGCTCGTACCACAGAAATAGGCGTTCTCAGCTCATGTGAGACATTTGCGAAGAAATCCAGTCTCATCTGTTCGAGGTTCGCCCGCTCGACTTCATTCTCGAGCAGCTTGTCCGAAAGTACATCTATGCTCCGGGCCATTTCACCGATCTCATCGGTCCTGTCGATCCCGGTCTTGCATTCATAATTGCCGTTGGCCATATCCCTTGCCATCGCCTGCATCTGGCGGATGGGATCGGTTATACGTTTGGCGAGCATCGCAGCGATCAGTCCCGAAACTCCGAGCGCCAGCAGCGAACTGATCAATATCAGCCTTATACTGCCCCTTCTCGTTTCGTCCAGCTGTTCCATGGTCCTGACAAGCACTATACATCCGCAGATATCGCGATTGTTGAGCGAAACCGGCTTGCTGACCGCCATTACGGTCATTCCGTGAATGGGGCTGTAGAACAATGCCGAAGCTGTCTTGCCCGAAAATGCCGAATCGACTATTTCCTTGAACTCTTCCTGCTGTTCATAGGTATTGTCGTTCATATTTGCGTATTCCGCGGGGATCGGCTGTTCGGAATCGGGATTGGAAAGCACCCACAATTCGGTCGTTTCAAGCTCACCGAACATCGCCAGATATTCCATTGAATCTTCATAATTGGAATCGATCAGGTAATTCTTAAAGCGGACCGCGATATGCTGTGCCATTCGGGTCAGCGAGGTTTCGTTGTATTCTCTGGTCGCATTCTGGTTAAGGCGCACAAAAATAACTCCCAGCACGATCGCAAATACCAGCATCAGCATCGCAAATGTGCCGAAAACACGGAAAAAAATGTTGTTAATCCTTTTGCGCATCCGGATCATACCTCAAATTTATATCCCACACCCCAGACCGTCTTGATGCTCCAGCCTTCATGTTCTTCAACATCGAGTTTGGCTCTCAGACGTTTGATGTGTGAATCAACCGTCCTGTTCCCGCCGAAATAATCATAACCCCAGAGGCTGTCAAGCAGATTGTCTCTCGAGAAGACCTTGTTGGGATTATTGGCAAGGGTCCACATCGTCTCGACTTCCTTCTTGGTCAGGTTGATAGGTTTATTGTTGATATATACCGCATATTCGGTAAGATTGATCACAAGGTTACCTACACTGATCTTGTCCTCGCCGCCTTCCGCAGGTCTTTCGGTTTTGGCGGTACGACGAAGGACCGCTCTTACACGAGCCATTACTTCACTGGGACTGAAAGGCTTGACAATATAATCATCCGCACCGATATCCAGGCCCATGATACGTTCGAAGTCCTCGCCCCTGGCCGTGATCAGGATCACGGGTATGTCTGATTTCGCCCTGATGCGGCGGCAGACTTCATATCCGTCTATCTTCGGCATCATTACGTCGAGCAGCACGCATACGGGTGTAAACTCATCGAATTTCTCGATCGCAGCTTCCCCGTCTCCCGCGATAATAGGCTCATAGCCCTCCTTGACAACATAATTGGCAAGAATATCCGTAATATCCGAATTGTCATCCGCAATCAAAATATAATTCATAGAGGCTCTCCTTCTCAGATTTTAAAAAAATGCCCTGAATCGTAAAATTCAGGGCAAATGCATAGACACATCAATTATTCGTTTACTGCAGTGTTATTCTCCGTAACCTGGTCGACCGCCTTCGTCTCGGTATTATCGTTTACGGCTGATGAAGGATCCCCGTTAGAACTATCTTCATCCGTGTTGCTTTCATCCGGATCCTGCTGTTCATCTTCCGTTTCATCCCCGTTCTCGGCGAGAATTTCTTCAACGCTCATACCGCTGCGATATTTCTCGTAGTCTTCCTCATTAAGGACCGTAACATTGCACACCGCATACTGCTGGTTCTCCAGAAGCGCATAAACCTGCGTACTTCCGGCAGCAACGGCGCGAATACGTCCTACCGATGAAACCTTGGCAATCTCGGGATCCTTTGAATAAAACATCGGTGATTCCACCGTGTTCATAGGATAAACAACTGTGGTAAGCAGCTGTTTCTTGCCCTCCTTAAGCACAAGGTTCGCCTTCGTCAGCTTGATGCTGACCGCAGCGGGTCCTATAGTTACATTACATTGCAGAGCCGCAATGGCTGCGCCTTCTTCAATAACAGTCGCCGTGATAACGGTTTCACCGAAACTCAGGCCGGTTACCTTGCCGGTCCTCGAAACCATGGCAACTGCGGAATTGCCCGAACGATATATAACACTTTGCTCCGGACCGAGGTTATAAACCTTCAGTCTGTATGAACCGTCCTTTATGATGCTGACATCACTGACATTCAATTTGAAATCATTTTCTGCTGCACTGGCATTAACGTTTCCGCTCAGTAATATAATACACAACCCGAAGAACAGTATAAAGCCCGCGTAGCGAAAAAAAGACATCTTCGTCATGGCATCCATCCTCCCGGTAATATAGGGCAAATCAGTTCCGGACCATGAAGATCCGGATCAGAACTTGTCCTTAACAAATAATGCGTCACATCCGACTGAATATTACCGCTTGAGTTTGTCACAATCGTGTCAGAATGCGTTTATTTCTATGGCATTTCTGCCGTTTTTATTTATCTTTTGATTCGCTCTGCTCGATATTCTGGGGAGCCTTCTCAACTTCAACAACCGCAGTCTTCTTCATGGGAATACGGCAGTTCTTGTTATTACCGAACTCTACGACAACAACTTCATCCATAACGTCAATGATAACACCGTAGAATCCGCCGGTCGTCAATACGCTGTCACCGACCTCAAGTGACGAGATCAGGGCATCCATCTGCTTCTGCTGTTTCTTCTGCGGACGGATAGCCATAAAGTAGAACAGAGCTCCGATAACGGCAATATAGATCACAAGCGTGATAATGGGCGATCCCATTCCGCCCGAGCTTGCAGAACCGTCAGCTGCGGTGCTGGCATTCTGGGTAACACACAAAAATGAATACAACATATTACTTATCCTCCCGTAAAAAATGTTCATTGATCCTCACCGGCTTCAAAACCGGCAAGTTTATTCTTTTTGAATTCGCTGTATCTGTGTTCCTCTATAGCCTGTCTGATCTCTTCCATCAAATGGTTGTAGAAATACAGATTATGAAGGACCATAAGTCTTAGTCCGAGCATTTCACCTGCTTTGAGCAGATGTCTGACGTATGCTCTCGAAAAATTGCGGCAGGTCGGGCAGTCACAGCCTTCTTCTATCGGCCTGTCATCGGTTTCGAATCTGGCATTCAGAAGATTGATCTTGCCGAATTTCGTATAAGCATGACCGTGTCTTCCGTTTCTTGTCGGGTAAACACAATCAAAGAAATCAACTCCGCGCTCAACCGCTTCAAGGATATTGGCAGGTGTCCCGACGCCCATCAGATAGACGGGCTTCTCAAGCGGCAGATGCGGTGTGACAGCCTCTATTATCCTGTACATATCCGCATGGGATTCCCCGACTGCCAGGCCTCCGATAGCATAACCCGGAAGATCGAGTTCCGAAATCCTCTTGGCATGTTCTATACGTATATCTTCAAATATTCCGCCCTGGTTGATCCCGAACAGCATCTGATCTTTGTTGACCGTATCATCACGTTCGTTGAGCTCTTTCAGTTTATCCCTGCATCTTACCAGCCAGCGGTAAGTCCGGTCGACAGACGGCTGTATATACTCTCTCGCAGCAACGCTCGAAGGGCATTCGTCAAACGCCATGGCTATTGTCGACCCCAGATTCGACTGGATCTGAATGCTCTCCTCGGGACCCATGAAAATGAGTCTTCCGTCGACATGCGAGTGAAAAGTTACTCCCTCTTCTTTGATCTTGCGCAGTCCCGCCAGTGAAAACACCTGAAATCCGCCTGAGTCGGTAAGTATGGGCCTGTCCCAGTTCATGAACTTATGCAGGCCGCCCATTTTCTTGACGATCTCATCGCCGGGCCTTACATGGAGATGATATGTGTTGCAAAGCTCCACCTGGGTCCCGATGCCTTTAAGATCGGGGGAAGAAACAGCTCCCTTGATCGCTGCGACCGTACCCACATTCATAAATACCGGTGTCTGTATGACGCCATGAACGGTATGGAACTCGGCGCGTTTGGCATTGCCGTCTCTGGTCAGTAATCTGTACATTAAATCTCCTTATATCTCGTAAACACAGCACGCTCGATCCGGCTCGTCCGATAATGAAAAAGGGAGCCATTCCGCAGTAAGTGCGAAATGCTCCCTTAAACAGGGGCAGTAGGATTCGAACCCACGACCTGCGGTTTTGGAGACCGATATTCTACCAGCTGAACTATACCCCTAAATTGTATAACTGTCGACACGTCAACTGCGCAAATCCAGCGCACTTCAATATACTACAACACCAATCGTGAAAAGTCAATATATTTTTTTTGCACTATCTTTTCTTTTGTGATATCATATATAGTGCATTTTGAAATACACACGGAGGTCCGGTATGAAAGATAATATTGATGATTCCCTGAACGAACTGCTCGGAAATCGCAGAAGCTTCTATTCGCCCGAAGAGATCGATGCCGCCAAGAAACAGCAGAAGAAAAAGGGCGGTACCCTCATGGACAACCTGATGGATGTTACGGGCAGAAGTATGCCGAATATGAACGATGTCATCCAGAACAGTAACGATATCCGTAAAATGTGTGAAGAAGTCGGCATAGAACTTGATGCGGCGATCGCGAAGAACAGCGCTCAGCTCTCCAAAGATATAACCGAAATGACAAGGAATCTCGAAGCCGATTACGGAGTAACCTCCGATAATGCCCATGAAGTGGCTGTAAAGGCTCATGATCACCTTGCGGCAAATAAGCCTGTCCCGAAGGTCGATCTCGAAAGCTTCAACGGTCTTACCGACGAGCTGAAAGGCGTAGTCTACGGACAGGATGCATTTCTGAACAAGCTGATGATCTCCTTCAAAAGGCCTTTTGTAATGCCTGTCGGCGAAGGAATGCCCCGCAACTGTATTTATGTTACGGGAGCTCCGTATACCGGACGTCATTTCGCCCTGAACAAGCTCGCTGCGGCTCTGGAAAAACGTTCGGTGCTCAGGAACGGCAATGTAAGGTATGTTGATCTTTCTCTCTATCCGACCGCAGGTGAGGAGAAGCTCTTCCTTCAGGATCTTTATTCGGCTTTATGCAGCAGTGCCGATGTCATTGCTTTCGAAAATTATAAAGAATGCCACGCTTCATTTCTTTCGTCCCTGACCGAGCTGGTTGTCAGCGGCAAATGTAACTTAAGCGCACGCTATATCGAACAGAACGGACAGCTTATCAATGTGTCGAATGCTCTTGCTTCCGATGCCGTCAGTACATTAAGTGCCCGCGGCAAATATATCATTTTCATCCATACCGACCCGGTATCTAAACTGGCCGGTGTGCTCGGAGCGCCTTTTATCGATGCACTCAAAGGCGATATCTGTGAAACCGCCCCTTTGGATAAAGATTCTCTCGAGAAGATCTCGAAGCGCGAGCTCGATTCACTTACCGAGAAGACTGCAAAACAGCTCCGGTTCAAACTGACCGTGGATGATGGTTTTATTGCCTACACTCTCACCAAATCGGAAAAAAATGCCGGCCTTAAAGGTATACTGGATTTTTATTCCGATCTTTATACGGCACTGGCCCAGCTCCGTCTCGAAAGAGAACTTGCCAACGACACCGAGATCAGCCTGCAGCCCGAAGGCGGGCTTGTATATGCCGTTTACGGTGAAGAACGGGTTGATACGTCAAGCCTGCTGCCGGGAGGATATTCAGGAGAGATCGAAGCGATCAAGGCAGAGATGGACAATATCGTCGGCCTTACCAAGATCAAAGAATATGTCTTCAGTCTCGAGGAATATTACCGTGTACAGAAACGCCGCCGCGAAGAAGGCCTGAAAGCAGGAGAGGTCAGCAAGCACATGATCTTCACCGGAAGCCCCGGAACCGGCAAGACTACGATCGCACGTATCATAAGCAAATATCTCAAGGCTATCGGTGTTTTGTCCGGCGGACAGCTTGTCGAGGTCTCACGTGCCGATCTGGTCGGCCGTTATGTAGGCCACACGGCTCCTCTTACCAACCAGGTGATCCAGTCAGCCATAGGCGGTGTGCTCTTCATCGACGAAGCATACAGCCTCTATCGCGGACGGGATGACAGTTTCGGACTTGAAGCGATCGACACTCTGGTAAAAGGTATTGAAGACAACAGAGATAACCTTATCGTGATCCTGGCCGGATATTCCAAGGAAATGGCGGAATTCTTAACTTCCAACTCCGGACTCAAGAGCCGTTTCCCGAATGTCATCAATTTCCCTGACTATACCGGCGAAGAACTTCTGGCGATCGCAAAGATTAACGCCAAATCCAGAGGTTATCAGATCGATGAAGGAGCGGATCCCGCATTGCTTTCATATTTCAATGCCGTTCAGGCATTGCGTGCCGCAGACGCCGGCAACGGACGTCTGGCACGTAACAAGATCGAGGAAGCGATCCTCAACCAGTCAAGACGTCTTGTGGCAGAGCCCAACGGTGACCTGAGCCTCTTATTATCACAGGATTTTGATCTTAACGATATCGGAGGGTGAGTCCCGGTAAAACGGTTCCTTAGATCGATCAGCAGCACATATTTATTACTTTTAATACAAAAAATACTACGACCGGCGCTTTAAAGCGCCGGCCGTAATTTTTTATGTTTCTTATAAGCTGTGTTCGTTCAATCTGTACAGCATGATTTATTTGATGTAGATCAGCGTGCTGCCCTGGTTGGGATCAAGATCCACCTTCTTCGTGAACGATCCGTAAACAGAATTTACAAAAGCAAATGTAACGCTTCTTACAGTAGTGCTGCCTGATGTAGATTCGATCACTTCTGCATCAATAATGCATGAAGCGGGAATAAGCTCACCGTTCCAGTAGAACTCAAAGAATTTCGGAAGCTTGTCAGCCCATGAACCTGAAACCGTCACAGTATCCGCAATCTTCTTAAACTTGAAGTCGGGCTCGGGGCAGGTTACCTTGATCACAGTCTGCGAGCCGATCGGCTGAATCGTAGATGATGTATCGCCGGCAGTGATCGAATAGAACTGGATCATATAATTTCCTTCTTTAAGCTGCGAACCTGTGGCTACAGGGATCAGGGCAATATTGTCAGTGCTGAGCTGGATATTCGAGCTGTTTGTTGTTATAAACTCATGTCCGGTTCCCGAAAACGTTGTGTACTGAAGCGTGTAGAATATCGCTGTAGTACCCGAAGCGATGCCAAGCTCCGATGCGGTAGTCTTGGAAGTAGGAACTGCAGAAAGAGCCTTGCCTGCTACTTCTTTGACAAAGTATCCGTCCTTCGAGGTGTACTTAACATAAACATAAGTTGTATCATCATCCTGTGTGCCGATGGAAAGTGATGAATTCAGGTTTCTCGAACCTTCTACAAACGGTGCCTTTACATACGCAGCTTCTTCAGCAGGATCGTAAGCAACATTCTTTACTCCGAAGTTTACGGTCTTGGTCAATGCTGCATTGTCTGTAGCGGTGATCTTGAGCGAGATAACATTACCGGTTCCGGTAATCGATACATCGGTTCCCTTGATCACAAGAGTACCATTGGTGAACGATCCGAGCGCAACGGTTCCGGTCTTGGTATCGATCACTTCAGCCTTGAGCGA
Source organism: Lachnospiraceae bacterium (assembly GCA_017553035.1). Classification (GTDB taxonomy): domain Bacteria; phylum Bacillota; class Clostridia; order Lachnospirales; family Lachnospiraceae; genus RUG11977. Next base: position 78,165 of record JAFZNE010000092.1, read on the forward strand.
AGGATTTGAAACGGTGTTGCCGTATTGGTCCTTTACAGTTGCCCTGATGATAACATGATCATCGGCGCCCGCGTTAACATTCAGCTGAGACTGGCTGAGGCTGATATCAAGAGTTCCTGACTTCTTTGCGGCATATACGGTGATATTCGGTACGGTAGCCACTACTGTGCCCGAAGAATCCTTGAGGAGAATGCCCGTTGTACCTTCACGTATTGCAGCAAGTGTCCAGCCGCCTGAAGTTGCGGTACCGGTAACCATAAAGATGTTCTCATCGGCTGCTGTAGGAGTATAGCCCAGTTCGACAAGGGTCTTGTAGCTTCCGCCAACAGAGATCAGTGCCTCAAAAACATTGTTGGTGCTGTCTCCGATATAAAGTGCTTTATTAGCATTGTTCTTCTCGGTTGCCTTGAAATATAATCCGTCATCATTGGTTATGGTGTAAAGGATCTCGCCCATAGCAGGGTTCCTGCCTACTACACTTGCATTGATGGTAAGAGTTACTGGATTCCAGTTGGAGTCAAGTGACTTAACGAGTTTGATCTCAAGTGCCAGAGCGCCTTCCTTGGAGAAGTTGACAGTGTCACCGTATACCGTAACATTGTAATTGTCGGTATTCTTCTGGGTAATAATGAGAGCTCCCTTTGAAGGTGAATCAAAATTCATAGGTGAAAGAGCCACATCATTGGAATCACTTGTATCATACCTCTTGATCTCGTCGGTAATATCTACATCGTTCTTATCGTAGAACTTGAATTCCAGAGTCTTGTCTTCGCCAACAGTTGCCATGGTTGTAACAAGTTCGAATCTGGCTACATCCTCCACATATCCGGATGCGGTAACGAAGCTTGCGGTATCACCGTTATCTCCGCCGACTCTTACAAAGAGTGTCTTGTTGCCGGCAAGGCTCGAATACATGGTAACGGTAGCAGCGCCTTCCGCGTAATCAACACTCTTGATGCTGCTTGAGTTGTAAGGGATTTCAACTCCGTTCAATTCCTGGGTAAAGAGCTTGATATCGGAAGCCTTGATCCCGCTCTTGATGCAGTCGCCCTCAAGAACAAAGACTGTGGTCGACTTCTGTGTAATCTTCAGCTTCTTGGGCTCGGGTGTAGGCTCGGGAGTAGGTGTTGCGGTAGGTGTAGGAGTAGGTGTGTCGGTCGGAGCCGTTGTGGGAGCCTGGGTAGGCGTTGCTGCTTCACCGATCGAAAGGCTCTTGCCTGCTGCAACCGACTTCTTGGTACCGTTATCAGTTACAGTGATCTTCTTCTTGCTGTCATTTACTACGCTTACATTCAGATCCGCTGCCTTGGTAGTAACAGAAGATCCCTCAGCACCTTCCTGCAGTGTAACATCGGCATCTGCATAAAGAGTGATCTTTATCGGAGATTCTGATTTGATCGTGGTGTCTTCAGCGGCCTTCTTGGTGATAACCGATGTCTTGGTATCGGGAGTTCCGCTGATCTTGACGGTACTGTCTGCTTTATAAACATAAAGCTTCTTGATCGTACCGTTGTTCACAAGATTGAGAGTGGTCTTGGCAGAGCTGAGCTTGAAGGTAGTAATCTTGCCCTGAACATTGACACTGTTGTTTCCACCCTTCTTTGCAAGTGCGAGTGTCTTAACTTCAGCGCCTTTGGCCACATTGACCGTTGTTTTCTTATTGGCAACCTTGATGGTGTTACCGATCGCTTTTTCGGTGAATACGGATGCATCATCGATCACGATCTTCTTAAATACCGCACTGTTTTCAACAGTGGCATTGGCTGCCTTAACATAAAGCTCGATCTTGGTATACTTGCCGTCACCGATCTTAAATGATATCTTATCACTTGTCTTGATCGTGATCTTAGTATACTTGCCGCTGGTAAGCGCGCTGTTCAGCGAGCTCTGCGTCTTTACGGTTATCGACTTGCTTGCCGCAGCGGCGGGAATACTGCCGAAAACGAGCACGAAAGCCAGAACAACCGCAAGTAACCTGGTAAATCTTTTCATACTTGTCCTCCTTGATTATTGGCTGCGGTATCATTTGCTGTTTCCCCTTACGACTGACATCGCAGCATCTTATGTAAATAATTATAACCTATTCAGTTTGTCTGTACAATGACAAATTAAGGTCAATTCTATGACATTTGGCCCGGCTTTTTTCCAAACCGGTGTCAGCCTAATTGAATGATCCCCCTTGTCTCCAACTCATTAAGGACTATAAGGCCGATCAGCAATACAAGCGCCGCAATGAGTGCCAAGGTAAAAACCTTTCCCTTCTTCTCACGGTTTTTGAAAATACCGCACAGATGCTCCCATCTTCCGTTTCTTCTTGCGATAAATCTCAGAAGCATAAAAGCGAGAAAACACCCTACTCCTGCAGGAAGCAGATATACCATGACGGTACCGAGGATCGCCTGTGTGGACAGTCCGCCTGAGGCCTGGGCCATGATCGAATCCATCGTATTATTTTCCGAACCCATTATCTCCCTTACCATGTCCATCGTCCGGGTATCTCCGGCCGCCTGAGCTTCTTCAAACGTTTCCTTCAATGAATTGATCAGTTTCGGGAGCAGATAGACCAGTGTCGTCGAAAATGCATTGATCATACAATGCACGATCATGCTGGAAAATACCGAGTCCGTAGCCTCGACGATAAGTGCAAACACGATCCCGAGGACTATGGCATAAGTTATCTGATTGAGATTCCCGTGAAGTATTCCGAACAATCCACCGCTGAGGATAACAGCCCACAAAGGATTGACTTTGCGGTATGTGCTCAGGAATACGCCTCTGTAAGTAAGTTCCTCACAGAACGCGGGCAGTATTGCTACAACGACCAGTGCCAGCGGATAAGGTATCTGTTCGCTGAGACCGCCGATAACACCGCTGATCTCATTACTCGAATACAGCATTGATATCGAGTTCAGTAATCCGAGTAAAGGGAAGATACAGATATATATCACAAGGCACAGCAGAATGTTGGATATCCTGATCTTCTTGAATCTGCAGGGTTCTGCCGAACGCTTGAAGAATATGAGCCACACGAGAACAGGGAGGATATAGACAGCCTGTGAAACTAACAGCAGCATAGTATAGCTTCCCCGTATCAGTTTGCTGAGACCAAAAAAAGCAATTATCTGCGGCAGTACCACCATTATCAAAAATACTATATTTACTGCTTTAACATCCCGCTGAGCAGTGTTATCGGGAGTAATCCCGGCAGAAAGCTTTGTGGGTTCATAATAGTTTTCATTATTATCCATGCAAATAACACCTCCTTTTTACATGATCATTTACATGATACACCTTTTCTTACCCCGGTGCAATTTTTTCTGTAGTTTTGTCCTCATTTATGATATTATATAGTTACTGATCAAACTAAGGGAGTTTGGTTAGCTGCTCATTTCATTAGCATCATGGAGATTATTATGATTCAGCTTGGAAAAGTACAGACACTGGAAGTATTAAGACTAACATCGATCGGCGCATACATCGGGGAACCCGCCGATCCTCTTGCGGTGTTCGCGGGCAAGCCCTCCGCCAATCCCTCGAGTCTGACGGATATCAAGGATGTGCTCCTTCCGGCAAATGAGATAAAGAAGCCTCTTCAGGCCGGTGATACCGTCAGAGCATTTATTTACCTCGATTCACAGGATCGTCCGATCGCTTCGCTGAAGGATCCGGTGCTCACCATCGGTACTATCGCCTCGTTGGAAGTCCGTGATGTAAATAAAATGGGAGCTTTCCTCGAATGGGGTTATCCCAAACAGCTGTTTCTGCCGTATAAAGAGCAGACTGTCCGTCCCAAACCGGGCGATCACGTTCTCGTAACTTTATATGTCGACCGTTCGGGCCGCCTGTGCGCTACGATGAAATTATATCATCATCTGCGTCTTGATTCTCCGTATAAAGCTTCCGACCGTGTACACGGCACCGTTTATGAAACCGACGGAAGACATGGCGCGTATGTTGCCGTAGATAACCTGTTCTCCGGAATGATACCGGTCAAAGAACTGATAAAGGAGGTCAATGTCGGTGACAGCCTGTCTTTACGTGTAAGCCGTGTCCTGGATGACGGCAAGCTGGAATTGAGTATGCGTGAACCCGGATATCTGCAGATACATATCGATTGTGACGCTATTATCGAAGAATTGAAAAAAAGTCCTTCGGGCTTCCTTCCGTACAACGACGCCAGCGGTGCCGCCACGATCAAAGAGCGTTTCAGCATGTCCAAAAATTCTTTCAAACGGGCAATAGGCCATTTGATGAAGGAAAATAAGATCGAGATCACCGAAAAAGGTATACGCCTAAATAAAAAGACGGAAAAGGAAGGCTAAATAAGAAGGCTGTCATCCCTGAATATTTGCAAAAAATAAAAAGCTTCTTCGGATACTGAGCTCCGAAGAAGCTTTAATTTTTTACTGTATTGTTACTGTCCGGTATTACCCTTCCTCAAATTCTTCATCAAGGATCTTGAGCAGCTGTTCGGCCTCGATAGGCTTGGCAACAAGATGCTTCAGGCCTATCGCCTGGATCTCCTCAAAGGTATCCTGATCACACAGTGAACTGAGCATGACTATCTTCTGGTCGGGATTATCCTTTAATATCTCCGCAGCCGCCTCAATACCGTCAATACCGGGCATGATGATATCCATCGTAATAATATCGGGTTTGAGATCTCTGGCCATGACGATCCCGTCTTCACCGTTCTTGGCGCAGCCGGCTACTTCGTAATCATGATCGGTAACTATATCTGTAATCTCACGTGCGATAAAAGGCGAGTCATCTACAATCAATATTGTCTTCATATGTTATTCCTCCTTGGCCGATTCCTGAAGCTGCGAATAATCAGGCAGAACATCGTATTTGATAATGATCCGGACTTCTCCGTATTCCCCGGTCATTCCGGCGCTGACCGAATTGCCGTAAACGGTATCGGCGGTATCGGTATATGTACCCTTGAGCAGTACCGGGATGACAAATCTTGAAGGATGCCCGGTCCTGTTATTGATGTCCGAAATAAACCTGCCGAAAAATATATTTACAAACTCCAGAAAATATGCTTCCCTTTCCTCCTTTGACAGTTCCCGTCCGTTACTCATCCGGTCGACTATCAGTTCGGCAAATCTGTCGGGAAGCGTCATAACCACCTTCGACATGAAATGCCCTCTGGACATCACGACCACAGAAACGGGATCTTCAATGTTGACCGGCACGGAAGTCGCATCTGTCAGTTTAATACCCGTAAGTTGTTCAGTCACGGAAATACAAATCGAAGATACTATTTCTTTGACTGTTGAATCACTGATTTTGATGGCTCTGTACCTCCTTTCGGGATTACCGGAAGCTTCCCGGCCGTTTTTGAAGCTGCAGATGTGCCTTAATTATCAAGGAATCTCATCTTGGCGGAGGCATCACGTTTCTTCTCCTCAACAACAGGCTTGGGCCTGTTGGCTTCGAGGATTCCGTTCATGTCATTCGCTACTTTGTTCTTGCAATTAGCGCAGAAACGTCCCGTCAGAATGCTCGCACCGCAGTTTTCACATTCAAGCCCGACTCCCGAGCCCTCGGCGAACGTAAGTCTCTCTTCCCTTACCCACTGCTTGATGACCTTGACAGCTACTTCGGTATCGTCGGAAACCTGCTGAATATTTGCTCCGGGGTTGTCCCTGATATATTCTTTAACTATCTGAAATTTCTCCTCCAGTGCTTTCATGCAGGCAGGGCACATCGGCGTAGTGCGGCCGAGATAATTGTAAAGTTTCCCACAGCTTCTACATGTTCTGACTTCCATAAATAATACCTCCTTAGATTATGTGTCTCAGATATTTCCTCCGGCTGCTATACTTAAGATCCCTACCTGGCACACACCTGCGTCCAGTAAAGCCCTGGTACAGCCTTCCATGGTTGAACCGGTGGTATATATGTCATCCACAAGCATCACCCTGCGGAATGATCCTATAATGTATTCCTTCTCATATCTGTCGGTATCGCAAATAAATGCATTTTCGAGATTGGCACCGCGGCTTTCGGCTCCGAGCTGCTTCTGGGCACGGGTTTTCTTTCTGCGGAGCAGCAGATCGTTCACTACCCTTATTCCAAGCTTGTTGCCGATACCTTCGGCAAGTATCTCGGCCTGATTGTATCCCCTGTATGCACGTTTGCTGCGATGTATCGGAACAGGCACCAGAATATCCGGACAAAATCCGGTTATATCATCCGAATGGAGCCTTAATGTCTCAGAGATATAGTAATCTGCATTTTCACGCCAGCCGTTGAATTTGAAGTCACTCATCGAGCGTTTCATCCGACCGTCATACTCGAATACCGAAATACCGAAGCTATAGCTGTGTGCCTTGGAAGCACACTCGTCACAGTACTCCGTCCCTTCCGCAACATGCCTTCCGCACTTGCAGCAGTATGGCGGAGCGATCAGTTTAAATGCTTTCCCGCATTCGGGGCATATCAGAGCATCCGGTGCTGTCACGCCCCTGCAAGACGGGCATCTTCTCGGGTATACAGCCCGCAAAGCCACACCTCTCAAATATATCCTCCTTTATATTAGCATAACTTATCAAAAAAGAACAGCTTTTTTCAATTTTTGCTACATTTTTTTATGATCTCTTTCCGATATTTCACGCAGTCTTTCTTCCAATCCCGTATATCGTTTCTGTTCGTTGTTGTTATCGATCATTTTACGTATGATCTCCTCCGAGCCTACGATCACCACGCATTTACGGGCCCGTGTTACCGCAGTATACAAAAGATTTCTGTTAAACAACATCATAGGTCCGCCAAGAAGCGGCAATACAACAGCCGGGTATTCGCTTCCCTGCGATTTATGGATCGTTACCGCATATGCAGGTTCGAGCTCCTCAAGCATGCTGAAAGGATAGTCGACCATACGGTCATCATCAAAACGTATGGTCATCATTTCGGCAAATGTATTTATATTTTCGATAATACCGCAATCGCCGTTGAAAATACCGTTTCCGCTGTCGATCAGGAATCCCTTTTTACTTCTGATCTCCCATTCGATCTGGTAATTATTTTTGATCTGCATTACCTTGTCGCCCTCGCGGAAAATGATGTTGCGGAATTCCTTTTCACGTTTTCCGGGTGTCGGAGGATTGAGGCTTTCCTGCAATATCTCATTTAATCTGGCAACCCCGAGCTCTCCTTTACGCATGGGAGTCAGTACCTGGATGTCCGACGGCTGCGCTCCCACATAGCCCGGAAGCTTATCCTTCACAAGTCCTATCATCGCGGAGGTCACCGAGTCCGCATCATTTCTCCGAAGGCAGAAGAAGTCGCGGCTCTTGTTGTTCAGGACCGGATATTCTCCGTCATTGATCTTATGTGCATTTACGACAATGTCGCTGAGCGCGGCCTGTCTGAAAATGGTGTTCAGCCGGATAACGCTGAAAATATCCGAATCAATTATGCATTTTAATACACTTCCGGGTCCGACGCTGGGCAGCTGGTTGACGTCTCCGACCATGATCAGCCGCATACCGATGCTCATCGCCTTCAGAAGCGCATTCATCAGGGAAATATCGACCATGGACATTTCATCGATTATCACCACATCTGCCTCGAGCGGATTTTCATCGTTTCTCGCAAATGAGAACTTGCCTGATGCGAGTCCGTCATCCGTATCCGAGGCGGGTTTGAGTTCAAGAAGACGATGGATCGTCGAAGCGGTACGTCCCGTTGTTTCGTAGATCCTCTTGGCCGCGCGTCCCGTCGGTGCCGCAAGGAGAATATCCATTCCTTCTGATTCGAAATAATGGATTATCGCATTGATCGTAGTGGTCTTGCCTGTTCCCGGACCGCCCGTCAGGACAAGGACTCCGCAGGCAGCGGCTTCCTTTACTGCCTTTTTCTGAAGCTCATCGAGTTTCAGTTCCATGTCTTGCTCGATAGCTTCGATGCTCCTGTCAAGCCAGCTTTCGCTTACATTCTTTCTGATATTGAGATCATTGAGCATCCTTGCGCAGTTCATTTCCATAAAATAATAAACGGAGCTGTAAATGACCTTTTCGCCATCCGAAGTAAGCGACAATATGATCTTCTTTTCGATCAGCAGCCTGTCTATCTGACGTTCGATCTCTTCAGTACTTACTCCGAGGATCTGTGATGCGTTGCGCAGCAGGATCTCTTCGGGCAGACACGTGTGACCGTTTCCTCCCGCTTCAGCCAGAGTATACGCTATCCCGGCTCTGATACGGTATTCCGAGTTACCGGCAATACCAACACGTGCAGCGATCGCATCAGCAGTCTTGAAACCTACGCCGCTGATAGTCTCCGCAAGTTTGTAGGGATTGGTCTCGATCAGCTCGTACATAGCCTGACCGTACTGTTTATAGATTTTGACGGAAAGATTCGGAGTAATGCCATATTGCTGAAGAAACATCATAGATCTTCTCTGTTCCTTCAGCTCATCGAATTGTTCGGCGATCGAGCGGGCGATACGTTCGCTGATGCCTTTGATTGAAATGAGTTTTTCGGGCTCCGTATCGATAACGTTGAAAGTATCGTCTCCGAAAGCCTTTACGATCCTTGCCGCGAGTGCTTTTCCGATCCCTTTGATCGCACCCGACCCAAGATAAATTTCCATTGCGGCCGCATCCTCAGGTTCGGAAATACGGCAGCTTTTTACCGAAAACTGTTCTCCGTATGCGGGATGCCTGGTTTTCTCTCCTTCAAGCTCCACATACTCCCCTTCACTGACATACGGGATCACTCCGACGCAGGTCAGGGTATCCTTCTTCCCCTGCACCGACAATTCCAGTACCGTAAAGCCGTTGTCGGTATTACAGAATGTTATTCTGTCTATACACCCCTTAATGATCATACTTTAACACTCACAATAACCAATAACCGGCCATCATTTGACGGTCGGTTTTGAATAGTCCCTTTTCATTGCTTCATACAGCTGCTTGGCAAGACCTATTTCTCCGTTTTCCACGATCTGGTTGGAATACTCTTCATAGAGTCTGCTCTTAAACAGGCTGAGATATTTGTTCTCGTTCTCTTCACTGGGAACGACGGCCTCCTTGACCTTGGTCATCACCTGCTCGACCAGATAAGCCTCAAAGCTCTTACAAGCCTGCATCAGCTCTTCGTCGGTAGCATTATCAAGGTTCTTGAGATTGCTGAGCGTGCTCTCGACGTTCGCCGCTTTGGATGACGAGGTGCGGGAAGCGTTCAGATTCTCCATAACGGAGTTGATGTCGGAATTGAATGAAATAGCCATATGTTTCCTTTCTTACACATCGCACCTCGCGAATCAGAGATTCGCTCGATATGTTTCCTGCACATCGCACCTCGCGAATCAGAGATTCGCTCGGTCGCGCGGCGTTCGCCGCACGACCTACTGCAAGTTTCATGCGCATCCGCTCAAGCTAGCTTGGCGGATGTGCACAAAACTTGCAGGTACGATGTGTGGCTCACTTATGATCGGAGGTTGTTAGCCTGCTGCAGCATCTCATCCGATGCCTGGATTACTTTTGAGTTCATTTCGTAGGCACGCTGGGTTACGATCAGGTTAACGATCTCGTCAGCGGTCTGGACGTTGGATCCTTCAAGATAATTGGAATGTATCTTGCTGGTAAGGATCATCGTGTCCTCGCCTTCTATTCTCGGCTGGCCCGAGTTGGCCGTTTCAGTATAATAAGTTCCGGATATCTTCTTAAGGCCTTCGGGATTGTTGAACTGTGCAAGCCCTATCTGGATACCCATCATCTGTATGGAACCGTTGGCGTCGGGATACATGAAGTTGCCGTATTCATCCGTCTGGAGCTGATTAAGATCGATCTCCTGGGGATCGAATTTGATCGGTTCTCCGTCCGAACCGAGAACATTGTATCCTTCTGCGGTAGCCAGTGCCACGCCGCCGTCGGTGTCCATAGACAGCTTGAACGAACCGTTTCTGGTATAGGCTATTTCACCGCCCGGCATACCGATCCTGAAGAATCCTTCGCCTTCGATGGCGAAATCGTATGCATTACCGGTCTCAAGCATAGCGCCCTGAACAAAACGCGTGGTAAGTCCAGAAACCCTTACTCCGAGTCCGACCTGGGCAACGGTAGGTTTGGGATCGCCGTTGTTATCGGTCTGCTTGCGCTGAAGCTTCTGATAGAGCAGCGTCGAAAATTCAGTTGTCTGTTTTTTATATCCGGAAGTGTTTACATTTGCAAGATTGTTTGCTAAATTGTCAAGACTGGTCTGCTGGGCTATCATGCCCGAAGCGCCCGTCCACAAAGATCTGAGCATAGGATTACCCCCTTAACTGATACATTTATCAAACTTTACCCAAAGAAGATACAGCAAGTTCAATAGTCGAATCCACTGATCTGATAACCTTCTGTCCCGCTTCATATGCACGGGTGATGGCGATCAGGTTGACCATCTCGTTAACAACCTGAACATTGGATTGTTCGGTGTATCCCTGCCTGATGATGCCTTCGGCATCCTTCTCGGTCGAACCGTCTATCGGAAGATAGTAAGTATCGCCGAATTTCTTCAGATAATCATAATCTTCGTAGTCCCTTATCAGGATCCTGTCGGTAGCCTCTCCGTCTTCATAGATCGTTCCGTCGGTATCGATCACGACTTCATGTGAGTCGGTCGAAACCTGAACGTCTCCGTTCTCGCCCTGAAGATGGTTGCCGTCCGCATCCACGATATATCCGTCGGGCGTTTTGTGGAAGGTTCCGGTACGTGTGATAACCTGGAACTGTTCTCCCGACGTTCTGGTATAGTTGACTACAAAGAATCCGTCGCCTTCAAGCGCCAGATCATATGTATTGCCGGTCTCACGCAGAGACCCCTGGGAATAATCGGTATAAGTTTCGCCGACTTTAACTCCGAGTCTCATCTCACCGATCTCGCGCTTCTGCCAGTTCTCCGACTTGTCACGAATCTTGATCGTCAGGAGTTTGTCGAAGCTCTGGCTTGACGCGCCCTCTTTCTTAAAGCCGACCGTAGCAGAGTTGGCCATGTTATTCGAAATAACATCGAGCCTCTGCTGTTCGTTAAACATGCCCGTCCAGGCAGTGTATAAACTTCTGAGCATAATAACCTCCAAAGTTATATATCAATCCGCGCTTCCATGCATGTTTCCCGAGAAAGAAATGAATATTTCCTCATCGCAAGATCATCAGTTCCGTCTGTGATCATCTGCGGCTGGTGAGCTGTTCGACATATTTGCCCGTACCGATGGCTACTGCGGTCATCGGATCCTCGGCTGTCGCCGTCACGATACCCGTTTTCTCCTCGATCAGTGAATCAAGTCCGTAAAGCAGACATCCGCCTCCGGTGAGGACAATTCCTCTGTCCGCGATATCCGCAGCCAGTTCGGGAGGTGTCTTCTCGAGAACGCTGTGGATCGCTTCGGTGATCTGTGATGTTGTCTGCTTCAGAGCTTCCTCTGTCTCTTCGGATGAAACCGAAATAGTCTTGGGAAGACCGCTTACAAGGTTACGTCCGCGTACATCCATCGAAATGCTCTCAGGTCTGCGGTACGCCGATCCGATACGGATCTTGATATCCTCCGCGGTTCTTTCACCGATAAGAAGACTGTGCTTCTGACGCATATAACGAACAAGTGCTTCGTCGAAATCATCGCCGGCGATCTTGATCGACGTCGATACAACCGTGCCTCCGAGTGAGATAACGGCTATATCGGTCGTTCCGCCGCCTATATCGACGATCATGTTGCCGCATGGTCTTGTAATATCAATACCGGCACCGATAGCAGCGGCAATAGGTTCCTCAATGATGGCAACCTCTTTTGCGCCTGCCTGATATGTTGCGTCTTCAACCGCCTTCTTCTCAACTTCGGTAACACCGCTGGGTACGCATACGCTGACTACCCTTCTTCCGAAACGCTGCTTTCCTACAGCCTTCTGGATGAAGTATTTCAGCATCTTCTCAGTAACGGTATAATCCGAAATAACGCCCTGACGCAGAGGTCTTACGGCTACAATATTACCCGGAGTACGGCCGAGCATAAGTCTTGCCTCTTCGCCAATAGCTTTGATCTTGTTGGTCTCACGGTCAAATGCAACAACGGAGGGTTCCTTCAAAACCACTCCTTTGCCTTTGATATATACAAGAACGCTCGCAGTTCCCAGATCAATTCCGATATCGCTTCCCATCATTTTACTTATTTCTCCTTCTTACATGTATATAAAACTGTCACAACCGTCAAAAGTAATATTTTTTCACAAGCTTTGACAACTACTATTATATACAAAATTTTCCAAAATACAAAGGAAATTTATCGGAAATTGAAAAAAAACTGTCCGCATAAGTAATATCGGACAGTTTTTATGTTTTCATAACCTTTTTTACCTCAACCGGCCCAAATAATCTCACGCCCTCTCACGCGATATTTATCACCCGGTCGGCAATCTTCAGTGTTTCCTCGGTGTGCCCGGTGATCAGCACGGGCATCTTCAGATCTTTTATCAGTTTCGAAAGTGCCGCGATCCTGCCGGGATCGACTCCGGTAAATGGTTCGTCCAGCAGCACCAGATCCTTATCCTGTGCATATGCCAGGCATCTTGCCAGTGCAAGTCTTCGTTTCATGCCTCCGGACATCTTTTCTGGAACGGTGTCGGTATCTTCTTTAAGTCCGACGAGCTCAAGCCATGCATGAGCATCACAACCGGGCACGGCAACCGTAAGCTGCTTTCTGGCCCCGAGTCCGGGCAGAAGCCTGTCCTCCTGGAACAGGTACGCGATCCTGTCCGGTGTCAGTTCCGATCCGTCTTTCCCCGTCAGCACGGAAGAATGCCCTGTTTCTGTGCTGCCCGGACGTTCCGGCCTTTCCAGTCCCGCGATCAATCTGAGAAGTGTGGTTTTTCCGCAGCCCGAAGGACCGGATAACGCAGTGATCCCGTCATCCGGTATTTCCAAGCTGAAATTATCGAATATCTTCTTGTTTTCGTATGAAAATGAAAGCTTCTCGATCCTCATTTGCAACCTCTTATGATCATGCCGCCTTTTTAGCGGACTGCCCGGCTATAAGCCTTTTTACCAGTTTTTCGAATATCATCGAAAGTATGATTACAACCACGGTCCAGGCAAACAGCTCCGGTGTTTCCAGATAGAGTTTCGAATTATATATCTGCGTACCGATCGCAAATCGCGGCGCGCACAGCACCTCAGCCGCAACGCCGGATTTCCATGCGAGTCCGAGCGCATTGCTTATTCCCGACAGCAGATAAGGCTTGACCGAAGGGATATAAACATATCTCCAGGTCTTAAACCTGCCGAACGAATACGAATGCGCCATTTCAAGCAGCAGCGGATCGGTATTCGTAATTCCGGCGCTCACGTTTTCCCATATTATCGGGATCACGACAAGGCATGATACTACCGCCGGTACTCTTGTTTTTGCGACCCACAGCAGGATCAGGATGATAAAACTCGCGACCGGAGTCGCCCTGACAAGTCTGATCGCAGGCGAAAAAACGGCATCCGCTATTTCCGACAATTTGGTCAGGATCGCCAGCAGACAGCCCAATATCGTTCCCGTGACCGTTCCGATAATGATCCTCAGGAGCGTCATTCCCGCTGTCTTCCAGAACAAAGCCGTCGAAGCCAGTCTGCCCAAACTGACCAGCACATCGGCAGGTCTCGGTATCAGCAGTACTTTGTTTACGGCTATCGAAGCCAGCTGCCAGATCAGGATCCATACTCCTATCGGAAGCAGCACCTTAAAGGGCTGCCGGAGTTTATGTTTGCTTTTTTTCATCATACTCTCGAAATTAAACCCGTAGAAAACAATTTGCTTTAGTAGTAAAAATCATCTCCCGGCATCGCTCCGCCGATCGATTTAGGATTTGCATTAAACAATACCGTGTAATAAGGCTCTATTGTCTTGCGTACATCTGCCCCGGTCACGCAGCAGAGATTGCATTCGGGAATTGCCTTCTTGGCAACGGGAGCTTTGGCAACGATCGCATAATTCTCGCAAAGAGTACCAGCGGTATCGATGTCCGAAAGAACAAAATCGATCGAATCCTTATATTCTGCAAGGAAGGTTTCAACTACACCGGGATGCTCCTCGGCAAATGCCTTTCTTACGATCACGCAGCCCATTGTAAGTGCTCCTTCGGCACCGGTCTTTTCCCATTCTGCGGTCAGATCGAGTGCGGTTCTCACCTCGGCGTTCTGGATCTTGACACTTGTAACTGCGGGAACGGGAAGCATACACAGTTTGTACTCACCCGAAGCCATGCCGGCCGTAATAGCCGCAGGATCCATGAATTCAAGCACAACATCGGCATCGCTTCCGTCATCACTGTAGGTAAGACCGTTCTTCTCGAGCAGATATTTGATGACATATTCGGGATTCGCGCCCTGTCCGGCACAATAGATCGTCTTCCCCTTCAGGTCTGTGATGCTGTTTATCTCATTGCCGTTCTCAAGTATATAGAGCACACCGTAAGTGTTAAGTGCAATGATCTGCACTGCGCCCGAAGTCTTGTTATACAGGTTTGAGCCTACATTTGTCGCAACAGCGGCAATATCAAGGCTTCCGTTCGAAATGCCGGCAACGATCTCATCATTGGCTGCAGCTACGGTAAAGTTATACTTGTTAAGTGTCTTACCGTTATCATTTGCATCCATAAGCCCTACAGCGCCGATACCCGTAGGTCCGGAAAGAACTCCGATATTAACGTCATATCCGGTTAATGTAGGTGCGGAAGTAACCGTATTGTCGGTATCTGTCCCGTCCGAAGTGCTTGTGTTATCTGCATTATCGGTGTTGTCGGTGGTATCAGCCGTTGCTTCCGTAGGCTTCGGAGCCTCCGTTGTGACTGTTATATTGTCGTTCTGAGTCTGTGTTGTTGTATTATCTGTTTTGTCATTGCCCTTTGAACAAGCTGTCATTCCCAGGACAAGAACTATCGTCAGGATTATTGCTGTTATCTTTTTCATTTTGTTTTCCTCTCTTCCATATTGATCTTTTTTGCTTATTTCCTGTTTCCTTATTTTCCGTTTTCTTCACATTCGGTAATGATGTTGGAATATGCCGTTTTCGATGACACTCCGTTCAGGTGTCCGATACTGCCCGACAGTGCGCTTATCACATCCTGTGGTGCGTCAAGCGCGACACTTATCAGACTGATCTTCTTCTCTCTGTATGGTACTCCCATCCGTCCGATGATGTATTTTGAAGCATCATGCAGAAGTCTGTTCACTGTCTCTACCGCATCCGGGTTCTCAATGATTATCGAGATCACTGCCAGTCTTGAACTCATTTATTAACCTCCTTTCTGCGGTCATATCATCCTTTTCGGAAACAAAAAACCTCTCCCGGCAGGAGAGGCATATTATCCCAAAGATACAAACTCGTAAATGTATCTGAAAATACGGATGACATAACCCGCTCTTTCTGCTCGGATTCAGAAATATTACTGATCCTTGCCGTCAGATCATGTTTAAAAACCATAAGGGCTTTCAAACGGAAAAAACCGATGCCTTACACTCAGGACAACACATCCTTTGTGTTCAGACACCGGTATTATAGTAAATACTTTCGGATTTGTCAAATATCAGGTTTAATCTTAATACCAGTAACGATAGTATCTGCCGAGACTTCCGAGCTGTGATGCCGCCGTAAGGCAGATGATCGTGTAGATCGATGATAAGACTATTCCGATAATTCCGGTAACGGTTCCGGCAACAAAGAATCCTTTACATCTGGGAAGGCGTGCCTTATGCTTTCCGGCGAGTACCAACGCCACGATACCAAGCACTATGCAGGGGATCGAAGTGAAGAAAGGAACCCACCACATGGAAACCGAGCATATTCCGAGTATCATACAGGTGATCGCAGGTCCGGGTTTCTGATTCGAAGGTGCTCTGTACTGCGGATTCTGCTGATATCCCTGATTCGGTACGCCGTTATACTGCTGGTTGGTATACTGGCTGTTGTAATTCTGGTTGTAGCTGCTCTGATTGTAACTGCTCTGAGCATTCTGATTGTTCTGGTTGTTCTGATAACTGTTCTGATACTGATTGTCGCTCATACACATCCTCCTGTTTTTTTGTCGGAAAGCATTATTATCTTTTTCCGAAGTTTTTGATTTATTATTTCAATTTCCTTAGCGTCCGCCAGACCGTTTATCCCTATTTTCATGGGTTTCCCAAATGTTATCGCGGTTCCTCCCCTGAAGAAAGGGGCGGTACGGATATACACCGGTACGATCGGAAGTCCCGACGTCAACGCCAGCATTACTGCTCCGCTTTTAAAACTGCCAACACTGCTTTTTATCATTCCCTCCGGGAAAAAACTTATCAGCTCATAATTTTTTATATTTCTGACTATTTCATTCAGCGTCTCCATGTCGCCCGAAGGAGAAAGTCTCGGGCGGCATCCCATCTGTTTAAGTTCCCATTGGTGCAGTCTGTTGCAATTAAAGAGCTTTTTGGTCGTCAGCATGTAGATCCGCTTGAACGGAAATGCCACATTAATCAGGACCGGATCCATAGCCGCGCCATGATTGACGGCAAGAATGCAGGGAGTCTTGGGAACATTCTTCTTTCCTCTGATCCTCGGCCTGAAAAATAAGGCCAGGGGGATCACCGCCGTCAGTTTAAATAACCATACAAACAGCATTTTTAATCATCCTTCTCGGCAATACCGTCGTGCGGCATCCTGAACGAACAGACAAAAGCAAGGATCATCATAATGCCTGCAAGTACAGGTACCAGGAAGAACTGTCCTCCCTCCTTTCCGAACACTTTAACAGGTGTCGCCACAAGGTTCATGTAGATCAGATTGACCGCGATCGCGCTTGCGAGCTGGGTAATAAGACCCTGAACGGCAAAATACATTGCGGAGTGGTCGAGATTCTTTTCCCTGATCTCGCGTGCCGCTATCTGTGACGGATAGTAATAGGTTGATGAGAAGAATACGCCTACCGCATAGCTTCCGATCGTTGATGCGGTAATTCCGATAAGGAAGCAGATCATCTGGCTTCCCCAGAGATTCTTCCATGCTGCCGCAAAGGTAAACATAGCCAGGGCAAAAGCAAGGACTGCAGTCTGAAGTGCGAATCTCTCACCTTTTTTCTTCTTGATATGGTTAAACAGAAGAAGCATCAACGGTACCGGTGCAAATGCAGCGGAATTCATGACTGTTACCTGCCAGCCTTTTATTCCCATCAGACTGTCCGGGATCGTGGTTCCGATACCGGTCAGGAACAACATCAGACCCATATGCATAACCAGCAGAACGATCAGCCAGGACACGAAATTCTTATTTTTGAAAGAAAGTCTGATACTCTCGGTAATGGGGATCTCACGGCCTGCTTTTTCTTCGCTGTCGTCCTCTTTTATCAATGCTACGGCGATCAGCATGGTCAGCATCAGCGGAGCCAGTTTAAGCAGTGCCGATGAAACCGCGCCCGTATCCTTGCCGCCGAGAAGCGAAAGCAGCAGCGAAGGGAACAGCGCATATGCGAAACAATACTGAACGGTGTCAAAGAAAGCTTTGAAATGAGAAAGCCTCATTCCTGCCTTTGCATCCTCGACGATGGTTGCAAATGAACCGTAATATGATACCAGGCACAAAGTATAGCTGCAATAGAAGATTATCAGCAGGATCGCTTCGATGATCGTCGTTGCGACCGGTCCGGCCGACGAGAAGATCGTAGGCATCCAAAGCAGGATAAAGGAGATGGTCATGGGGATCCATCCGATCAGGATACCCAGCCTTCTGCGGCCAAACTTCGTATGCATCCTGTCATTGATATATGCCAGGGGTACATCGATAAAGGCATCAATAATCTTTGCCACAAAGAACAGAACACTGCAAAGACCCGCCGAAACAATGATCGTTCCGGTAAATGTCTTTGCCGGTGAAATGTCCTCCGGCGCCAGTAACGCATCATTCAGATATCCCGTTACGAGCGTCATCATCAGATTGGGGCCTAAGCCCGCCATGGAAAACAAAAACAGTTTCCACCCTTTCAGTTTTTTCATTCTTTTATCACCTCATTTGCTCCATTAATTTTATATGATCTGAGCGTTTCCGCCGCAAATCTCACAGTTGCGAAGAACATGCCGTCATCCGGTCTGACTTTGATTCCGAACATGACCTCGATATGCCTGAGCAACAGAAAATACGTCAGGCTGTCACCGCCGAGGTCGGTGAAGAAATCCATATCATCATCGATGATCTCAGCCGGCTTGTTGAGTACGATGCTGTATGCTTCCTTAACTTTTTCAAGCACTCCGGGATCCGGTTTCATCCTGGTTCCCGCGTTCGGGTTCTCGTTTTTTTCAAGGCTTATGCAGCCATCTCTGTCTATAGTCGCTTTTATCCTGGTTACCAAAGGGAATCCGAATTCACCTGTTCCTTCTGCCGTATATTTCCGGCCGGGATTTGTGACGCCGGTCAGTTCCAGATATCCTTCAGGTCCGCATTGTCCGACAACTCCGTTCAGAAGCCGTCCGACACTGTTCTTCTTTCTCATTTCATGGTCCGGGTTCAGATCCATGGCAGTCAGGCCCGCTTCGGACGTACAAAGACATCTGCTGAAAGGCACACCGAGCTGGCTCATAAATGAAACGACCGTATCATTGATCTGGTTATCCCCGCTTATGATACAGCATGAATGTCTGCCGAAAAACATTTTTTTCATCTTTATGGACATATTCAGGAACCTTGATAAGATCCGGTAATCGTTGACTTTTCCGGTTCCCTTGAGCCATGCCGTATATTTGGGAGCTTCTCTCGTAAATGCTCTCTCGATCTTCCAGGTAATGAGCCCGGCCAGTTCCTGGCTGTCCTTTCCCGACAGACAGTAAACGTTGATCCCGAGGCTTCTGCCCGTCATTATATATTGAACCATTCCGCATCCGGGTTTCGGAATATTGATCTCATACCCGTAACAAGGATAAACGATCACTCCCGTGATAAATCCGAAGAGATCGGAAAAAGGCAGTTTCAGCGAAGCTTTTCTGTTGAAAGGAGAAAGTATCTTCTGCTCTTCTTTGTAAACGTATCTCAAACGCAGAAGCTGTTCACTTACAGACACTCCGTTATGTGCGACAAGGCGGAAATCACCGTTTACGTCCTCATCTACGAACAGCGTTTCATCTTCCCATGAACTGTCAAAATACGCCAGATCCGTCTCAAACCTGCTGCCCTTCAATATCTCGGGTGCAATGCGGAAGGGGTATTTCTTATCCTTTGTAATGATATAAATGCCCCTGCATTCCTTTATGTTCCTGTACATAAAGAGATCACTGCGGCTGTTTATGATAACCGGTATATGACCCGACATAAGTATCGCCCAGTAAAAAACTGGCCAAAGATGATGGTTGGGCAGGTGCAGGCCTACCATTTTCGAATTCGGTGGGATGATGTCGACCAGCATTCTGGCAACCGCAGCAACATTATGTGCGAACAGATCCCTGCGCAGTTTTACGATCCTGCCGTTTTCTTCCCAGGAGTAGATGATCCTGTTTTTATCTTCGGTAATGATATTAAACAGATCATGCATGGTCCGCCCGGAATCTGTGACGGAATCACAAATATCCGTAATAAATCCGCAGGCTTCCTGCCACTCTCTGATATGCATCTGACTACTCTCCCGTAAATCTATCGAACGAATACAATTCGTTCGCTTATTATAATTACAATTTTCCTTCGATATACCGGCATACATCGCCGACAGTCTCGAGCTTTGAAGTATCCATACTGTCAAAATGGATACTGAATACCTTTTCGGACTGCATTGCCATCATAAGCATAAACAATGAATCCATTCCAAGATCTTCGATCAGGCGTGTATCTTCGTTTATCAGCGCAAGATCCGCGTCAGGCCTTAACAGTTTCATGATATCTTTCAGATTTGCCAGTATTTCCTCATGCTTCATGATAATCTCTCCTGATCTTCATCGCCGAGGTCCTCGGGAAATCTTCATTTCTGAACTTAACCTGTCTTATCCTTGAGAATTCCGGCAGATCAAGATTGATCATATCGACGGCCTGTTCCAGCTTTTTCCTGTCTGCTGCCGGATCTGCGAAAAGTTCGCCGACCAGCAGCTGGGCACCGAACTTGTTCTTCTCGGAATATACAAGCGACGCCTTAACACCCGGGATCTTATCCAATCTTGCCTCTATCTGCTCGGGGCATATCTTTTCCCCATTAGAACAGTATATCAGATTTTTGATCCTTCCGGTAATATAAATATATCCGTCCTCGTCCATATATCCGAGATCGCCCGTCCTGAACCAGCCGTCATCAAATGAAGCTTTCGTCTCCTCGGGATTGTTGATATATTCGATGAAAATATTATCGCCTTTGATCTGGATCTCGCGATCCACAAAACGGATCTCTTCGAATCCGTATAATTTACCGACAGAACCCTCTTTTTTCAGAAGATCGATGCTTCCGCTCACCAGATTCGCGGTTTCGGTCAGTCCGTATCCGCTTACAAAACAGATCCCGAATTGTTCGATGAAAATACGCGCTATCTCCGTCGGCTGGGGTGCTCCGCCGGTAACGATGGTCTTCAGTTCTCCTCCGAATACTCCCGGGCCGTACAGTTTGGCGAGATTGAGAAGCATTCCCGCCAGAGCCGGGATCAGGATCAGTATTGTGGGCTTATATTCCTTAAGATCATCCACAAGCCTGTTCATATCCGAACAGGGCCTTATCCGGCTGCCCGATGCGAAGCATGAAAGCAGGTTCCTTACGGTTCCGAAAATATGTGAAAACGGTATCAGACCATAGTATTTCTGATAGAATGAATTACCGGGTGCAAAAATGCCGTTATATGTTCCGGTCATCAGCGCTTTATTCGAAAGAAGAGCGCACTTGAGTGTTCCGCTCGTTCCGCCCGTGAAAAATGCGGCAACAGGATCCCCTGGCTCGAGTTTCGCGGCAGGTGTTCCTTCCTTCCCCGCAGCCTGTGTTATATCAAAGATCTCGATATTGTTTAGTTTTTCTCCCGCAAATGCCCTGGTGCATCCGGCTACCCGGCATGCTTCCTCTTTCGCGGCGGCAGGACCTGCGGGCTGTACCATTACGGCAACCGCACCATATGTCGTTACCGCGAGGAATGCCTCTATCGCTTCGATACTGTTGGGATAGATCACCGCGATCTTCTCCCCCTTCCGGACATTCTTTTCAAGCAGGAAGGTCCTTATCGAGCCGACTTCGGTCCACATTTCCCGATAACTGAGGATCCTCTCGGGAGTATCGATCGCAGGCAGATCGGTAAAATGTTTCAGACAGTATTCCTCAAGTTCACTCATTGTGAAAAGCCGGACAAGGATCTTTTTCTCCTCTTCCGTCATCATATTTTCGAAATACTCGCTGTTATACATATCATTCGCCTCCGTCCGATAACTTTTTCAAACCTTCGATCTCATGATACAGCAGGTCAGTCATATTTCTGACATTCTCCATGGTCATGCTTCCCTGCGGGCTTATCTTTTTGCCTATCCAGATATCTCTTCCTTTTCTTCTGAACATTTTTCCGCGTTTTGAAATATAAACCGGAATAATGTCCACATTGCCTGTATATGCGGCCAGCACGATCCCCGATTTAAAGGGTTTGAGCTCGTCTTCCCCGCTCAGTCCGCCCTCGGGAAATATTCCCACGCTCTCATTGTGTTCGAGAACAGACTGCATGATATGAAATGCCTCCATATCAAGTATATTTCTGTCGATCCTGATACATCCGCAGCGCCTCAGCAGAACGCCGAGCATGCGGTGTTCGTATAAAGTCTCGCTCGCAAGGATATGCAGCTTGAGCTTCGGAAACAGCATGCACAGAAGCGGAGGATCGTATGTACTGATATGGTTGGAAGCTACGATACAGGCCCCTGTACAGCTTTTCCTGTCATCTGCCCCGTCCGCATAATGTACCTTGAACGGGTATGCTATGCGCATTCCTATCCTCATGCTCCATCCCGTGAACCAGGTTATGAGCGAATGTTCTTTATACGCCGAGCGGAACTTGAGTTCTTCCTTCAGCCGTTCCATCTTCTGCTTCAGAAAGGCATTTGCTGCCGCAACCCTGTCCATTTCGGTTCCGGCTCCGAACATCGAACACAGGTCAACCGGATCTCCCACCATCATATGCGAACGCCTGAACAGATGTCCTACCGTATGAAAATAAACCGGACGAACCTTTGCCCCGGTACACAGCGCAAGATATGCCGCCCCGTGGCTGAACGGAAGCATTGGTCCGTATTCCCTGCCTTCTTTGTTTAACCTTCCTTCCGGAAATACACCGACGATGCCGCCTTCATTCAATGTCTGTATAGCTTCTGCCAACCTGTCATCGCCATTCGTAAGATATCTGTCGACTTTTATTCCGCGAAGATGTCTGAAAAACCAGGCCATCAACGGACGTTTGAACAGGACTTCCGCCATAAGGACACGGATCGTCCTGAACGGATGAACATACAGCATCATGGCAAAATCCATCATCGTTGTATGATTGGCTATCAGTATCTCTCCGGTTTTTACGGATCTTGTTTTTTTAACTTTCTGCTTTTTATTCTCATGATACACTGCCGGTTTATACCAGACAAGGAACGGGAGAACTCCGGTTATCTTAACAAACCACAGAAGCAGGTTTTTCATTTTCAAGTCCCCTCATTGTTCCGATTGATAACTTCTTTTATAACTTCAGCAGCAGAAACGGGATTGGCAAATCTCAGCGCCAGTTCGCGCGGGATCGTGATCCCGAATCTTGTCTCAATGGTATTGAGAAACTCTATATATCTTAAACTGTCTCCGCCGAGATCGGAGAAAAAGCTGCTGTTGACACTCACGTCTTCTTTCTTCAGAACTTCCTTCATGATAGACGCGATCTCGAGGGCAAGCTCCTCCTGCTCTCCGTCTCTGGCTTTGATTCCCGCGGGAGGAAGGAATTCATCCTTGGTGAAGACCTTGAAAGAACCTTCTTCGATTATTTCCGCTATATACTTTCTGCGATATTTGTGACTCAGCGAAACCGGGATATCCTCATAGGTATACAGGACATGTCCGGGTCTCAATCCGGTATTCAAACCGTTCAGAGCCTCTTCGGTCTCCTTTACCGCAGCTTCTTTTTTCGCAAATGAGAACTTCGCGTCTGACGGAACCTGCACAAGTAAAGTAAGTCCTTTTTGCTTCAAGCCTATCGCACAGCATGTAAGACTCATCTTCAGTTCGGTCTCAACAGCCTCAAGGCTTATCCTTTCACCGTTGGCACCGTTTATCAGGTCATCCGTACGTCCGATTATCGTAAGTTCCCCATCGTCAGCCATCGCAAAACTGTCGCCGGTCGATATCCATTCATCCTTATTTCTGAGGATCCTCACGCCATCCTTATAGCTTGCCTCATAGCACGAATCTCCTTTGATAAGGAGCTGTCCTTCGTTGTCGATCTTCGCCTCGAGAGACGGGAAAAGCCTGCCGACCGTAGTACAGTCCCTGCGGCTTGCCTTCTTGTGAAGAGTTACGCAGGCGATACCTATCTCGGTCATCCCGTAACCGTTTTCAAGATGATATCCGCATCCGTTGACAATACGGCCCGTATCCTTACCACAGGCCCCGCCGCCGCTGATACAGAACTGTACGGCAGGTCCCAGTGTTTTATCACGAACACTCTTCATGATCTTCGGGACAATGCTCCTTGCAAGATGCGGAAAGTTGTCCTGAAGTTTAAGGCTCAATGAAATTCCTTTTTCAAGTTTCGCGGTCTGTCCCGTCTTCTCCGCCTCGGCTGTGATCCCCTTTGCAAGCATATCCCATAGAAGAGGGATGGCAAATATATGGGTCACTTTATGCGTCCTGCATGTATTGAGGATGGTTGACGGTGCATAATCATTCAGGAATACAAAGGTCCTTCCGAATAGTGTAAACCACAGATAACATGCGGTCAACCCGAAAATATGGCAAAACGGAAGGAAGGCAAGTAGCCTGAACTGCCCCTTCCAAAATCTCGAGACATCTTTACAATGTTGTAATACATACCCGCTGTTCAGTATCTGGGCACATATCTGACGGCCTGTATAAGAATAAAGGACCGGTTCGCCGGTAGTTGCCGAAGTAGACAGGATGATCTCGTCTCCCCAGCCTGATTCCGGTTCATCCGCAGGAGCTTCGGAAGGTAGTTCCTTCTCCAGTCGCGATATTTCTATATTCGTACAATCCTCGGCCTTTCTGTCACCCAGGATAAACCTGCAGCCGCTGTCCTTAATACATCCGGCGAGCATCGAATCCGTCATATCCTCCGACAGAGGCATTACCTTGCACCCTGCCATCAGTATGGCCCAAAAACACTCCACCCACAAAGGGGAATTCTTCATGATCAGGGCAACTATCTGTCCCTGCACGGCATGTTCTTTCACCAGCCCGCAGATCCTTAAGATCTCTTTTCTGCATGCACTGTAGGTTACTTTACGTATTGCGGTTCCGACACTGTATTCAAAGGCTGTTTCATCAGAGAAGGCAAAAGCGTGCCTGTATACGGTCCGCATCGAATGCTCCTCGGATTCCAGCTCCAATAAGATCTTCTCGTAGAATTTCATTACTGTTCAAATATCCTTTCAGATACTAGCCGGATCTCATCACACGAAGTAGTAATGAAAACCGCCTAATAAAGATACTACCATAACTGCATAAACAATTCAATAGAAAAGGAAAGCATTGCATTTATCATGTTTTTATGCTAACATTTTTCATGAAGCAGGCATAACAGTGAGGTTTATATGATAACTATAAAACAAGTCGAAACAAAAAAAGAGCAGCGTGAATTTGTCCGTTTTCCTCTCGATCTTTACAAGGGAAACAAGTACTATGTTCCCATGATGTATGGGGGAGAATTTGACATTTTCAAACCAGACTACCCTTTTAACAAGATCTGCGATACCGTATGCTTCCTGGCTTATCGCGATGGCAAGGTCGTTGGCCGCCTGCATGGGATCATCCAGAATGATGCCAATAAAAAATGGAACCGCAAGCAGGCGCGTTTCACCCGTTTTGACTCCATAGATGATGAAAGTGTATCAAAAGCATTATTCGAGAGTTTCGAAAAATGGGCCGCGGAACATGGTATGGAGGAAATGATCGGACCGCTCGGTTTCAGTGACTTTGAACGTGAAGGCCTTCTTATCGACGGTTTCGAGACATTGCAGACTTATGAAGAACAGTACAATTATCCCTATTATCAAAAGCTGATCGAAGCATACGGGTTTGATAAAGATGTGGATTGGCTGGAATACAAGCTTTTTGCTTCCGAAGAGACCGAAGACAAGCTTTTTGCGCTGAGCGAGAAACTTATGAAACGTTTCGGTCTTACATCCCATCAGGCCGGATCGACCCGCGAACTGATAGACAAATATATTTATAAGCTTCTTCATATCATAGAAGAGGCCTATTCTCCTTTATACGGAACAGTTCCGCTTAATCAGGAAACCATCGAATATTACATTAAAGATTTCAAAACGCTCGTGCGTCCTCAGGACGTAATTACACTTCACGACAAAGATGATAATGTAGTAGCCGCAGGAATGATGTTTCCTTCGATCTCGGATGCCGTAAGGCTGTCCCGCGGACATATTACACCTGCATTCCTTTACAGATTCCTTCGCGCAAAAAAGCACCCGAAGGTGCTGGATCTGGGACTTATCGGAGTCACCCCAGAATATGAGTCAAAAGGCATCGTTGCGATACTTATCGGGATCCTGATAGACAGGCTTCGCAACAAAGGAGTCGAGCATCTGGAAACAAATCTGATCCTTGAAGATAATGTCAAAATGCATAATCTGCTCAAACATTTTAACAAGCAGTACAGCAAGCGCAGAAGGTGCTTCAAAAAAACGGTAGCACTATAAAAGAGGTGGGATATGTGGTCGGATCTTAAAGAAGATTGGGCATATAAGGAATTCCGATTTAACCGGATCAGGGAAAAGCAATACCGTCACCTGTTTCTGCTCCTGTACTGGCCGTTTTTTCTGGTAGCTTTTTTCGTAGTGGAAAGAATGGCATACAATGGCGGATATACGGCGATCCATTGCGCACTTGATGACAAGATCCCGTTTTGCGAATATTTTATCATACCTTATGTCATATGGTATCCGTTCTGGGTGTTTATGCTTTTGTATGCGGTAGGATTTGAGATACCGGTCTTCATCAGGTTCAGTAAATACCTTATGATCACGCTCACTTTGTCTCTGATCATTTATATCGTATGGCCGACAGGCCAGGACATGTGGCCCGAGGTATTTCCCCGCAATAATTTCTTCACCTGGCTTACAGGCCTGATCTATACGGCCGATACCAATACGAACGTCTGCCCGTCCGAACATGTTTCAACCGCGTTCGGTACCGTTTTTGCGGCAATGGCTTCGAAACGTTTTTCTGCGAGTAAGAAGTGGATGATCTTCT
Source organism: Lachnospiraceae bacterium (assembly GCA_017553035.1). Lineage (GTDB taxonomy): Bacteria > Bacillota > Clostridia > Lachnospirales > Lachnospiraceae > RUG11977. Next base: position 104,576 of record JAFZNE010000092.1, read on the forward strand.
TCTGGACTGAAGCGGTCTTCGTTGCTCTTTCGGTTGCATTCGTCAAACAGCATTCCGTGCTGGACGTCGCAGCGGCGGTACCTATAATCCTGATCGGGTATTTTGCGGCATTTTGGAGGAAGAAAAACGGGACTTATATCAATGATAAGTCTCATACAGTTCCGTAATGAACTTCTTCACGCTCTTCTGTACTTCTTCGGGACCTACGATCACCACGGAATCATTCATTGCCATGACCCATGCGTAAAAATGCCTGCTTACCGCGACCGTTACATTAGCCTCAAAATAGCCGTCGCCCGTGTCATGGATCATAACATCCGTCCCGAACCTGTCAAAAATGACATCTGCGTACTCATTCTTACAGCGCAGCCGTACGACCGTTTCCTGGCCGTCGTACATTCTGAAACGTTTTTTGGCATACTGTGCGACATCGAATTTTATAAAAATACTGCGTCCGTCTCTGGGTGTTCCGGTCATATTGATCCCGTCCATCTTATCAACACGGAAATATTTGATCTTTCCCGCCTGCGCATCATACGCGACAAGATAATAATTCTCTTCAACAAGAGTCAGAGCCCACGGACTCATCTCATATCTTGCGCCTTCATGGCGGAATTCCTGCTTTTTCCTGATATTCAGTTTAAAATATTTAAATGTGATCGTACTGTTTTGCTCGATCGCGCGATGTATCGCATCAATATTGTACAGGATCTTTTCATTCTGCGATTTTACACGTTCCGTTACAAACACCTGGTGCTGGAGCTGAGAAGCGTCATATCTCGACGCCAGTCCTTCGAGCTTTTTGATCAGTTCATTGGACTTTTTCTCGGAAATGAATCTCGCAGACTGCACCGAATCAACCAGTAATTTAAGTTCCGCAAGCTCGAACTGTCTGCTTACGACCTTGTAATAGCTGTTCCTGTCTCTTTTCTCCATGATCACATCAACTCCGTAATCACGAAGCGCGTTGATATCATCATAGAGACTCTTTCTTTCGGCCTCGATACCGTAAGCATCCAGCTTTGAGATGATCTGCTCCATCGTAAGCGCATTATTTTCATCGGTTTCATCCAGCAGGATTTTCATGAGATACAGTGCCTTGAGTTTCTTGCCGCCGGTTTTCATGTAAAATTCCCTCCTCTGTGAGATCATGCCAATAGTTCTTGCCGAAAGCGAACCCGCATTTAAGTGCATGTGACGGACATACTCCTGTACATTTCCCGCATCTGATGCATTCTGCCGAATTCGGAGTCTTTACCGGGTCAACCTGCATCGGACATGCACGGACGCAGGCTCCGCAATGTGTACAGGCGTTCTCGTTAAAATGCATCCGGTACAGGCTTATCGGATTGCACAGACCGTAGATCGCTCCGAGCGGACACAGATATTTGCAGAAAGGTCTGTAAATAAACAAACAGGCAATTATGCAGATGATCAGGATACCCATCTTCCAGCCGAACAGAAAACCCGTTTTCATGCCGTTCGAGCTGCCATGTATCAGGACTATGGGAAGTCCGCCTTCCAATGTACCCGCAGGACAGATATATTTGCAGAAAGTCGGAGTAAGTTTAAATATTATCGGAAGTGTGATCACAAATATCAGCAATATCGCGTATTTGAGGTATCTTAGCTGTTTGTCTCCGGGAAATGTCCGTATCTTTTTCTGGGGAAACGGTATTTTATGGATCAATTCCTGTATAAATCCGAAAGGACACAAAAAGCCGCAGACAGCGCGTCCGAGCAGGGCTCCGAAGAACAGGAGCAGCCCGACCACATAATAGGGAATCTTGAAATGCGTCGACCCGAGGAAATTCTGTAACGATCCTATCGGGCAGGCCCCAACCGCCCCGGGACACGAATAGCAGTTAAGTCCCGGCACACATACGCCTTTTGTATCGCCTTTATATATCTTGCCCGTGAAAAATCCCTTAAAATTGGCATTTTGGACCAATGTTGCGGCGAGCTGGATCCCGGGCCGTAGAAAGTGTTTTTTCATTTCTGATCTTTAACCCCAATACATTACCCGTTATCAATACATTACCCGATACCGATACACTCAAGACATACCCGTATCGCCTTGCCCAAAACCTGTGAATACTGCCCGAGCAAAATCCCTGTTACGATCAGTCCGATCGCCGCAGCCAACACTATCAATCCTCTGATATTTCCGGAAAAGAAGTTTTTTTTCATGAGCCCTACGTATCCTCTTGATCAATCATATTTAGATCATAACCGTTCAAATCCGCCTCATTCATAAAAACGAAAATCAAATTACTGCTGTGACAGATAATTATCAATTATCTCCGCCCAGTCCTCATAACTTCTCGCCCCTATTATGGCCTCTCCCAGTACATGTCCCTTGCTGTCGACAAAGATCGTTGTAGGCAGATATCCCGAATCCATGTATTGATCGAAATCAGAAGTATAGAACAGGTTCTGATATGTAATTCCCTGTTCAGCTGCCATCTCGCGGTTTTCCGTTTCTTCCTCCGGATATGAGATACCGAATACCTGCAATCCTTTGCTTGCATAATCATTCGAAATCTTCTCGATCTCGGGCAGCTCTCCTACGCACGGACCGCACCAGTAAGCCCACAGGTTGATCATGGTCAGCTTGGCGTTCGCAAAACAGGTATCATCCCACCTGAACATGTCAAAATCAGTGGTATTAAATGTGAAATCAGGATTCCACTCTTCCGGTGCAACAGTCGCAGCTGCTTCAGTCGGAATTGCTTCAGCCACTGTTGCGGTAGGTGTCGGTTCCTCAGACTTTCCGCCGAAGATATCCATAAATCCCAATCCCGGGTCATCATCATTGTTTGTATCAGATTTATCTTTATCCTCTTTTGATGAATTGTTATGTTTTGAATCCTTTGCCGTAGTATCGGACCCGGACTTGCAGGCAGTCGCAGCAAATGCAACAGCCATCGCAAGCAATATCACTATTATTCTTTTTTTCATTGCAGATCATCCTTTCAATTACTATTACAAATATAATAACCTTGTTGGAAAAACAGGTCAACTATTTACAGTGAAAACATTAAAAAGGCTATTGCTTTTGGTCCATATTCATGTTATCATTCTCTGCACCAAAATACTTTCTAATGTTCTTTCACCGCTTTTCGGTAAAGTTTCTTTTTTCAAAATATCTCTAATATTTTCTGTCCGCAGTACGTAAGGAATGCTTTCATTCTCCCAGGCTGCATTGTTCCCGAAATATGATCACATATATGCCATTACTATGTTTTTTCACAAATTGAAAGGAGTCCTCATTATGACAAAGAAAAAAAGGGCCATTGGCCACTATATATTTCTATCCCAATATGATAAGTCAAAGCTTCCCGATAAGTCGAAATACAGCAATCCCGCAGAATATGCCGAAGCGATCGTTGAATCCTTTGATGAGCATGCTCAGTGGAGTTATGTTGAAGAAGACTCGTCCGGATAGCGCACTTAACTACACTACAGACGGAAGTTATACAATAAAGGATTATTATGCGCTGCCGGGATCGAATATGACTTTACCTCAACCATCCCCGTAAACATCCGGGAAGGGAAGTGTATGATTGATTTTGATTATATCAATAAGGGGATTGAAAATATGCTGCACACATAATACTCCATATACGAGTAACAAATACTTTATCTGCTGATCATAAAAAAGTTGGCGAGATCAGATCGCTACATTTCCCGCAACAATTTCCTTGTAATCGGCAAGATTTTTTCTCAGTAAAACCGGAATATCAAGTTCATACGGGCAGCGGGTCTTGCACAGACCGCAGTCGACGCATTCCTCGATCTTGAGCATCCTCTGCTGCCATTCCGGCGAAAGGAAACCCGCGGAAGGCGATCGGCGTATAAGCTGTGACATCCTCGCGCAGTTATTGATCTCGATGCCTACGGTGCAAGGCGCACAGTAACCGCAGCCACGGCAGAAATCGCCGAGCAGCTCTTTGCGGTCATTTTCGATAAATGTGCGCAGTTCATCGGTCATAACCACATCTCTGTGGAAGAACGACAGCCATTCGTCGAGTTCTGAATCACGCTGTATGCCCCATATCGGCAGAACTTCGTACTGGCTCATAAACGCCATGCATGCCTCGCTGTTGGTGAGCAGTCCGCCCGACAGGCCTTTCATTGCGATAAATCCCATGTCAGCTTCTTTGCAGGCTTCAACAAGACGTATGTCGCGGTCGCTAGCCAGATACGAGAACGGGAACTGCAATGTTTCATAGAGCCCGCTCTCAACGATCTCCTCGGCTATCCCGATCTTGTGGGCAGTGATACCGATATGTCGTATCTTGCCTTCTTCCTTAGCCTTCAGCATTGCCTCATACATTCCCGTCCCATCGCCGGGCCTGTAGCACTGCTTCACACAATGAAACTGGTAGATGTCAACATGATCTGTCTGCAGATTCTTAAGCGTGGTCGCAAGATCCTTTTCAAAAGCTTCGGGCGTTGTTGCGGCGGTTTTGGAAGCGATAAAAATCTTGTCCCGCATTCCGCAAAACGCCTCTCCAAGCTTGATCTCACTGTCGGAGTATGCCCTTGCGGTATCAAAGAATATCATTCCGTTGTCATATGCTTTGCGCAGCAGATGTACCGCGGTTTCGAGGTTAACGCGCTGTACCGGAAGAGCTCCGAACGCGTTCTGAGGTGTTACGATGCCGGTTTTTCCCAATGTGATAGTCTTCATGTCCCTTCTCCTTAATCTCGATGCTGCAAATATAATGAGTAATTAAGCTTCCCTCTACATGATAACATCTTCACATCGTCCTGTCCAATTATTCCGCGCATGAAACCTGTTTGGGAAACAATCGAGTAGGCGACTCCTACTCGATTCGACGGGCCATCTCGAAAGCAGAGCTTCCTCGATGACCGTTTGCTCAGCCCTCAATCAGCAAGCAAGCTTGCACTGAGGGCATTCGCTTATCGCACAAAAAAGGAAACGATGATCTGATCAACGTTTCCTTAATATCTTTGCTTCAGCTTGCCAGATCCCTTTTATCATAATACCAGAATGCGAAAAGCAAACTGCAGGCGGTCACGATCGCTGCTATGACAAATGCTGCTGCCGGGGCTGTCTTCCCCGAAAAGATCTCTGAACCGTTCACGTAGGAATAAGGTCCGATAAACAGATACTCTTTCAGATCCGGCACCGCTCTTCCGATCAGGTCGTAAACGTAGAACAGAAGGGCTATTCCGAGGCCCATTCCCATCCTGTTTTTTCCGGATAGTGAAGAGATCGCGAAGCATACCGCTGATATCTCGATATTCATCAGAAACTGTCCGAACATGAATTTCATGAATTCCCCTGCGGGCAACGATTCACCCAATGACGCGAACCCCAGAGCATACAGGGCACCGCATATTATCGTAAATACAGCCATCATGCATAACACGCAGATCCCTTTGGCCGCAACAACTTTTTTCCTTGAAATGGGCAATGAGAGAAGGAATTCTCCGCTATGCCCTTCTTCTTCCTTTGACAATATCGCGATGGCGGTGATAGCTGCAAACATACCGCCTCCCAGACCGTGTACGGTTCCGACTTCGACTGCAAAATACCCGGCCAAAGTAGCCATGCTCAGTGTACTCATTCCGAATGCATCGGAGAAGACCCCCATATTCGAAAAAGTATCTCCGATACCGGCGATCTCTTCCTGCATGCTCCTGTAGATAAGAATACAGCCCAGCCCCACTCCGCCTACGACAAGGCTCCAGATCAGCAGGTTTTTGAAGTTAAGTTTCATTTCCTTGAGTAAAATAGTCTTCATTTAAGCCTCCTCATCTTCATAGAATTTCAAGAATGTATCATCGTCTATCTTCGGGGAATCAAGCATCGTAAGCCGTCCTTCCCTCATTATCGCCGCAGTCTTGCAGTACTTGTTTACTTCCGACAGCACATGCGTCGAAAGCAGGCAGGTCGCTCCCTTATCGACATATTCATTTATGAGCTCGAAGAAATGCTTCTGCATGAGCGGATCGAGGCCTCCCGTAGGTTCGTCAAAAATGAACAGTTTCGGCTTATGCTGCATCGCGCAGACGATACTGACCTTTTTCCTGTTTCCGAGAGATAATTCCTTGATCTTTTTTTCTGTTGAAACTTTTAATTTTTCACAGATCTTCGCAGCCTCCTGTGAGCAGTCTATTCCGCGCACATCTGCGGCATACTTTATCACATCCGAGACCTTCATCGAATCGTAGAACCACGCCTCCGACGGCATATACCCGACATTTTTGAGTATCTCTTCGTGATCCTTCACACTGTCCATTCCGAGAATCTTTATGCTTCCCTCGCGGAACTTTATAAATCCGAGCATCGACCTGATCGTCGTAGATTTACCTGCTCCGTTCGGACCGATAAACCCGAAGATATCGCCTTCCTTTACCTTAAGGGACACATCGATCACTCCTCTGTTCTTTCCGTAGCTTTTTGTAAGATGATCAATCTCAATCGCATTTCCCATTTACAGACCCTCCTGTTTTGTAGTCTGATTAATTTCTAACATAAAAAAACAACGGGGACAATATCTGTCCCCGTAAGATGCACAAATGTTACCTTATCATTCACTTTTTTCCATGTTCCGTCTGAAAGATCTGCAGTTCCTCATTGAGCTTCTTATCGTCTATCCTGCGTTTTGAACGGTATATTATGAATACACAGATATAGGTGATCAGGATATAAGCTGCAAGTATCAGCGTAACGATCATATTTTTCCCGAACCATCCGCCGAAGTACGAAACAAGGCAGTAGAGCACGGTGCATACCACCACTCCGATACATTCCTTCAGTCCGAGAGAATCTGCCTCATCAAAATTATCGAATAAATATACCTGTATGTATCCGATAATATAGCAGGTAACGATCATCTCCGCCATATGAATGATCTCGGCATCAAACGAATCCTGAAGCATCCTGTAAATACAGTAGAAAAACAGGATCGCGAAGAAATACAGACATGCCTTGAATTCTATACCTATCTCCCTTGTCAGATACCTTTCCCAGAGGGTTAACCTGTTCTTGCTCTTCATTTACCTGTCCCCCTTCAAAAATCTTCTGAACTCCGAAGCGTATCTTCTGGAGATGATAATGTGTTCTCCGCCTTCCATGGTCGCGTCGATCCTGTTCGAGGAAAGGCTTTTCAGCGACATGACACGGTTAACATTGACAACTACCGACTTGCTGCATCTGAAAAATATCTCATCACCGTTCTCGTTCATAAATGAACTGAGCGTCCCGTCGATCCGCACCACTTTATCGGAGGTATAGGCATAGAGCCTGTCGTCCACAGATTCAAGGAACAATATCTCATCCGCGCTGAAGCATACACTACCCTCTTCCGTCCTGCCCCAGATCCGGTTTTCCTCACCCCTGAGCAGGCTTATGATCCGGCCGACCGTCGGATTCGGGTCGCGGTAGCGGATATTGATGCTTTCCTCGCCCTCGGTGATCTGCTTTATGTCAATTTTCATACTAATCTCCGTGCTGCGTAATCCTCTATTCTCTTGTTTTCGCTCCCATTCCCTTCAATTCCTTCTTGCGCTCATACATCATCTGGTCTGCCCGTCCAAAGACATCGCTGAGTTGCTCGTCACCGGACTCAAGTTTCGAATAGCCGATCGAAACAACAACTTCATTGCTCTTAATATGGTCTTCCGCGGCTTTATTGAACTCCCGCGTGGATTCATCAAGCAGTTCATATCCCCTTCCCTGAAGCAGGACAACGAACTCGTCTCCGCCGACCCTGAAGACAGAACCGTGGTTAAAATGTTCGCAGATCATTGCACTTGCATCTTTGATAAGTATATGTCGTATACTGGGTATAAACAACATTATCCTTATCGACGAGCGCAAACCTGTTCAGGGAAAGCAGTTGCTTAATCTTTCCGATCATGGCCCTGAAATGCTCCTGAGTCTCGATACCTTCATCTTCAAACAGGGTCAGTGCCTTCTCCATGTGCTCAAAGTTGTTATCGATCAGGTTGATGATAGTCTTCGCACGACGGTCGGCCATTGCGTCGAGATAAAAAGAACTTACTGCCGAAACCGCCTCATTTGTTGCGGAATTTGTCTTTCCCGATACCCACAAAGTACCTACGATCAGCAGAGCCGTTTATTACATTTTCATACCATTTTCCTGTTTCCTGCACCGTCTTGATAAATCTGTCGGCCTCATTCGATACTTCTTCGATAATGTCCGTATCTATATTATGTCCGCAATTCGAATACATTACCAGCTTGCAGTGCGGGAGGCATGACGCGGTACGCATCATCAATTCAGGTTTTGCGATCGGATCCTCCATACCGCCGAGTAATAATGTCGGCGTCTTGATCTTCTTCAGCTCTTCACACAGTTTTTCTTCGCTTCCGAGCGCCATAAGCGGCCTTCCGTAATCAATTTTCTGCTGGCGCGGATCTGCCGGAGGCAGCTTGGAAATATGCTCATTTCTGACATTCCTGCGCTGCTGTCTGGCCGGATCATCGTCTATTTCAGGATCAAATGGCGGCGGAGATTTGATGATCCCCTGTTCGAGCATCTGCCGGTAAGACATCGTTCCTTCCTTAAGACTGTGAGGCCCTGCAACCACCGCAATGAACGCACTCACTCTTTCGGGATGGCGCAGCATCAGATGCCACCCGATCCCGGCTCCGTGCGAAGCTCCCATGTACACGAACCTCTCAATACTCATAGCATCCGCAACAGCAACAACATCATCCGCAAATTTATTATACCACTCGCTTCCGTAATCTTCATCCACAAATGATGACGGAGCAAATCCCCTGATAGTGATGCAGATCACATGGTAGCCGAGTCCGGCCATATATTGCTGCATGCCCTTTTTATAGAATCCTGCCTGCGACGACAGTATATAATTGTCACCGCTTCCGAATTCCTCATAAAATAAGTTGATTGATTCACTGATCTTGATATTTGGCATATTTTCTCCCGGTCTGAAACAGGTTTTTTCTTGTCATGCCTGTTTCAACGATAATTTCTGTTATGATTTTGTGTATGAAACGTATAGCGTTATATATTTTGGTCCATTCACAACGTTATGTATTCCTGTCCTTCGTGTGACAGTATGCGCTTGAAGGGCAATTCCCACAATCGCAGCCGCAGCTGCTCTTTCCGCTCTTCTTTCTCCGAATGATCGAAAATACAGCCAAGCCCACGATCGCAAGCAAAACCGTGATTATTACTATATTTGCCGTATTATCGGCTATCCATTCAAACATGATGTATATTCCTTTTGATCAAACAATGTAAATCCTGTCAAAACAATTCTACGAAAAACGCAGATGACCTGATCATTATGGAGATAAGTATATCACCCGGCATCGTTTTTGTAAATGGTTCCAAACCGCGTTAAAATGCCATGAAACAACGTATTTTTCTTGCGTTTCACCGTTTTTTGAGTTATACTTTTTCTAAGTGAGCGCTGATTGATCATCGCTTTCTCCGAAGTTCCGGTCAAAAGGAAAAAACCACATTTAAGGAGACCTTTATGAAGCATACGATCCCCCCCGCAATCCGTGTTTTTATCTCGTCAACATTTTCGGATATGTTAAATGAACGAAAATACTTCAATACCGTGCTTGACCCGGAGCTTTCAAGGCTCTGTGCTTCGCGCGGTGTTTCTTTTTTCGCGGTTGATCTGCGTTGGGGAATTACCGAAGAACAGGCCAACAACGGAGAAGTTATCCCTATGTGTCTGCGCGAGATCGACCATTGCCGGCCGTTTTTCATCGGCATCATCGGAAACCGCTACGGCAGCACTTTAGCCGAGATCGGTCTTAAAGATGACGGGCAGTTCCCCTGGCTTGCAGGGCGTGAGAACAAGAGCGCGACCGAGCTCGAGATGCTCTACGGCGTCTTGGAATGCGAAGAAGGTAAGGAATGCCCGGACTGTCTTTTTATGCTGCGCTCGGACGAGTTGTCCGCGGAGAATTTTAAAGGCACCGAAAGTGAAGAAAAGCGCCGTTGTGTGGAAGAACTCAGAAAACGTGTTACCGAACAGGAGGACATACCCTGCGAAGACTACAACTCGCTCGAGGAATTCGGAGAAAAGATAATCCGCCAGTTTACCATATGGCTTGATGAGAACTTCCCTTCCACAGATTCCGCAGCCAAGGCAAGGCATGATTTCTACAACGGGGAATTGATGCGCAACTATGTCCGTATCAAACAGGCCGAGGATTTTGTCGACAGATTCTGCCATTACGGCAATGTCCCGCTGCTTATCTGCGGAAGCGGTCCGCGTGGTAAGACTTCTCTTCTGACACACTGGGAACCTTCGTATAAAGGAATAGATATCTCCGTCTTTTCTGAGCCGGTGAACGAAATGATATCTCCAAGATCAAAAAATCGTAGCTGTCGGAAAATCCTGATCAATGTTGAGTCCGATCCGGCATATGTTTACTGGCCTAATGTCGCCTATGAGATACTCGATGCTCTGGAATGCGAAAAACACGATCGTCCCGGTTTCTACGAAACAGAAGAAGAACTTGAAGAATTCCGTCGTTTCTTTGTCAAACAGGTCGAAAACAAATTCACAGAAAATCTCATATATATTGTGATCAACGACATAGATAAAATGAAAGGTGCAAAAGCCGAGTACTTAAGCTGGCTGCCTTCTTCCTTGCCCGACAATCTTAATATCATCTGTTCAGCGGGAGATCCTGAAATTGCATCGACCGCAGAACTTTTGGGCTGGGGCGTGCAGGAATTACAAGTTTTAAGTGAAGAGCTGCAAAGTAAGTTTCTGCAAGAGTATTTGACAATGTTCGGAAAGAACCTTAACGCCGAGCAGGAATTCTTCATCCTCGGAGGAGGTGTAACAGATTTTGCCGGAAACATCAAACTGATAGTCAGATTCTTGAACCAGTATGCTGCATTTGAGAGTCTGAGTAACATTTCAATGGATATCAGCGAATGCATAACGAGCGAAGAACTGCTTAATTATATTTGGAATTATGCATGCAGAGGCCTGAATGATAATATTAAGAAAAGCGCTGAAGCCGCGGCATATTTCTTAGCATCATCTTCTATAGCACCAACCGAAGATGAGCTGTTTACAACCGTTAATTCGTATATTACCACCACCCCGCTTGAATGGAATACGGTCCGAGTGTTGCTCGATCTATTTGGCGTAAATAAAAATGATACCTGGAGTATCAGTGATTCCACAATACGATCGTTTTTTGAAAATATGCCGATAGACCATGAGAAAGCCGAATCGATCTTATACTCCCATTACAAGTCACTTCTGAGATCAAAGGATGATTCTATCCCTAACGACAGAAAAACCGTTTTGCTGACAAAAGCAGTAATATGCCATATGCTGAAAGCAAAAAACTATACCGATATCGGTAGATTTCTTTGTGATCCAAAAAACATGCGAACCCTCTCCGGTCTTGAGTGGGATTATGTGCGTTCTGCCTGGTTAAAAGTACTCTTATATTCCGATGAGAATGTTGAGAGTATGCTTCGAGCACTGCCCGGAAAAGAGGCTGTTTCGCTTCTGCTGGATCTTGGCTTTGAAAAAGCAGCAAATGAAGAAGCAAAGAGAAGAAAGGTTAGTGCAGTTTCGGAACTGAAGTTTAAATATTCAAAATACATGAGTCCGGAAGTCAGTGAATTTTACCAAACGGTATGCCGTGTATTTGATACTCAAGTATATCCTCTGGTATGTGAAATGATCAACAATTTCCTCTCCGGAAAGAAAAATAAGCTAAATTCATATGAAAAATTCCAGCTTTACTACGAACTTGCTGATGCTTATACTCTCATGCAAAATCATTCAGGCGGGCTGGAAATAGCTGCAAAAGCCTATAAAGAAGCTTTACGTTCCATGAGCGACTACAATATCATGCTTACCA
>JAFZNE010000093.1 GCA_017553035.1 Lachnospiraceae bacterium
TGGCGCTTAATAAGGGGCTTGAGCCCAAGATCCGCATGATCGCGATGCAGCATCATGAAAATAATGATGGTTCGGGTTATCCCAAAGGCGCGAAGCGTAATGATATTCTTCTTGAGAGCCGGATTGTCCATGTTTGCGACGTTTACGAGGCGATGATCGCCAAACGCTGCTATAAAGAGGGCATCCTTCCGGGCCTCGCGATGGAATACATTATGAGCAAATGCGGGACGATGTTTGACAAGGAGATCCTGGATGTGTTCGTGCATACGGTTCCGGCGTACAAAACGGGTGATAAGATCATTCTTTCTTCGGGTGAAAATGCGATCGTGGTCCACGGAACGCAGAAGAACAGCCTTCGCCCCGTGATCAAGCTGGATGGGTCAAGTAAGGAGATCGATATGTATACCGACATGTCATTCCTGAACAGAACGATCACCGGCACGGCGGAGAGCATTTCGAATGAGGCGATGATACGGACTTGACGATCGTTGGGATCGGAAATGACGATTCCGGAGAATGATTGGTGGGGTAAAAAGTAAGATGAGGACTAAGATCTAATGAACAGTGCAAAATTAAAGAGAATTCTCAGTGTGGTCGCAGGGATCGCGCTGATTATCATAGTTGTATTATATTATTCGGGAGTTATCGGGGGTTCTCACGATGATTCCCAGCAGGGAAGTGGAACACAGCAGACAACGGATTCCCAGCAAACTGCGGATTCCCAGCAGACTGCGGATTCCCAGCAGGCAGCGAATTCTCAGCAGGGAAGCGAAAGTCAGCAATCGACAGACTCTCAGCAAGGAAGCGACAGTCAGCAGACAACGGACTCTCAGCAAGGGAATGAAAATCAACCGGCCGATAATTCTTCACAGGGAAACGAAGGCCAGCAAACCGGTGACAGCCAGCAAGCTGATGATTCCCAGCAGTATTATTTTCGAAGCAACAAGCTCCTGACCCAGCATTATGAGAAACACGGAATTGAGATGGGGTTCGATTCCAAGGAGGCTTACGAGAAGGCTGCCAGCGATGTGATCAACAATCCCGCTGCGCTCCATAAGACCGAGGCCGAGGACGGAGATTACGTTTATTATGTCGAGGAGACCAATGAATTTGTGGTCCTCTCGAAGGATGGATATATCAGGACTTATTTCTGGCCGAGCGCCGGCAAGGCTTATTATGACAGGCAGTGACATTATAGACAGCATTTTGAACTATAGCAATGCATGTTACAGATGCTGTTTTGAGAATCAACAATCAATATTATTGACATTCAATATGAATATGAAAACATAATAAAAACACAAAACGGAACCGGATTACATAATATTTCTTAAAATACGTAGGAGGGGACATATGTACGAGTGTCCGAATTGCGCATCCAATCTGAGATTCAATATCGACAGGCAGTGCATGTTCTGCGAAGCGTGCGGGACGACCATGAGCCCGTATGATGTGGCCAAGGAGTCCGATGCGGAAGTCAGGGAGGATTTTGAAGTTACGATCTTTACCTGTCCTCAGTGCGGCGCACAGATCGTCAGTGAGGACAATGAAGCTGCGGCTTTCTGCAGTTTCTGCGGCGGGTCTACGATCCTTGATGCGAGGATAAGTCATGAGAAGCGGCCGGAGAGGATTTTGCCTTTCAAAATGAACAAGTACGACTGCATCACCGCATTTAAGAAAATGACGAAGAGATCGATCTTCTCGCCTTCTTCGGTCAAGAATTACCGTGATGTTGATTCGTTCAGAGGCATTTATATGCCTTACTGGATGTACAGCGTGGGCAAGAACGGCCATGTGTGCTACGATGTGCGCAAGACGCTTTCAAAATACCGCGGTGATTACGAGTATATCGATCATTTTAATTATGAGACCGATCTGGACGCCAATTATAACGGCGTGACCTTCGATGCGTCGAGTTCATTTTCCGACAGGCTGAGCCAGGCGATCGAGCCTTTTGATACGAACAAGCTGGAACCGTTTACACCTGCTTATCTGAGCGGATTCTACGCCGATACGCTCGATGTCGACGGTGATATTTACGACAGTGAGGTCCAGAAGCTCACGTCGGAAGCGCTGTACAGCAAACTCAACAGCGATCCTGCAATGCGAGGATATTCAACAACTTACGACAAGGCGAAGAATCACATTTATACTTCGGTCAGCAAACGTACGCTGGTAATGCTTCCGGTGTGGTTCATGAGCCTTCGCCACAAGGAAAAAGGCAAGGAAGACCGTGTCGCGTATGTTGCGGTCAACGGGCAAACCGGTGAGGCCTGCGCGGACCTTCCGATCAGCATCGGAAAATATATGATCGGTTCGCTGATCGCGGCTTTGGGATTCTTCCTGATCTTCTCATTCCTTCTTCCGGTATTTCAAAATAAGGTGCCGCCGGTCATTGCGGCCGTTCTTGCGGTTATTTCCGGAGCTGTCTATGCAAGCCAGAATTCCCGGATCAAGAAGCAGGAAAACGGCGAGGATGACGCCGGGCTGATGTTTGCGAAGAAGAAGGGCCTGCTGAAGAGCCAGCCTAAATTCGATATGGTAACCGGTAAAAAGATCAAAAATGATGATGCCGACAGCAAGATCAATTTCCTCGGGATCAAGTTTAATCCCGCGCTGGTAGCCATTGTGGTGTCGATCGCCGTAGTGGTGGGGCTGTTTGTGATCAATCCGGTTTCTGATATTCCTTATTATGCGGGAACGATCGTTTCACTGCTGATGATCTTCATGCTGCTGTACAAGCTGATGAAGCGTTACAACAGGCTGACGACGCGCAAGATGCCGCAGTTCAACAGGACGGGCGGCGATGACAGCGCGAAGACAACGGTAAGGGATTATGAGAGGAAGGGTGCAACCCAGGGAATGATCAACCAGCAGGGATCCGGTAACAACCAGGGACCGGTCAACCAGCAGGCAGCATATGATCAGGGAGCATATACCGATCAGAGTATAAATTCTAACGGAGGAGGCACAGCGCAATGAGATACGGCAGATTGAAAAGAGCCTTCATGATCTGCGCGGCGATACTGACCGCTGCTTCGCTGATCCTGCTGACTCCGTTCTCGGCATCGGTGAAGGCCTTCGCAAATGATTATGGTGACTCGGTTTATATATTCTATGAAAATTCTGAGACCGGTTACGGAGTTTATATCGAGGATCAGGCCGGATTGCTTTCGAACGCTGAAATAGAGCGGCTTGCATCGGAGATGACAGCTATTACGGAATACGGCAATGTCGGTTTTGCAACGACGGATTACAATCCATACAGTGTCGATAAATATGCCGACCTGTGGCTGAAGCAGTATCTGGGGACGCAGTCGAGTGTACTGTTTGTCATCGATATGGACAACCGCAAGATCCAGATACAGGCCAATGACGGCAGCAGGGCTACGATAGGCGGCAGGATCACCACATCTTACGCCAATACGATCACGGACAATGTGTTTAACTACGCTACGGACGGCGAGTATTATACCTGTGCTTCGAAGGCTTTCGAGCAGATTCTGACGGTCCTTGACGGCGGCAGGATCGCGCAGCCGATGAAATACATCTGTAATGCACTTCTGGCGCTTGCGCTCGGAATGCTTACCTGCTATTTTATCGCAAAAGCAACATCTTCCGCGAAGAGAACGACGGACAGCGAAATGCTGATGTATACAAATAATAAAGTCGACTATACTCCCCCGACACTTACTTATACGCATACCGAGAAGAAGTATCATCCCCGGTCGAGCGGCGGTGGCGGCGGAGGAGGCGGCGGTGGCGGCGGAGGCAGCCACGGCGGCGGCCACAGTTTTTAATTGAGGTGTTTTATGAAGAACAATGCAAAATTTATTATAAGAGCGCTTTTTACCACTCTCTGCCTCCTTCTGGCAGCATTTATGATCAAATCCCCGATCACTGCCCGCGCGGCTTCCAAGCTTTCGGTTTCCGATACCAAGCTCTGGGTTAACGGCACGGGTACTGTTAAGGTTACTTACAAGGGGCACACCGACGAGAAACTGAAGGTCGGCAAAGCGATCAAGAAATACGCGACGGTCACGGTCGGAGACTGGGACGGCGATACGGCGATCATTACGATCGAAGCGAAGGCCGACAAGAATGTCAAGCTCAGCATTACGGTCGGTGATGAGAAGGCTACGGTCAAGCTGTATCTGCTGAAGCTTGAGGAACGCCGCGCAGAAGATATTTATCTGATGCTGAAGGACGCGATGGTCGAGATCGAATGCCTTGACAGCAAGGGCAATGTCTACATAGGCTCGGGATTCTTCATCGGCAACGGTCTGGTGCTGACGAACGAGCATGTTGTCGACTGTGCATCGTCCATTACGATCACCGATTATTACGGTGTTGAGCATCCGATCAAGAGGATCCGCGGAGTGAGCAATGAGAAGGATCTCATCCTGATCGAAGTCTCGGGAGCCAATAAGGGAGCGCTTTCGATCGCCGACAGTGTTTCGGGCGGCGAGAGGATCTACAATATCGGAAGTCCCGCAGGTCTTACCGGCTCATTTGTGACGGGGATCGCAGCCAATGAAGGCTACCTGATCGAAGACACGCATTACATCCAGTTCTCCATGCCTACGGGTATCGGAGCGGGCGGCGGACCCATCGTCAATGCCAAAGGCCAGGTGCTTGGTGTTATGACACTGGTCGTAAATGCAGCGCAGAATATCACCATGGCGGTTGATTTTACCGAGATCAAGCCTTTCCTTGCTTCGTTGAAGGCTAAAGACCGCATGAGCCTTGAGGATTACTATAAGACGACAGCGGGTAAAGAAAAAGCGTCCAACGATTACCACATTTTCGAGGGCTTATCGGATGAAAATACGACCAAAACCTATTCGGGACTGCTGGACGAACTGACACGTGAAGAGTTGTACCAGCTGGCTTACAATGCCTGTGTCGATATTGTCATAAAGTATGATAATTTCGGCAACGGCGCGTCAGGTTCGGGATTTTTTATCAACAACAATACGATAATCACCAATCACCACGTGATCGGCAAATCGGCACCGCTCGAGATCTCGATCACTGATTATAACGGCAATGAATACGTGCTTGACGGCGGCTGGTCAGCTGTCAGAAGCAATGCGACATATGATGTGGCGGTAGTTACCGTGGTTCCGAAGGAAGAAGGCACCAAACACGGTATTTTGGAGACTGCAGCCGGCTATGTTCCCGCGGTAGGTGAGACGGTATACGGTATGGGAAGCCCGGCCGGGTACAAATGTACATTTTCCGAGGGGATCGTGATAATGTCCACCCGTAAATACAGCGGAGAAGGGATCAATATGGATTTCATCAACATGTCGGTTCCGATCACCGGAGGTTCGAGCGGCGGACCGCTCATCAACAAATACGGGCAGGTAATCGGTATCAACAGCAGGATCATCAATGTAACCGGGAATTCCAATCTTGCGGTACCGATCAAGTACGTTTCAGAAGCAGCAGGATGAGGTGACGAATGAATTATGATCTGGTTTCGCCCTGTCATTTCGGGCTGGAAGCGGTACTGAAGCGCGAGATCGCGGATATCGGCCTGGACATTGTCCGGGTTGAAGACGGAAGGGTGTATTATACGGGCGATGAAAGCGCCGTGGCACGCGCCAATATGTTCCTGCGCACGACCGAAAGAGTACTGCTCGTGGTCGGGGAATTCGAGGCACGTACTTATGATGAGCTGTTCGAAAATACAAAGGCTCTGAACTGGTCGGATCTGATGCCCGAGGATGCGAATTTTTACGTTACCAAGGCAGCTTCGATCAAATCGAAGCTCTTCAGCCCCTCGGATATCCAGAGGATCATCGGCAAAGCGGTTGTCGAGAGTATGAAGCGCAGATACAAGAAAGAGTATTTTTCGAAGAGCGGCGCGGATTACCCGATAAGAGTAACGATCAACAAGGACCGGGTGACGATCTCGATAGATACTTCGGGTGAGTCGCTTCATAAGCGCGGATATCGTAAACTGACGGCCAAAGCACCGATCACGGAGACGCTGGCTGCCGCGATCATCATGCTGACACCGTGGAAGAGCGACAGGATACTTGTGGATCCGTTCTGCGGGAGCGGTACATTTCCGATCGAAGCGGCATTGATCGGCGCAGGGATCGCGCCGGGAAGGAACCGCAGTTTTGCGGGGCAGCAGCATGATTATGTTCCCTCGAAGACCTGGAAGGACGCGCTTGAAGAAGCTATCAGCCTTGAAAAGAGGGATGTTGAGATGTCGATCCAGGGCTATGATATCGATGGTGAGATAATAAAAGCCGCGCGCCAAAACGCGAAGCTGGCGGGAGTTGAGCAGTATATCCATTTTCAGCAGCGTGATATGCGGGAACTGAGCTCGACAAAACAGTACGGATTTGTGATAACCAATCCTCCTTACGGAGAAAGGCTCGAAGAAAAGGCAGCTCTTCCGTACCTCTACAAAGCAATGGGAGAGGCGTTTGCGAAACTGCCCAACTGGTCTTATTTCTTTATAACGAGTTATGAAGAGGCGGAGAAGTATTTCGGCCGCAAAGCCGATAAGAACCGCAAGATATATAACGGTATGATCAAGACCTATCTTTACGAGTTTTATGGGCCGAAGCCTCCGCGTAGGGCTCCGGTTGCAGATTAGGAATGTTCTAAATATTTATTCGTTATCGTTATCGTTTTCGCTTTCTTTATCGAAACTATCGCGGTTTCTGCCCTGCTTCCTGTTACGTTTTCTGCTTTCTTTTGAATTGGGTGCTTCGTTTGTCTTGCCTGCTTCGTCTGCTTTGTCTATTGCTTCAGATTCGGATCCGGTATCGTCATCTGCTGTTTCGGGCATGCCGAGGTCATCGATCCATTTCAGGATATCGGCCTTAACTTCTTCTTTATTCAGCTCGTTGAGCAGTTCGTGACGGGCTTCGTCATACAGGATGCACTGCGAAGCGGTATAACCGTATTTTTGAAGAAGACTATAATATTTCCATACGCCTTCGCCGTAATTGCCCACCGGATCATGCATTCCGGACATTACGAGGATCGGAAGATCCTTGCGGGGGCTTTTGATCGCCTTTGTGGAAGAGGCAAGCCCTGTGATCTTGATAAGATCGTAGTAAAATGAAGCTGTGCAGAGATATCCGCAATAGGGATCGTTGATATAAGCGCCGACCAGGCTGTTGTCGCGTGTCAGCCAGTCGAATTTGGTGCGGTTCGAGATCCTTGCGAAGTTCTTGTAGCCTGTTGTGCTGTTGGCCAGGAACGGGGATCTGTAAGTGGGGCTCTTGAGCAGCTTGACCGCCGATGCGAGGAAGCAGCCGAAGGAGGTCTTCAAAGACTTCTCCTGTGCGGTTCCGAGAATAACTGCACCGTCAATATCGTCGTACTGGGCGATCACGCATCTTGCGATCAGTGAGCCCATGCTGTGGCCGAGAAGGATCATCTTCTCGCCGCGGTTATTATTTTGAATGTATGTAAGTACCTGAAGCGCATCGGAAATGAGGAGCCTGTAGCCGTTGTTCTCCGCAATGTGCCCCAGTTCTTCGTATTTTTTATCCTTGCCGTGCCCGCGATGGTCGTAAAGGAATACATCATATCCGTGGGAAGCCAGATATTCGGCAAATTCATTGTAACGGTCATGATGTTCGGCCATTCCGTGCAGGATCACAACGCTTCCCTTGACATTTCTAGAATTCGTAAAATGGGGATATATGACTGTCTGATATTTATCCTTCTGGGTAAGGGTTATTTTTTCTATGTCCATTATTGATAATCGTTTGAAGAATTACAAACGTTCCTCCGGATCGATTTTTGGATGGCGGATGCGAACTTTCGCTCCGCTTATAAGATGAGTTTACGCTAAAATCTTGTAAAATGCAAGTATTTTGGGTATACTGTATGCGTGTTAAGGCTTTTTGGAAAGCGTGGGACGCTGATCTGGTGGAGCCTGCGTGGCACGTAATGTGTTGTTTGTAATTATGATAGTTGAGAAATCGATAGTGAGGGAAATGCTGTGAAAATTGTATTTGCGACAGGTAATAAGGGAAAACTTGCGGAGATCGTGGAAATACTGAACGATCCGAAGTATGAGATCATTTCGATGAAGGAGACCGGATTCGCCGGTGAGATTATCGAGGATGGTACTACGTACGAAGAGAATGCGCTGATCAAGGTGCATGCGGTCAGAAAGTATCTCAGCGAGAGCGGATATCCGGATGAATGCATTGTAATGGCGGACGATTCGGGGCTTGAGGTTGATTATCTCGGCGGAAAACCCGGAATATACTCGGCCCGTTATATGGGCGAAGATACGCCTTATTCGATCAAGAATCAGGCTATTATCGACGCGCTTGAGGGCGTTCCCGATGAGAAGCGCGGCGCCAGGTTTGTGTGCGCGATAGCGATCTCATTTCCCGACGGGACGGAAGAGACTACGCGTGCGACATACGAAGGTCTGGTAGCGCGGGAAGCGAAGGGCAGCAACGGTTTCGGATATGATCCGATGTTCTATCTGCCCCAGTGCAATGCCACCGATGCCGAGATGCCGATCGAGTACAAAAACCAAAACAGCCACCGGGCGAAGGCGCTGAGGAAGGCGCAGGAGCTGCTTAATGATAAAATACAACGATCTTAATTCTTACCTGCAGCGAAGATTCGGAAGAAAAGTCTATAAAATACCGATCAACGGCGGGTTTACCTGCCCGAACAGGGACGGCACCCTGGGGACGCGGGGATGCATATTCTGTTCGGGATATGGTTCCGGGGATTTTGCTCCGGAAGCGGATCTGACGGTATCGGAGCAGATTGAAGCCGGGATCGCGAAGGTGGCGGCGAAGATGCCTGAAAACGGCGGTTATATCGCGTATTTCCAGGCATTTACGAATACATACGCACCGGTAGAAAGGCTTCGGACACTGTATACGGAAGCCATGGAACATCCCGATATCGTGGCGATCTCGATCGGGACGCGGCCGGACTGCCTTGCGGAGGATGTTCTTGATCTGCTGGAGGAACTGAACAAGATCAAGCCGGTATGGGTCGAACTTGGGCTGCAGACTATCCACAGGAAGAGTGCGGAGTATATCAGACGGGGATATGAGCTTCCCGTATATGATGATGCGGTCCGCAGGCTGCGAGAACGTGGGATAGAGACGATCGTGCATGTGATCCTGGGGCTCCCGGGTGAAACGAGAGAGGATATGCTTGAGACCGTGAAATATGTGGCCGACAGCGGCGTTCAGGGGATCAAGCTTCAACTCCTGCATGTGATCGAAGGTACAGACATCGCGGAGGATTATCGCGCGGGTAAATTCGAGTGCATGAGCATGGAGGAGTATATTGAACTGGTGGCGGATTGCCTGAAGATCCTGCCTCCTGATATCGTGGTCCACCGCATGACCGGGGACGGAGCGAAGAGAACGCTGGTCGCGCCGCTGTGGAGCGCGGATAAAAAGAGGGTGCTGAATGAACTGAAAAGAAGAGTGGAGCCTTTGTGACTCCACTCTTTTTTATATCAGATGTAATTGTTCCTTCAATGCTTCCTGCAGTACCTGTGAAAAATTCACACCTGCCGCGACTGCTTTCTCATTAAGCCACTCGGGAATGGATAAAGTTTTTTTCACAGCTTTATTGTTGTTCATCCTGTGATATTCTTCGGTATCACAACGTATATAGTTTACGAATTCCCCTTTTTTTGTGTCGACATGTTTGCTTGGAGAAGGTATTTCTTTCCCTTCTTTTTCGTAATCGTAAAGGGTGAATGCCAATACATCTTCTGCCATATAAATTGCTTCTTCGAGGGTATCACCGCAAGTATAACATCCTTCTAAATCGTGAAATATAACGGAATAACCATCTTTTTCTTTTGTAAAAACTGCCGGATAAACATACTTAGCCATAGTATACCTCCTTACCTCCTAGTCATTTAGCGCAACGAGAGAGCAGAGACTTATTTTAGTCCTGCATCCTTCATGATCTGTTCAGCTGTTCCTGTTGGGATCTCTTTTGAATCGTGCCTTGGTAATCTGAAATCTTTGCCGGTTACCGGGCTATGCCATTTATCATGTTCTTTACCATGTTCAACGAAATAACACCCTATCTTTTTGACCTTTTTAATAAGTTCAGATGTTTTCATAGCCCGCTCCTTTCTGTTTGATAGGTATATTATATTACGTAATAATACGTATGTCAATAATAATACGTAAAATTACGTACGAATAATAACGTGGTTTTATTATGATAGCGAGCGAGCTGGGACTCGATGAGATTCTTGCAGAGCCCGGGCCACTCGGGACTCGATCAGTCCACCACAAAAAACGTGTGGTGGACTACGAGAATTGCTACGCAATTCTCGCCCTCAACGGTAAACCGTTCGGGTTTTCGTTGGACCGAGTGAATCATAAGAAAAGGAGTACCTAAAGGTACTCCTTTTTCTTATGAGCCACTCGGGACTCGAACCCGAGACAACTTGATTAAAAGTCAAGTGCTCTACCACCTGAGCTAGTGGCCCGAAACATATCTTAAGGGCTTCCAAACTGCCCTACGCAGGGCTAGCTGGATTCGAACCA
>JAFZNE010000094.1 GCA_017553035.1 Lachnospiraceae bacterium
ATTATCTTCCTGCAGTACAGCCTGAACAATCCATCTTCTCTGTTTATGGCGGTTATCACATGATCATTTCCATCATTTTCATCATTTCCATCATTTCCTATGCTCAGGACCATCGTCGACAGGCGGTATTCGATATTCCTCTCGAGCACCTTGTCGATAAATCTTGCGGCATATTCGGGACCTGTCAGTTCCTCCTTGAAAGTATGGAGTCCGAATCCGTTATGGATGCACTGGTTCAAAATACCACCGAGCATGACATCTCTTTCAAGTATCAGGACCGAAGGCTTATCCGTACCCGCCGCCTTGAATTCATCATAAGCCGATATAGCTGTGGCAAGCCCCGCAGGGCCTCCGCCGATGATGATTATGTCGTATCTGTCCATTTCGTAACCTCTGACGCAATTCTTCAGTGTAATGTATACCTGTCCGTTATCATTCACTCTGTCGGAACTTCTCATTCAGATCGATATTGGGGATCATCAGTGAATCCGGCCCGCTCTTTCTTACGGATTTGAGCGGGATATCAAGCTCTCTTGCCAGGATCTCCATCGTCCTCGGTGTGCAGAAGCCTGCCTGGCAGCGCCCCATTCCGGCCCTTACACGTCGTTTTACACCGTCAAGCGTGGTGGCCCCGGGCCTTCTCCTGATCGCATCGATTATCTCGCCTTCACTGATGGTCTCGCACCGGCAGATAATGTTTCCGTAAGCCGGGTTCCGGGCGATCAGGGCGTTTCTTTCCTCAAATGACAGTTTGCTGACCTCGGGGATACCTTTTCTTGTAGAAATGAAGTTCTCCTTCTTCCCGGCTCCGAGTTTTCCGGCAACCAGTTCTGCCACATAAACACCTATGGCGGGTGCCGCCGAAAGGCCGGGCGATTCGATCCCGACACAATCGAAGAAACCGGGAGCATCCTCACATTCGCCTATTATAAAATCACCGTTCTCTTCATGTGCCCTGAGTCCCGCAAATGAGGTTATGACAGCCTTCAGCGGAGGGTTCTTGAGATTGCGGTTCACGCACATACGGACTTTATCAAGTTCTTCCGCGGTCGTGCATGTGCTTTCCCTGTCATCGGTCTCGAGAGCGTCCGGTCCGACGATCAGGTTGCCGTGTACGGTGGGTGAAGTCACGATACCCTTGCCCATCGCGTTTGGAAGCGTGAAAATAATGTGATTCACGAAATTCCCGGCCGATTTGTCCAGAAGGTAGTAGCATCCGCGCCTGGTCCGTATATTGTATTTGCGGGAGCTGACCATGTTGTGGATCTTGTCGGAATACACTCCCGCAGCATTTATCACAGCCTTCGCGGTGGTCTTGAATGCTCCGTCACCGCTTATCTCATATGATCCGTCTTTATTGACTATATCCGTGACCTTTGTGTCGAAAATGAATTTCACGCCGTTTGTGCATGCATTTTCGGCAAATGCCGAAGTCATACCGAACGGGCATACTATTCCGGCTGATGGCGCATAAAGGGCTGCTATGGCATCTTCCGCGATATTCGGTTCCTTTTCGTGAAGTTCTTCCTTCTCGATCATCCTCAGGCCTTCGACACCGTTCTTTATTCCGCGCTCGTATAATTCTTCGAGCTTGCTCCTGTCATCACCCTCAAACAGCACTACATACGATCCGATACGCTTGAAATGGATGTCAAGATCCGCGGCAAGCCGGTCCATCATCTTGTTGCCTTCAATGTTGAACCTGGCTTTGAGCGAGCCGGGAGCGGCATCATAGCCGGCATGTATCAGCGCGCTGTTGGCCTTCGACGTTCCGCAGCATACATCCTCACTTTTTTCGATTACGCAAATATCAAGCGAATATTTTGACAATTCCCTTGCAATGGCACATCCCACAACACCGGCGCCGATAATAACCACATCAGGCATATTGTCATCTCCTCCTGTTATCGTTTTTGCTCATTATCGATACTATTATCGAAGCGGATCATTCATTATCCATAGCCCAGCCGAAAGCGTATTTAACAGCCTTTTCCCAGCCCTTGAGCTTATCCTTTCTGGTTCCTTCATCGATCGAAGGCCAGAAAGTTTTGCTGATCTTACGGTTATGGATCACATCTTCTTTGGAATTCCAGTATTTAACTGCCAGCCCGGCAAGATAAGCCGCTCCCATCGCGGTCGTTTCCACGCATGAAGGTCTGTCGACCGGAGCATTGATGATATCTGCCTGCGACTGCATCAGGAAGTCATTGGCGCTCGCTCCGCCGTCAACACGCAGAGAAGTCAGTTCTATATGTGAATCGGCCTTCATCGCGCCTATGACATCATTGACCTGATAAGCGATGGATTCGAGTGTAGCCCTGATGATATGATATTTATTGCACCCTCTCGTAAGGCCTACGATCGTGCCTCGCGCGTACTGGTCCCAGTAAGGAGCTCCAAGTCCGGTAAATGCCGGAACAACATAGCATCCGTTGGTGTCCTGCACCTTTCTTGCCATATAATCCGAGTCCGCGGCGGAATCGATCAGCCGCATCTCGTCTCTCAGCCACTGTACCGCAGCGCCTGCCACGAATATCGATCCCTCGAGCGCATAATTGACCTTGCCGTCAAGTCCCCATGCAACGGTGGTGACCAGACCGTTCTTCGAAAATACAGGCTTCTCTCCGGTATTCATAAGCAGGAAGCAGCCCGTCCCGTAAGTGTTCTTGGCCTCACCGGGATTGAAACAGGTCTGTCCGAACAATGCCGCCTGCTGGTCTCCCGCAGCTCCCGCGATCGGGATCTCGCCTCCGAAGAACGAAGAATCCGCGACTCCGTAAATACAGCTTGAAGGCATGGGCTTGGGCAGCATGCATCTCGGAATATCGAGTTCCGCCAGGATCTCATCGTCCCAGTCAAGTGTATTGATGTTAAATAGCATGGTCCTTGAGGCATTGGAATAATCCGTCACATGGACTTTGCCTTTTGTCAGCCTCCAGATCAGCCATGTTTCGACGGTTCCGAACAACAGCTCACCTTTATTGGCCCTGTCCCTTGCACCGGGCACATTATCGAGGATCCATTTCAATTTTGTTGCCGAGAAATAAGCATCGATCACCAATCCGGTTTTTTTCCTGAAAAAGTCGGTAAGTCCCTTTTCTTTCAGTGAATCGCAGTACTGAGCGGTACGTCTGCACTGCCAAACGATCGCTTTGCAAATAGGATCCCCGGTCTCCTTATCCCACACGATCGCGGTCTCACGCTGATTGGTGATACCTATTGCCGTTATATCGGACGCTGTGGCACCGATCTTGAGCATTGCTTCCACAGCTACGCCCAGCTGGCTTGACCAGATCTCGTTCGCGTCATGCTCGACCCATCCGGGCTTCGGAAAATACTGGGTAAACTCCTTTTGGGCGATGGAACATATCTCGCCGTTTTCATTGAAAAGAATACATCTGTTGCTTGTTGTCCCCGCATCAAGCGCCATTATATAGCCGGCCATCCGATACCCCTCCGTGAATTATATCTTCTCTCTGTTTTCTATGAACAATCTGTCAAATTCTTCTACTTCTATGGGCTTCGAGAACAGATAACCCTGCATATATTCACATCCCGAATCATTCAGGAACCTTCTCTGTGAATCGTTCTCAACGCCCTCGCACAGAACGGTAAGGCCCAGACGCCTTGCCATATCGATTATCGCACCGACGATTATCTTATCATTGTTGGATAGCGTTTCCTTCATGAAGACCTTGTCAAGCTTGAGAACATCCGCCTGCAGCGAAGTAAGGATATCCAGCGAAGAATAGCCCGAGCCGAAATCGTCGATCGAGATACCCACTCCCATCGCCTTCAGCCTGTCTATCGTATACATGATCGTAGGGAGGTCCTCTATGTACATGCTCTCCGTAAGCTCGAACTCAAGATATTCCGGCGGGATATGGTATTTATTTATCAGTTTTCCGATATATGTGATCAGTTCACGTCCGAAAAGATGCACCCTTGAAACGTTCATCGAGATCGGAACACACTCGAGTCCCGCATCCAGACGCGCTCTTAAGTACTTCATGACCTCTTCGTAAATGAAATAATCGATCTTGATGATACAGCCTTCCCTTTCAAATGCGGGAATGAACGAATCGGGATAATTGTAGGTACCGTCGGGTTTTCTCCAGCGCACGAGCGCTTCTGCGCCTGTGATCCTAAAATCCCTGCATCTTACCTTCGGCTGCAGGAACATACAGAATTCACCCGATGCAAGGGCTTCGTCGACCCTGCCGATAAGTTCGAGCTCTCTTGCTGTCGAGGTAAGCATGGTCTTGTCAAAAAGAGCGACTTTGCCGTAGCTCTTCGAGAACTGCTTTCTGGCGAATTTTCTGGCTGCATTGGCATTGGATACCGCTGCGGCGACATCCATATCATTGTCGTTCATGACACTCACGCCGAGATTTACGATCAGGTTGCTGTCAATGACTTCTTCCTGGACTCTCGAAATAAAGAAAGCCGCAAGACCGTTGACATTGTTCTTGATCGCTTCTTTGCTGAGTCCCGACTGCATTTTGATCGCAAAGCAGAAATTGTCCGAATATTCCCTGCAGCACGAGATGACCCTCGTATAATACTGGTAAATGCAGTGTGAGAAAAGAACAAGTATCTTATCTCCAAATTCATAGCCGTAGCGTTCGTTGATATATTTGAAATTCGTAATATCTGCGCAGATTATCGCAATGCACTTGTCTTCCTGTACGGAAGCGGCCCTGACACATTCTTTAAAGAATTCCTCGTAACGGGGGAGACCCGTGATAGAATCTGTTTTCAGCAATTCCTTAAGCTGTGTTTTGGATACGTCGATCTCACGCAGATCAAACAGATATGAAAATATGATCTGTGTAAACTGTTTCAGGACAATAATATCCTTTTCAACCCACTTTCTGGGCTTTACATAATCGGTGAACTCAATACATCCCCTGAGTTCTTCCTGCTCATAATAAGGGATCTGAAGAACCGATTGTACCTTGTCGGTCCTGATCATATGGATCAGGAGATTGTCATCGGTCTCCTTATTGTAGCAATAAACAAAACACGGATTCTTCTCGAAAGTATCCTTCCATTTCGGGAAAACTCCCTCAAGAAAACGCCTTTCAAGGTTGAGCAGCAGCTTCTGGCCGTCCATGCTCCATTCATAATTGACCTTGATCGCGGTACCTTCGTCGATGATCTCTTTTATGACAATATCATCCAGTCCGAAATACTTTCCGGTCTCCTCAAGAAGAGCGTCGATCACGGCATTGACGTCCTTCTTCTGTTCAACCAGTTCGAAAATATGACCTGTCATTGACTCACGGTCCATATCAAGGAACGAACCCCTAACTTCATCCATAGCTAAACCCCGTTAATACAATATTTTTTCAGTCAGATGCTGCACTGTTTGATTATCTCGACAGCGTCGCGAAGCAGATCGTCCGGTATATTAAGTGCGGGAAGAAGTCTTACCTTGTCCTTGGCGGACAGGCACAGAACCCCTTTTTCGATGCAGCTCGAAATAACCTCCGAGGCAGGCTTGACGGTCTTGATCCCCAGCATCAGGCCGAGCCCGGTCACACTCTCGATCCCCGGAGCATCCTTCAGAGCTTCTCTCACCATCCTGCCCTTCCTTACCACTCCGTCAAGCAGCTTGTCATCGATCCTTTTTATGATGCTCACGGCTGCCGCACAGCTGACTGGATTGCCTCCGAAGGTCGAACCGTTGTCTCCGTACCCGAAAATGTTCTCAACTTTACTTCCGAGCAGGCAGGCCCCGATCGGAAGTCCTCCGGCGAGTCCTTTTGCGGTCGTAACGACATCGGGCTCTATGTCAAAATTCATGTAGCTGTAGAGCTTCCCGGTACGTCCGTTACCTGTCTGAACTTCATCGACCATGAGGAGGATATCGTTCTGTTTACAGTATTCCGCCGCTTTTTTGATGTAATCGGCATCGACGGGAACGACTCCGCCCTCTCCCTGAACACATTCAAACATGAACGCGGCAATCTTGTTATTCTCGCAAACGCTCTTGAATTCTTCAAAATCCCCCGGAGTAACATGTACAAACCCCGGAGTCATCGGCCTGAACAATTCATGGAACTTGTCCTGGCCGGTTGCCGAAAGTGTTGTAATGGTCCTTCCGTGGAAACTGTTCCTGAGGGTGATTATCGTGTAGCAATCTTCTCCCCTGCGGTCGGTTCCGTATTTGCGGCCCGCTTTGATCGCGCACTCATTGGCTTCCGCACCCGAATTGTTGAAAAATACCTTTTTCATCCCGGTCCGTTCGCAGAGGATCTTTGCAAGTTCCGTGCAAGGTCTTGAATAATACAGGTTTGAAGTATGCTGTATCATATCAAGCTGTCCGGTAACCGCTTCTTTGAAATCCTTATCTCCGGCGCCGAATGTATTAACCGCGATACCCGCGCCGAGATCGATATAATTCTTTCCGTCCGAGTCTGTAAGGACCGATCCCTTACCCGAGACGATCTCTACCGGAAAACGTTTGTAGGTTCCGGCAACATATTTTGAATCCAGTTCGAAAGTATCCATATCTTTGTTCCTTTCCCCTTAAAAATGTCTGCACATTCATGAGCCGTTATTACGGATCATGGCTTTTCAATCAGGAAGGCGATGATCTGATCGGCGCTTCCTCAGATCGCGGCTCCCGGCGTCTTACACCTCGCCCGCTACCATGGTGCCGGCGCCTTCGTCGGTAAGCAGCTCCAGCAGTATCGAATGAGGCACTCTGCCGTCCATGATGACTACATTCTTTACTCCGTGCTCAAGCGCATCCACGCAGCACTGAACCTTCGGGATCATACCTCCCGATACCACGCCTGTTGCATAGAGTTCTTCGGCTTCCCTGGGCGTAATCTTCGGAATGAGGGTGGAAGGATCATCTTTATCCCTCAAAATACCCGCAATGTCCGTCATCATGATCAGTCTCTCGGCTTCAAGCGCTCCCGCGATCCTGGCTGCTGCGGTATCACCGTTGATATTGTAGATATTACCTTCCTTGTCGCGGCCAATCGTTGAAATAACAGGTATGTAGCCCATATCCAGAAGATCCGTGACCGGTTTGATATGGATCTTGGTGACTTCGCCGACATATCCGAGCTTCTCGTTTTTCTGTCTGGCTTCGATCAGCCTTCCGTCCATTCCCGAGAGTCCGATCGCTCTTCCGCCGTGTATTTCCAGAAGATTGACAAGTGATTTGTTCACCTTTCCGGCAAGCACCATCTGTACGATATCAACAGTTTCCTTGTCGGTAACCCTGAGTCCGTCGATAAATTCGGGCTTCTTGCCCAGCCTGTCCATCAGTTCATTGATCTCGGGGCCGCCGCCGTGAACAAGTACTACCTTGACGCCGATCAGTCTCAGGAGCACTATGTCCTGCATTACCTGCTTCTTGAGATCCTCGTTGATCATGGCGTTTCCGCCGTATTTTATTACTACAATCTTGTTATTATATTGTTTAATATAGGGCAATGCCTGTGTCAGGACTTCTGCCCGGTCATAATTCGAAATCATGCCGTCCATTTTGGATCCTCTCCCTGTCTATGCTTACTCCGGGTAATTTTCCGCGGAGCTTTCTTTTTTGTAAATATGCTTCACGTCAGCTTCGATAATCTGCGTTGATCTTAACATAATCAAATGTCAGATCGCATCCCCATGCAGTTGCGCTCTCGCTTCCCATCTTCATATCGGCGATGATGCCTACTTCTTCTTCGGACAATATCGCGGTCGCTTCCTCCTCGCTGTAATCCGTGCCCGCTCCGTCCTTATAGATCAGGATCCTGCCGTTCTTTCCCTCGTAATACAGTTCCATCTTTTCGGGATCAAACTGTGCTCCCGAATACCCCAGAGCGCACAATATCCTGCCCCAGTTGGCGTCATGTCCGAAAACAGCCGCTTTCGTAAGGCTCGAACATATTACGGATTTTGCAAGAGTTCTTGCATTGGCCTTCGTATCCGCATTGATAACACGGCACTCGATGAGAGCCTTGGCTCCTTCGCCGTCCCCCGCAAGTCTCTTCGCCTGAGTCTCGTTTACGTAGTGCAGAGCCTCTTTAAAAGTGTCGTAATCTGCGGTCCCTTCCTTTATCTCGGGATTACCGGCCATACCGTTTGCCAGAACGATTAGTGTATCGTTGGTCGAAGTATCTCCATCGACCGAGATCATGTTGTAAGTATCGACAACATCTTCCTTAACAAGCTTTGTAAGTGTCTCTTTGGATATCACAGCATCAGTACATACATAGCTGAGCATCGTGCACATATTCGGATGGATCATTCCCGAACCCTTGGACATTGCACCGATAGTAACGGTCTTTCCGCCGATCTCTATACTGACAGCCACTTCCTTGTTGACCGTATCGGTAGTCATTATCGCTTTGGATGCATCGGTTCCGCTCTCGGGAGTATGCTGTTTGGCTGCAGCGAGCTTGGCGATGCCGGCCTTGATCAGGTCCATCGGAAGCTGGGGACCGATTACTCCCGTAGAACCGACAAGTACGGAATTCTCGGGAATGCCCAGGATCGATGCAGCTTCGGCAGCTTCCTGTCTGCATGCATCATATCCTTCCTGCCCGGTTCCGGCATTTGCGATACCTGTATTCACGATGACCGCCTGAACGTAAGGGCTTTCATCGACCATTTTCCTGTCCCACTTTACAGGTGCCGCTTTGACTACATTGGATGTAAATACAGCCGCTGCAACGCACGGTTTCTGTGAGTATACGATCGCCATGTCTTTCCTGTTGTTATATTTTACGCCTGCTTCGATACCGGCTGCTTCAAAACCGGCAGGAGCAGTAACTCCGCCTTTTATTATCTCCATATTAACCCTCCGGTTTATCTTTCTTCCACAATACTTATCCTGTTTTCCCTGTTCAGTACCAGATCGTAGTTGTTCAGATCCTGTCTTCGCCGCCATCCGATCTCATTCCAGAATGCATTTCCGATGTCATTGTTCGTAAATGCTATCAGGGTTACGTTGCTGATCTTCTCGGCTTCCAGCGCGTTAATACAGAAAACAACCATCGCCCGTCCGATGCCTCGTCGTCGGTAATCTTCATGAACGCATACATGATATAGCGTTCCCCGTCTCCCGTCATGTCCGCACAGGATCGCGCCGACAATACGGCCCTTGTATTCCGCGACTACCGATGTTTTCGGGTTGCACTCCAGGAAGCGCCTGACGCCTTCATATGAGTCGTCGATGCTGCGGATCGCAAAGCCTTTTATCGTAAGCCACAGTTCCTTGACGGCCTCGTAATCCTCAACTTTCATATTGCGTAATGTGTAGTTCACTCTTTTTTCTCCATATAAACTGACTTAGTGACGCCGTGACGTCAGCCATATAACTGTCCGCAAACTCGCTCCCGCTCTTAACCGTTCGCAACGGATGCTAAGCGCCCAAAATACGGGCGCTAAGCACCGGCGACGGTTACGGTTTGCTTAACAGTTATATGGCCGACATCATGGCTGTAATTACAACTCGAAACAACCAATTACAGCATGAGTCCTGAGGCTTCGTCTACGCCCAGGACTATGTTCATGTTCTGGATTGCGGCGCCGGAGGCTCCTTTGCCGAGATTATCGAATCGGCTGGTGACGACTATC
>JAFZNE010000095.1 GCA_017553035.1 Lachnospiraceae bacterium
GAAGAAAAGACTGAAAAAAGTGAATAAGTAATTTAGTGCGTAACAAAAAACGACCGGTTCCGGAAATCATAAATAAATTCCGGAAACAGTCGTTTTTTACGTCCACGATGCGATTCGAACGCACGACCTTCCGCTTAGGAGGCGGACGCTCTATCCTGCTGAGCTACGTGGACACTGTCATGCGGCGGGTTTCCGCCACAACATTATAATTATATCACGATATTGGGGCTAAGTCAAATTGAACATTATTGACGACAGATCACTTCTTCTCTTCGGTACGGGGTCTCTCCAGTGTCATGTCGCCTTTCTTTACCCAGCCGATCTTGACGAAGAGCAAGTTGATAAGAGGGCACAGGATAGCGGGAAGCACGAAACATATCGCGATCATGCCGATCCAGTCAAATGCAGTAATGGAAGCCTTGGCACCGCTTGCGACATCACTTGTCCAGCCGGAGTATACGCCGATCGGGCCTACAAATCCGCAGGTTCCCATACCCGACGAAACAGCGGCACCGTTCATTTCGAGCTTGAAAAGGCAGGTTGCCAGAGGTCCGGTAATTGCGGAAGTAATGATCGGAGCGAACCAGATACGGGGATTTCTTACGATATTGCCCATCTGGAGCATGGATGTTCCGATACCCTGTGAAAGCAGTCCGCCGACCTTATTTTCGGGATAACTCATAACTGCGAAGCCTACCATCTGGGCACAGCAGCCGGCAACAGCAGCACCTCCCGCAAGTCCGGTCAGGCTGAGTGCGGCACATATTGCTGCAGATGAAATGGGCAGTGTAAGCGCGATTCCGACCAGAACCGAAACCAGGATTCCCATAACGAAAGGATGAAGCTTGGTCGTTACCATGATCAGCTTTCCGAATTCACTTGCCGCATCACCGAGCAGAGGAGCAAGGAAATACGAGAGAAGCATTCCAATACCGATGGTAACCAGCGGAGTTACGAGAATGTCGATCTTGGTCTCTTTGGATACCAGCTTGCCGAATTCGGCAGCGATTATTGCAATAAACAGTACTGCGAGCGGTCCGCCGGCACCGCCGAGAGCGTTGGCGGAGAATCCGACCGCAACAAGTGAAAACAGTACCAGATTAGGGCTCTTCAGCGCATAGCCGATAGCAACGGCCATCGCGGGTCCCGACATAGCGGAAGCGATCCCGCCGACGGTGTATTCAATTCCGCTGACAGTAGCGATGGGGTCATTTAAAAATGAGATCCCGAACTGTTTGCCGAATGTATTAATAATGGTACCGATCAGCAAAGAACAGAAAAGTCCCTGTGCCATGGCGCTCATCGCGTCGATAAAATACCGCTTGGGGCTGAAAACAATGTCTTTTTTCTTTAAAAATGATTTGAAAGAGCTCAAAACAAAACCTCCCGTATGTTATAAAGCTGCTGAAATTAGATACTTTCCTTTTTAACCATCTGTATTTTTCGGGAAATCTCCCGCTTTGAATTAATACTGTATCAAAAAATCCGCTAAATATCTATATCAAATATATACAAAAATAGCAACTTACAGCATATCGCGTTTATTGTAATGTAACATATACAGCTATTACAACCGGTAATCAAAAGAAAAGGGGATCAAAGCAATTGTTTGTAGATCTCCTGTTTAGAAACGCCTCTGTCTTTAGCAACGGCCTTCATTGCCTCTTTTTTGTCCATTCCCTGATCGAGATAATGTTTCATATGCTCTTCAACAGTGAGTTCCAGCCAATTTTCGGTTTCTTCGCGGTTTATTTCATCAAATGATCTTCCCTCGATCACGAGCACGAATTCGCCTTTTGGCTCGTTATTGCGGTAATGCTCGATGCTGCTTGCCAGATCTGTACGAAACGCAGTTTCATATTTCTTGGTCAGTTCTTTGCATATCGATATCCTGCGGTTGCCGAGGGTTTCATACAATTCCTCGAGCGTGGGCAGCAGCCTGTGAGGGGCTTCGTAAATGATGATCGTGCGTGTTTCATCCTTCAGGGATTCAAGGATCCTTCGTCTGTCCTTCTTCTCCTGGGGCAGAAATGCCTCAAAACAGAAACGTCTGGTCGACAGCCCGCTGATGGTAAGCGCCGTAACGCAGGCGCAGGCACCGGGCAGGGAAGTAACGGGGACTCCCGCTTCTACGGCCATTTGGACCAGCAGTTCTCCTGGGTCGGAAACGGCAGGCGTTCCCGCGTCCGTAACAAGCGCGATATTTTTACCTTCCAGCAGCTGTTCGACAAGAACAGGACCCTTTTCGACTTTATTGAATTCATGATAGCTGGTCATCGGAGTTTTGATCTCGAAATGATTGAGAAGTTTGATGGTATTGCGCGTATCTTCGGCAGCAATGAGATCAACTTCCTTCAGGATCCTCAGCACCCGAAGCGTGATATCTTCAAGATTGCCGATCGGAGTGGCGCACAGATAAAGAGTTCCGGGCATAGCGAAGTTCCTTTCCATTCAAAAGCTGTAAATCTCGTGTATTTCTTCAGTATAAACCCCGGGCGCGGTATACACGATCAGGGGTTTTTCGACTGTCAGCCGGGGATTACCGCCGCGTACCGCTTCGATCAGGACCATATTGGGTTCTTTATCGATGAACGGATATACGAGCCGCATCCGTTTGGGCTCAAGCTTGTAAAAATGCAGGCGCTCAAAGATCTCTGCAAGCCTGAAAGGGCGGTGTACCATATAAAAGCGCCCGTTTGGCTTGAGCAAACCGGCACTTTCACGGACAACGTCGTCAAGTGTACACAATACTTCATGGCGTGCGACAGCTTTGGCCGAATCGGGATTGACAAGTCCGTGGTTTCCGAGCATATACGGAGGGTTGGAGGTTACGACATCGCAGACAGATCTGCCGAAGATCTCCGTAGCCCGGCACAGATCCCCCTCGACGATATCAACCGCGCCGCCGATCTTATTGTATTGAACGGAACGCTGTGCCATATCGACATTTTCGGACTGGATCTCAAGTCCGGTAAAATGCTTTCCTTCGGTCTTTCCGTAAAGCAGGATCGGAATAATGCCGTTGCCGGTACCGAGGTCGATCACCGTCTCACCCTGTTTCACCCGCGCGAATCCGGACAGCAGGACCGCATCCATTCCGAAACAGAACCGGGACGGATCCTGTATGATCTTGAGGTTGTTCCGCTCAAGGTCATCGAGGCGCTCTCCCGGTTTTATTAGTAAATCATCAGTCATCAATATGGCTTCCGCCGTCTTTCTTTTCAAGACGCTCAAGTTCTTTAAGTTCTTTCTCCTCGGCGCTGTCCACATTGTTACGGCGTTCTTTGCGTTTGCGGGGCTTGAAGGCAAGGTCTTCGACCTTGTACTCACGGGCTTCCTTGTCACCGTCTTCGTCGGTTATAACGACACGCACGAGTTGCTTCAGGACATTGACACTGACAACCTCACCGGCCGAACCGTCGCTGGTCGTAACGAAATCGCCGGGATTCGGAAGCTTGGCGTTCAGCTCTTCATAAGCAAGTTCCTCATTATTCAGACAGCACATGAGTCTTCCGCAGTTGCCTGATATCTTGCTGGGGTTGAGCGAAATATTTTGCTCTTTTGCCATTTTGATCGAAACGGGAGAGAAATCACCGAGGAAAGTATTGCAGCACAGCGGTCTTCCGCAGATCCCGATCCCGCCGAGAGCCTTGGCCTCGTCGCGGACGCCGATCTGGCGCAGTTCGATCCTGGTGCGGAATACAGAAGCCAGATCCTTGACCAGTTCCCTGAAATCGATCCTGCCGTCGGCAATGAAGTAGAACAGCACCTTGCTGTTATCAAATGTATATTCGCATTCGATCAGCTTCATATCAAGACCGTGTTTGCGGATCTTCTCAAGGCAGATATCATAGGCATTCTTCTCTTTGATGCGGTTCTGTTCATCGACCTTGAGGTCTTCTTCGTCAGCCTTGCGGATAACGGGCTTCAGCGGTGCGATGATCTTGTCGTCCTCGATCTCGCGCGGTGCGAGTGCTACCGAGCCGATCTCGATGCCTCTGGCGGTCTCAACGATCACTTTGTCATCCCTTGCGATCTCGAGTCCGTGAGGATCGAAATAATATATTTTACCAGCGTGTCTGAAACGGACACCGATTATAGTTGTCATAAATATCTCCTTTTTCCGTATATTGCGGGTTTGAATCTTATTGTAAACGGCTTTGCAGCCTTTATTTCCCTTTCAATTTGATCAGAAGCAGCTCGACAGCCACGTCAAAATACACATTTGCGTTCAGGCGCTGTCTGGTCCGGTCGATCGCTTCGATAATGCCGCTCAATGTCTCGTAGCTCATTGCCGCGGCCTGGGCACGTATGTCGCTGATCTCACTGAGGAATATCACCTTATTGGCATCAGCGGTAGCCTTGAAAATAAGCACATCATGAAACCAGATCCCGAAAAGATCGAGATAATCGTCAAACGGAAGCGCATCTTCGCCTGCTTTTGACGGATTGAGCTGTGTAAGTTCATTGGCGATATCCGCCTGGGACATGCGGTTTATATTTTTGACGATCCTCAAAGCCCGGTCTTTGGCGGCGGAGAACTGATCCGAAGATGCATACCGGATCGCCCGGCCGATGC
This sequence comes from Lachnospiraceae bacterium, assembly GCA_017553035.1. GTDB lineage: Bacteria > Bacillota > Clostridia > Lachnospirales > Lachnospiraceae > RUG11977. The sequence continues at coordinate 4,580 of JAFZNE010000095.1, forward strand.
ATCCGTTCGAAAATGCAGCACAGAGCTTCGCGTAATAATCGGGAATTTCCAGTCTTTTGATAAGATAATCCTTAATTATGTCGTTGTCAAGAGGGATAAGCCTCAACATGACGCATCTTGACAGGATTGTCTGCAGGAATGAGCCGGTATTCTTCGCGAGTAACAGGATGACCGCATATTCCGGAGGTTCCTCGAGCGTTTTCAGGAGCGCATTCTGCGCTTCTTCGTTCATCCTGTCGGCATCGTCAATAATGTAGATCTTGAACTGCCCCGAATACGGCTTGATTGCGATATCCTGCACAACCTGCGTGCGGATGTCGCCGACTGTGATGTTCTTTTTCTCGTGAGTTACGTAGATAATATCGGGATGATTCCCGGAACTTGTCTGTATACAGGGAATGCAGCTTCCGCAGGGACGTTCGTCAACGGGACCGTCACATAACAAACCTGCGGCAAAACGGTTGGCAAGCAGCTTCTTGCCCGAACCTTCGTCACCGCAGAATATATAGGCGTGGGAAGGCCGGTTCTGCGCGATCGCGGTCTTCAGGTGCTCAACGATCGTTTTCTGGCCCAGAATATCGTCGAAACCGTGCATATAGGCCTCCTCTTCTTAAGGTTTTTTACACTTATAGTAACAATCTCTCCGGTACCAACTCTGTCTGTACTGACAGAAACTGCCGGCTTTGAAGCTGCGGAAACAAATTCTGTTTCCATACTGTCATAAACAAGACTACGATCATAAACAAAGCCAGTATTCTGTACTTTTTTGTCATAACAATACCCCCGTCAAAAATACAATAACATTCTTCACTGCTTTTTACAAGTGAATAAAGACTACCTGTATCAGGCAGACACGCCTCACCTGTATTCTCCGACTCATTTATTTAAGCTTATTTATGGTAATGTACGGCATTTCCGCCAGATTCAGCGCCTTTATCACACCTTCTTCCGATGACAGGTCTGTATCATCTTTTACGAAAAGCCATTGAACGGTATATGAAACTATTCCGTCATCACCTGTCCGTGCCTGCTGCCGTTGGGCTTCAATGTCACGAGATACCAGATTCCGTTTTCCTTGAAATAATCCACGTAATCATCGGCTCTGCCGCCCATCTGCCAGTTCGGGAAGTCCCGCGCCTGCGTGGGAACCCCGGGTACCGCCCCGAAACCGGATGAAAATGCAAAAGCTTATAACCTGTCATACTTCTTGAGTATCATCATTATAACGGCTGTTAACACACCGGATGATATGATCGCGGTGATCCATATATACATTATCAGATCTCCCGGGACTGAACCGCTCTCTTCTGTCTGTGTTGCCTGAATCTCAGAAACGGTATTTCCTTCATTATCGATAACACAAAGAGTTATATCA
>JAFZNE010000096.1 GCA_017553035.1 Lachnospiraceae bacterium
AATCTCTGCGGAAACGCAGGGATTTTTCATTGGGTGGTACTCATGATTGAGGACTTACGAACGGTCATCGAGAAAGCTCTGCTTTCGAGATGGCCCGTCGAATCGAGTAGGAGTCAGCCTACTCGATTTATTTAAGATAACCGGAGTGATTGATAAAGTTATTTATTGAAACAATATGATATGTGAATTATAATTTGTATATAAATGCCATGATGCTATGGTTGAAGGGTTTTGGTTTTATTATGATCTGAATGATGGCTTTGAATTGTCGGGAAGATGACATGGGGGGTTAAGATGAAAATACTTATCAGGAATGGAAAAATAATAAATGCCTTAGGCAGCAGCAATGGCGATATCCTTATCCGTGACGACGTAATAGCCCAAGTCGGCCCGAATATCGATAAAGGAACCGTCGATAAGGTCATCGATGCAACCGGACTGTATGTGCTTCCGGGCGCGATCGATGCGCATACCCATCTGGAAATGAAGATGGGTAAGACTTTCAGTGCCGACGGGTATGAGTCCGGAACACGGGCGGCTGCCTGCGGAGGCGTGACGACTGTATTTGACTATACGCTCCAGGAGAACGGCAAGTCGATGCTTGCTGAAATAGCGGAAAGAAACCATCTTGCTGAAAGCAAAGCATGTGTTGACTATGCGTTCCACGGCGGTATCAGTGAGGTAAATCCCGAGAGGCTGGATGAAGTATTTGCAATGGCAAAACAGGGTTTTACGAGTATCAAATCGTATATGACCTATGATTTCGGGTTGAATGACAGGGAACTGTATAAACTTCTCAAGGCAGCAGCGGAAGCGAAGGTTCTGATCACCGTTCATGCCGAGAGCGATGCGATCGTTGGAGTGAACCGTGCGGAATTGATCAAGGATGGGCCGAAGCCGGTTTGGTATCATTATCTTTCGCGTCCGGAAATTGCCGAGGAGGAAGCGGATCTTCGCGCGATCAAGCTTGCCGAGGCGGCAGGCGCACCTATCTATATCGTGCATCTGGGCAATGCAGGCGGTGAAAAGTTTATTGACTGCTACAAGAGGCAATATAAAGAGTTCGCTTCTGTGGATGCGTCGAATGGGACAGAGAACACGGGAAAAAGGATCCGTGTATATGCCGAAACCTGCCCTCATTATCTTGAATTTACAAATGAAGTATATAAACGCCCGGACGGTATCAGATTCATCTGTTCGCCTCCTATGAAAGGTGAGGAGAGCAGACAGGCACTGTGGGACGGAATACGAAACGGAGTGATCGATACGATCGCAACAGACCACTGTCCGGCACAGACTTTTGAGAAGGATTGGGGCAAGGAAGACTTTACTCTTGCGCCTAACGGGCTGATGGGTATCGAAAATATGTATCCTTATATGCTTGATGCTGCCGGAAAGGCAGAAAGAAACCGCGCAAACGGAGATGCATCCGATACATTTACATATGAAAGAGTGGTTGAACTGTGTTCATACAACCCTGCGCGCATATTCGGATGTGATTCAAAGGGTGAAATAGCTGAAGGAAAAGATGCGGATATTGTATTATATGATCCGCAGAAGAAATTTACGATATCTTCCGCAAACATGCATTCAAATCTTGACTATACGGTTTATGAGGGCAGGGAGCTGACCGGTTATCCCGTAATGACGATCTCGCGCGGAGCGATAGTATATGAAGACGGTGAGTTCAAAGGTATACCCGGGCACGGAAAACTGATCAGGCGCGGGATATCATGCGCATTTCGATGATATTTTCAAAGGACCGAGATGAAGATACCTGTCAGGATGATCAGGGCACAGACCAGCCTGTAGCCGGTTTTCTTTTCGTGAAACATGAATTTTCCGCAGATTATCGCAAATATAACGCCTGACTGTTTGAGCAGCGTCATGATCGTGACTTTCGAAGCGGGATCGCTGTTGGCGATGAAGAGACATCTGTCTGCGATCACAAACAGGACGGCAAGGATCCAGATCCAGTAATTTTTTATCGCGGATTTCCAGTCGATATGGAAGTCCGCGCTTTTTTCGGGATTTCCTTTGCCGGACATGCGCTGGCGGCGCACCGACACGGTCCTGAAAAGAGCATATAACATATAGAAAATAACGAGAAACAGCATATACCAGAACTGAAGCTGTCCGTCGGTTATTTCGGTGTAGGACATGAGCAGTTTGTCAAAAAGGCCTGAAACCGCATTCAGCAGACATGATATGAAGGCGAGAATGATGAAGACGGCGGAAGAACGTTTGATATCGGCGTCGACTGATTTAGCATTCTGTGTGTTCGACGCCGGATCCGTATTTGTGACCAGATTATTATGTTCCGTCTGATCATCAGGAGTATTCTGGGAATTCAGAGTTTTTATAGAAATATCCTCGGATAGTATTCTCCTCGTGCGTCTGTGCGGAAGCCTGAAACCTTTTAGCAGCAGAAGTCCCGTGAGCACAAGGATCAAACCTATGGTCTGGTTCACTCCCATTGTCTCGTGCAGTACTATCACGCCGAGAAGCGTCGAAAATACAACCCTAGACAGATCGAGCACACCGTAAAGGCTGACCGGAAGTTTGGCAAGAGCGGTAAATCCGCATCTCCAGGCATAGAAGATCGCAAGTGATTTTACTGCGATCATCAGCAGGACTTTCGGATCGACTCCGCCGGCATTTCTGATCTCGGGCGTCACGATAAGAAATGAGAGAAAAGTGTACAGCAAAAGAACCTCGAGCGTGGTATTGCGTTCGAGGGCTTTTTTCTTCAATACTTCCCGCATTCCTTTTATGATGCCGTAAATCAGCACTAAAACGATCCAGAGCATTTACAGATTCCTTTTTGCGTATTCTGATCTTATCCGGCTGCTTCATCTGACCGGACCTTGATTTTGCATTTTAATGCTATGCCCGTCATATGTCAAGATGATCCGGAGAAGATAAGCTGAGGCTTTTACGGATGACATGTACATCTTTGGGTTGAAAATCATTTTTATACGTTGTAAAATCGTACCGAAGGCAAGTTGTTCACTAATTGAAGGAGATGCCAATGAAACTGCTTATAATACGTCACGGAGATCCGAATTACGAAGGAGATTCCCTGACACCTCAGGGAGTCAAGGAAGCCAAATGTCTCGCGGCAAGGCTTGTGAAGACAAAGATCGACAAGATATATGTTTCACCGTTAGGACGAGCGAAGAAGACTGCACAGTTTTATCTTGACGCGTCGGGAAGGTCTGCGGACGGGATACCGGATTGGCTGCAGGAGTTCAGGGGCCGCTGCATACGTCCCGACGGAGAGCGGGAGAGAGTATGCTGGGACTGGCTGCCTCAGGACTGGACACCGTTTACACCGTTTTATGACAAGGATCACTGGTTCGAGCATCCGGTTTTCAAGGATACCAATGTAAAATCGGAGTATGACTATGTTATTTCCGGATTGGATAAACTCCTTGCAGAGAACGGATATGTGAGAAATGTGATCGGTGGCGGAGACAACGGGCTGCTGATCCCTGAAGAGGCTGTTTCGGAACAGGGAGCAGCGGATGCGAAGAAAAAACGTGCCGGGAAAACAACAGGCAGCAGAAGCAGGAAGAATATTATTACCGACGGTATGTATTACCGCGCGGAGCATCCCAACAACGATACCATCGCACTGTTCTGCCACTTCGGTGTTGAATCCGTAATACTGAGCCACCTTATCGGTGCTTCACCGATGGTCCTCTGGCAGGGAATGGCAGCGGCGCCTACTTCCGTTACGACGGTAGTTACCGAGGAGCGCAGGGAGGGGATCGCAAGCTGGCGGATCCTTTCGTTCGGTGATATTTCACATTTATATGCGTTCGGAATCGAGCCGTCATTTTCAGCGAGGTTCTGTGAGTGCTATTCGAACGAAGATGAAAGGCATGACTGAAAAAATTTACGGTTTGGAGCCGGAAGACACGACTGATCAAAAATCCCCTTGCGGTTTGGTGCCTGTTGGGGTATAATTCTGCTTAATGTTTTTAAATTTTTTACGGAGGCCTGCCATGGAACAGGAAATAAAAGAGATCGCCGAGCGTATTGCGGGGCTGAGAGATGCCTGCGGATATACTCAGGAAGAATTTGCGAAGATGATCGGTGTTGATGTCGACACTTACCGTTCTTATGAAGAGAGCGGACAGGATATTCCGATCAGTACGATATATCAGATTTCGAAAATGTGCGGCGTGGACTTTGCCGAGATCCTTACCGGTGAAGCCGCGAACCTTACGACATATCATGTGGTCCGTAAAGGACAGGGCAAGGTGATCGACAGGATCCCCGGATATTATTTCAAGGACCTGGCTTACAGATTTACGAAGAAGATCATGCAGCCGCTGCTTGTTACGATCGATCCTTCGGACAAGCCGGTCGGACTGGTCACCCACAAGGGCGAGGAGTTCAACCTATGCCTTGCCGGGATCGTAATAGTTACGATCGGAGATAAGAAGATCGAATTGCATGAAGGCGACAGTGTGTATTTCGATCCGATGATACCTCACGGACAGACTTGCGGAAGCGATGTTCCCGCGACGTTCCTCACCATGATCGCGGAGGTGTGAAATAATGTTAGAAAAGTATCTTCCCCGTACGGAGTTTGATTCCTACGAGGATTTTAAGGCAAATTATAAAGTAAATGTTCCCGAGAATTTCAATTTCGGATGGGACATTGTTGACGGATGGGCCAAGGAAAAGCCTGACAACAGGGCACTTGTATGGTGTGATGATGACGGTGAGGAGAAGACCTTCACCTTCGCCGAAATGAGCAGGCTGTCCAACAAGGCCGCCAATTATTTCAGATCACTCGGACTGCATAAAGGCAGTGTTGTAATGATGATCCTGCGCCGCAGATATGAGTACTGGATCTGCGCAAGTGCTTTGATCAAACTGGGAGTCATCATAATACCCGGTACGTTGCAGCTGACCACCCATGATCTTGTATACAGGGCCAATGCAGCGGGTATCGAGATGTTCATCGCTCTTGACGATGATTTCGTTGTTGCCCAGATCGAGGGTACGCTTCCCGAGGCGCCCACCGTTAAAAATATCATGCTTGCGAACGGACACCGTGAAGGCTGGCTCAATCTTCACGACGGAATGGATGCCGCAAGCGATGTACTGGAACGCCCGGTACCCGGAAGCAGCGAAGCAACGAAGAATAATGACGTAATGCAGATATATTTCACATCCGGTACAACCGGTATGCCCAAGATGGTTACCCACAATTATCTGCATCCGCTCGGACATATAGTTACAGCGAAATACTGGCAGTGTGTTCAGGAAAACAAGCTCCATATGAGCGTATCCGATTCAGGCTGGGCCAAGTTCGGCTGGGGCAAGATCTACGGACAGTGGATATGCGGTGCCACGATCTTCTGCTATGATATGAAGAAATTCATTCCGACGAACCTGCTTCAGAAGATCCAGGACTACAAACTTACGACTTTCTGCGCACCGCCTACGATGTACCGTTTCATGCTACAGGAAGATGTTGCTTCGTACGATCTGTCATCGGTTCAGCGCTGGTGTACCGCGGGCGAGCCGCTCAATCCCGAAGTAGTCAATAAATGGAAAGGCTTTACCGGTTATACGATAGCCGAAGGTTTCGGACAGACCGAAGGAACGGTTCTTGCCGCCAACTTCCCCTGGTTTGAGCCCAAGGCCGGTTCGATGGGCAAACCTTCACCGATCTATGATCTGAAGCTGATCAACTCACAGGGAGTTGAGGCTGAAGACGGTGAGGAAGGCGAGATAACGATCTGCAATCTTGACAAGGAATACCCGATCGGACTGTTCATCGGATATTACAAGAATCCGGAGATGACCAAAGAAGCTATCGGCAGCGGAGCATACAATCTGAAGGATGTCGCATGGCGCGATTCCGACGGACATCTGTGGTTTGTCGGACGTCATGATGACGTTATCAAATGCTCGGGTTACCGTATCGGACCTTTCGAGGTTGAAAGTGCGCTGATCACTCACCCTGCAGTAGTCGAGTGTGCGATCACCGCGGCTCCCGATCCTATCAGAGGTCAGGTCGTAAAGGCAACGGTAGTCCTCGCAAAGGGTTATACTCCTTCCGAGGAGCTTACGAAAGAATTGCAGAATCATGTTAAGCATAACACCGCACCGTACAAATATCCGAGAATAGTTGAGTATGTGGACGAGCTGCCCAAGACTCTCGGAGGTAAGATCAAACGTGCGCAGATCCGCAAGACCGACGCGGAAGCAGCGGGAAAGTGACGCACCTCATCCGTCACGCCTTCGGCGTGACACCTTCCCTGATGTTTTGCGTAGCAAAACTCATCAAGAGCAGCTTGCTGCTCTATCTAAAGGGGAAGGCTTTTAGTCAGTACAATATGGTAGTAATCCGAAATAGAAACGAGGCAAGATTATGAAAACAGGCAGAAGTTTGATCATATCAATATTATTACTGCCTGTTTTTTGTATGCTCCTTTCCGGATGCGAGGCAGAAGATAATCCGTATACAAAAGCTGCCGAAGCTTATGCACAGGGTGACTATGCGGCTGCGGAGCCTTACTTTATCGCCGCCATAGAGAGCGGGGACAACAGGACCGAGGTTGTGACCGGCCATGCGTATAATCTCATGCAGCTTGGAAGATATGCGGATGCGATCAGTGAGTTCCTGAGTGTTCAGGCAAACTTAACTTCGAAGAGTGATGTCGGGCGGATCAAGAAGACAATGCTTTCGGCATATCTTGCAGAGGAAAATTATGCCGGTGCCGCACGGGTCTGCGATGAACTCGCAAGAGATGCGACCGATACGAAAGAGGCGACGGATTATCTGATCCAGGCTGCCGAGATCAGAGCCGATATGTACGAGTCGAGAAATGAAACGGAGCAGCTCATCACCGAGCTTGAAAAACTGATCGAATTGAAAGAATATGCCGGCGAAGAATATATAAAGATATATTATCTTGAAGCACAGGATCCCGATCTGAAGAAACGACTCAAAACGGCGGATGATTTCATCATGTATGTGACCGGACACTCGGCATTTGTTACGGATTATATCCCCGTGATCACGTTGCTGTTTAATGCGGCCGACGCCGCGGGATATTCCGACCACGAGCATGACCGGGAGTATTATTATACCAAAGCGGAGGAGTTCATGGACTTGGCTTCCGAGCAAGGTGCCGGTGAGGAGGTCATCCTGAAATTCAAGATCGCCATCGCCGAGCGGCGAGGAAAAACCGAACTCGCTTATAAGCTTTTGGGTGTGTATCTTAACCATTGTCCCGAAGACGAGATGGCTCTCAAGGAAAAAGAATATCTCGAAAACAGATTGGGTTTTGAATAGAAAATAGGTCAATCAGTACGGTCTAATCTTGTAGATTGTACCGTGTTCAAAAATCTACGGTTATAGATTTTGTAAAATTGCACAATATATTGTATTACGATTATATTTTTTTAATATATTTTGTGTTTTGGCGTTGACAACGATAATCTTATTTGTTACAATTTCTGTGTTGATTGTCGAAGATTAAACGCCTTAACACTTTTTTTGTTTGGGCTTTTATTTCGCCTTTTTAGCAGATTTTTTGGATATATTACATAAAAAACCGGGCGGACGACAGATCATTTTTATCATATTTTTTAATGAAACAAAATTGGGGAGGACTCCGAAGGTATGACTAATTTTACTGTAACAAAAAGAGATGGCGAGATAGCTGAATTCAATCTGTCGAAGATTTCCAACGCCATCAAGAAGGCGTTCAACGCAACAGAGAACCTGTACAACGATGATATCATCGATCTGCTGGCGCTGCGCGTTACTTCTGCTTTCCAGTCTAAGGTCAAGAACGGCACCATCAGCGTAGAGGACATTCAGGACTGCGTTGAGGAAGTTTTAAACCAGTCCGGTTATGTTGAGGTTGCCAAAGCATATATTCTCTACAGAAAGAACCGTGAGAAGATCCGTAACATGAAGTCCACGATCCTTGACTACAAGGAGATCGTTAATTCCTATGTTAAGGAAGAAGACTGGCGTGTTAAGGAGAATTCTACCGTTACTTACTCCGTGGGTGGTCTTATTCTTTCAAACTCCGGCGCTGTTACT
>JAFZNE010000097.1 GCA_017553035.1 Lachnospiraceae bacterium
CAGAGGATAAAAACATCCGGCTCTATGGCATCTTCCGCAAATTTCATCTCACTCTCGGATATCTGTCCTTCATGTGTCATGAATTTATCCGTAGTAGCTACAATACCGGGCGCTGCGGAAATAGCGCAGACATATCCGAAAAGTTCAGGTCTTTGCAGGGTTATAAAAACAGTCTCCCTGCCTCCCATTGAAAAGCCTGCAAGATATGTATTTTCTCTTCCGGTAAGGACCGCGTACTTTCCCTCAATATAAGGCATAAGATCATTAACAAGATCGTTTATGAAATTATCATAAGGTTTTACACTTTCGCTGTCAAAGCCGGGTTTCTGACCGGGGTCTGATGTTGCATACATATTGGGACACACTACGATAGTCTCGTCAATGATACCCTCGGCAGCCATATTCCCGACTATTTCCTTTATTTTATTGCTGCTGTCATTAGAAAATGAGTATTCATCCCCGAAAATGCCATGCAGAAGGTAGAGGACCGGATACTTCTTATCCTCGCTGTAATCTGCCGGAAGAAGAATGCTGTATCCTCTCTCCATCCCGCAGGTACCCGAATAATAGGTATCATGGGTAAACTCTCCATATGCGACATTGCCTCTTTTTAATTCATACATCGTAGGGCAGCGCTCGTCGATCTCATTGTTCAGGACAAAGCCGGTATCAGAGGCGCTCTCATCATTCCCTTGTTTATTATCTGTTTCAGAACTGTTCTCAGTCTTTTCTGTATCAATTCCGGTATCGGATCTGTTTTCTGTATTCTCTGTTTTAATCTCTGCATCAGAGCTGTTTTCCGTATCTTCTGTTTTAATACCCGAAGCAAACGAACTCAGATCCTCACCCGGAATATCGGTTACTGCGCTGGTTTCTTCATAATTGTTACCGGTTTCCAAATTATTCTCCTTCCCGGCTTTTGAGCTGCAGGCACATACAACCGCACCGATAAAAGCCAATAAAATCAATATTTTTATATTTTTCACAATGAATTCTCCCCTCAAATTTTTACGATATACATTTTAAATAAATAAACTACCCTTATCATTATAACATATATTCATAATGATGAGAGTAGTTTTTATTTTTGCTGGACCATAGGGGGATCGAACCCCTGACCTCTAGATTGCGAACCTAGCGCTCTCCCAGCTGAGCTAATAGCCCGTAACAAGGATTATTATATCATAATCCCCGTAAAAGAAAAGTGTTTTTTTCTTTTATTTGTCATTGCTGTAATTCTTCCTGTAGAACAGCCAAACAGCCACCGATACCGCACTTACGGCAATACCGACTACCGTCTGGACAACTCTTGCGCTTCCGTCTCCGATCACTCCCGCGATGCCGCAGCCGGCAAAACCGAGTCCCGCTACCAGGAATACAAAGCAGAAAGCTCCTACCAGGAATGTCGCCGACATGCCGAGACATCCGGTCTTTGGTTCGCTCGACATACGCTGTTCAGCCAGGTACCTGTCATCATCTTCCTGACGTCTCAAACGCTCCGCATATGACATCTCCTCTACGGGCTTTTGTTCGGTATTTTGCTTTTTCTTGGCCATATCTGTTTCCTCCGTATATAACATCTCAATAATTATGCTATCCAAGCTAACCGTTTAACGTAATTAACCTTGATCCCGGCACTCCTTTTAGTCATTCTGAAATAAATAATATCTCTCAGAAATCCTTCACCAGCAGCAGTCTTCCTTCTGCCACAGTTATCTTTGCGGTCTTCCCTTTGATCACTTCATTGCTTACCCCATACTGGTAATCGCAGGTGATACCGCCCCCGTCGAGCAGATATTTGGCATTTTCGATCACTATGCCTTCTGCGGTTCCCGAAATATTGAGCAATGAAAAATATGAGTATCTGTCTTCAACATATGCCGGCTTATCCGAAATGATCTCCATTTCGCTGTGATCGTCGACCATAATGCCATGTTTACCTGCAGTATCAAGCATCAGCAATATCGAGAGATTGCCCAGTGTATGGTCGATCCTGCCTCCTATGGTACCCAGCAGCAGAAAATCTTCAAATCCGCGTTTTAATGCTTCTTTTACGGCAAATACCGTATCCGTATCGTCCTTCTCGCACGGCAGGACTATCGTTTCGACCGGGAGCATCGGATTCTCATGGGAATCGAAGTCCCCGATGATCAGGTCGGCGGTGAGTCCAAGTGCCTCCATGTGCTTAAGGCCGCTGTCACAGAAGACCAGAAAATCATCATCGCGAAGATATGACTTTATTTTGTTATAATCGCTTATTTCGGCTCCGCCGAAGATCACACATCTCCCCATTTTCACCCGCATAATATCCAGATATCTTTTCCGCATCAGAAAAAATCTGATCGTTAATTAATAAAGCACAGCAGGCCGTCCGACCCGCTGTGCTTTATTATAACATTATCTTTTTTAAAAATACAACTTTTTATTCGGATATCCTGTAAATGAATTTTACATTTCCATCCATCTCGTCGCTCAAGCCTGCGAAACTCTTGTACTCTTTCGAAACTTCCGCAACTGCCTTGAATCTTTCAAGAAGTCCTTCAAGGTCTCCGTCTACAGCATCAACCAGCTTCTCGATTCCCTTCTCATTGAACTCCTTCATGCCGTCGCTTAATGCTCCGGCGCCGTCTCTGAGCTGGGTTACACCGTCGATAAGAGCAGGCATGTTGTCCCTGACTGTCTCGAGTCCTGCATTCAATGCGGTGCTTCCGTTACTTAAGTTTCCTGTACCGTCTTTGAGCTGGGCTGTGCCTTCTGCCAGTTTACCGGCTCCTGCAGCTGCCTGTGCTACTCCGTCGGTATAAGCTGCAAGTCCCTTATAGAAGGTATTGTAGCTGTCAAGTGAAGTCTTCAGGGCGATTATCTTCGCTGCGCCTTCGGAAGCCTGTGCAAGCTTGGCCTGTACCTCATCTGATGCCATATTGTCGGCGATCGCCTTGGATACCTGCTCATCGGTAGTGGTTTTTATGATTGCCTTTACCTCGTCGCCTGCCATCTGCTGTTCTGTATTGGCTGCGATCAGTGCCTTGACTTCTTCACCTGCCATCTGCTGTTCAACCGCCGCTTCATAGAACGCATCCGGCTGTCCGGGTGCGGCTGCCATCACTTGCTGAAGTACGCCGGCCTTTACCGTTTCGGTGACCTTTGCTTCTACCTGTTCTCTTACTGCCGCGGTAACCCGGCTCTCGATATAATCACGTTTTTCTTCAACTGCTGCCTCTACGGCTGCCTCAGCCTTGGCATATACGGCATCCTTATCAAGGGAAGCGATCACTCCGTCAAGTACCTGTGCGTAATTATCTACGGTAAGCTGCGGAACCTCGATTCCTGCTGCCGTAAGCTGTGTCTGTGCGGTTGCGAGCAGAGTATCGAATACCTGCTTAGCACCGCCGTTTAATGTATCATTGTTTGTCTTTAAGGTATCAAGTCCTTTGCTGAGCTGTGCAGCGCCTTCGGCAAGCTGTCCTGCGCCGTTATCAAGCTGGGCGGCGCCTTCTTTGAGTTGTTTCGATCCGGCTGCCAGCGCATCTATTCCGTCAGCCAGTTCGCCAGATCTTTCAAGCAGTGTGTCCAGGCCATCATATAGCTGCGAAGAACCGTCCATCAGCTGTCCGACCGCGTTTGTCAGTTCATTCATCGAATCGCTCAATCCATCAAATGAACCCAGTTTGTCGGTATTGATCTTATTGAAAAGCTCGTTTGATGCAAGTGTTACGACCATCGCCGGTTCATAGTTCTCAACATGTGCCCTGACTTCAAAATGATCCGCGATCTCGGTCAGCTTATCATCTTCAAGCCCCAGGTTCTGTCTGAGGCCCGGAAGCGCAACTCCGATAACTACAGTCCTGTCACCGTCATTGACCAGTTTTCCGTTTGTAACCTCAACATTTGTAAATACATCATTGTCGAGCATCATTCCGGTCAGCATCGTAAAAGGAACATAAATCTTCTCCTCGCTGCCGTTTACCGTCTTTGTCTCGTACTGTTTATTTTCATACTCGTAGCTGATCACAAGCTCGCCGCTCTTGCCCTTGAGCTCTTCGGCGGTTACATCCTTTCCGTCGAGTGTATATCTGATATTCATCGCAACGGGAAGCTCTTTCTCAATATTTCCCTGATAGTAAATATCGTTTCCTTCAGCATCCCAAACACGGCTTCCGTCGCTTCCGGCGGTATAATCATGATCCGCATCTCCCTTTACTTCTTCGATGCCTGTCAGTTCTGTAGAATCTGCAAGCTGTGCATTTCCGGTTACATTTTTCAGCCAATCGCTTACGATTATCTTCTTAACACTACCGTCCTGTCCGGCAATAACATAAACCGTTTCATCCTTAACAGGCTTGTCGTTTTCATTTTCGACGATAAGATCGCTTACGAGCTCCTTTACCTGTTCCTCAGTATCATTATTACTGTTATTCCCGGTAATTGCATATGCCGAATTACCGATACCTGCCGTAACCAGTGCAATGCCGAGGATCACTGCCATGATCTTCATAATCTTGTTTTTCATAATGAGCCTCCTTTTTCACACACCAAATCTGTGTTTTAAACCTATCTCAGTATTATCTTTCTTCTCGCCTTTTCCTATATGGACCATTCCGACCGTCGTCTTGCAGATCACCTTATCAAACAGCATCAGCATTGCAGGCAGTGTAAGTACGACCATCAGAACGCTTATTACCGCGCCTCTTGCCATCAGCATGCACATCGAGCTGATAATGTCGATATCCGAATATACCGCTACGCCGAAGGTTGCTGCAAACAAGCCCATTCCGGAAACGATTATCGAAGGTATCGATGTGTACAATGCTGTCCATACCGCTTCTTTCTTGGCTGCACCGGCGATCCTTTCGGTCTTGTACCTTGTAGTCATCAGTATCGCGTAATCAACCGTCGCACCGAGCTGGATCGTACTGATGCATATGGGTGCTATGAACGGAAGACTCTGTCCGAGATAATGAGGCAGGCCGAGGTTGATGAAGATCGCCGCCTCGATTACCGAGATCAGTATCACAGGAAGAGTTATGCTCTTTTCAACCAGAGCTATGATAATAAATATAGCCAGGATCGATACCATATTTACGACTTTGAAATCGTGATCCGTGGTCTCGATCATATCTTTCATGCAAGGTGCTTCGCCGATCAGCATTCCGCCCCGGTCATATTTCTTCAAAATGCCGTTCAGTTCATCTATCTGTTTGTTGACTTCATCACTTGCAACTCTGTATTCGGAATTGATCAGCAGCAGTTTCCATTTACCGCTCTCAAGCTTGCTCCTGACCTCATCCGGTATGAATTCCTCGGGAATGCGGGAACCGACAACGGATTCGAGTCCGAGCACATATTTAACACCATCGACCTTTTCCATTTCCTTCATCATCGAACGAACGTCCTTTGAGGAAGTATCCTTGTCAACAAGGAGCATATGTGTCGATGCGATGTTAAAGTCATTATGGAGCTTCTCATTGGCCGTAACATAAGGGATATTCTTCGGCAGGCACTCGCCCATGTCGTAGTAGACCTCGCTGTTGGTCTTTGAATATCCGTAATATGCCGGGATAATGATACCTGCAAACAGGATCAGAAATACGGGGAATATTTTGATCATTTTGCCCGCAAGACCCTTCATTTCCGGTATCAGCGGTCTGTGCTTTGTTTTCTGGAGAGGTTTGTCAAATACGAGGATCAGTGCGGGAAGTACCGTTACGCATCCGATAACACCGAAGATAACGCCTTTAGCCATTACCAGTCCCAGATCGCGTCCCATCGTAAATGTCATGAAGCACAGTGCGATGAATCCGGCAACCGTTGTGATCGAGCTTCCGAGCACGCTCGTAAATGTATCGTGGACCGCCTCTGCCATAGCTTCTTTGTTATCGCTGCAGCTTCTCATCTTCTCATTGTAGCTGTGCCACAGGAAGATCGAATAATCCATGGTTACCGCAAGCTGAAGTACCGCAGAAAGTGCCTTGGTGATATATGAGATCTCTCCGAAGAAGTAATTCGAACCGAGATTGAGCAGTATCATCATTCCTATGGAAGCCAGGAATACGAACGGTACCAGCCAGCTGTCAAGGAAGATCAGCATTGCCGCAAGCGCAAGGGCTACCGCGATACCTACGTATATCGGCTCTTCCTTCTCGCACAGGTCTTTAAGATCGGTTACCAATGCTGACATGCCTGATACAAAACACTGTTCCCCGGCAACTTTCCTTATTTCTCTTATCGCGTCCATCGTGATGTCGGCCGATGTTGAGCTGTCGAAGAATACCGCCATCATCGTGGCATTGTCGGTATTAAACGCCTTGTAGATCTTGTCCGGGAGCAGCTCCATCGGAATGCTTAAGTCCGCCAGCGAATCATACCATATGACCGTTTCAACATGTTCTACATTTTCAATCTTCGCTTTCAGCGCCGCGACATCCTTTTCACGCATATTTTCGACTATTATGAATGAAAATGCGCCTTTGCCGAAATCTTTCATCAGTTCGTTCTGTCCCTTGACCGTGTCCATGTCTTCGGGCAGGTAATCGAGCATATCATAATTTACTCTGGTTCCCGCATAACCGAATACCGCAGGGATCATCAGAAGTAATGCGATCACCAGGATCGGTATGCGGAACTTAACTACCGCTTTTGCAAGTTTCATCTTTTTTCGCCTCCGTTTTCCTTTGTTGATGTCATCATAGTACCTTTCAATACAGAATAATACGGATAAAAAAATAGCCGTGTCTGAAATTCAGACACGGACATGGTATTTGCCTAAAAATATCATTATTTATTTTGTGATCCTGCCGATTATCTCCTCCGGAATCCCGCGGTAAAGCGTGCAGAAATGTTCGATCTGGGAATCGATCTCCTCCGGTGTTACTCCCGAACCGTTATTGAGCCATTCAATAACCACACCGAAGCACACGCAGCGATAGAAGCGCTCGACCACTTCACGGTCAAGCGGATCCACTTTCCTGTCTTTCAGCAGGAGATCGCTGTAGCTCCTTACGACATAATTGCATACTTTCCACAGACTCTGTTCGAAAATATCCCGGTTCACGGAATTGTATATATGTAATATCGCTCTGCGGTTCTTGGATGCAAAATCGATCGCCGCCTTCATTGCAGTCTCAATCGAATCGATAGCCGGATATTCCTCGATAATACTGTTTGCTTCATCAACCACCATTTCCTCGATCAGTGATGGAATATCCCTGTAATGATAATAAAATGAATTTCTGTTTATGCCGCATTTTTCTACGATCATCTTGACCGTGATCTGGCTGAGCGGCTTTTCGTTCAACAATTCGGTAAATGTTTCTCTTATAGCCTTCTGAGTAAGATTCGACACGTCGTTATTCCCCGTTTTGCGTTTTTAAGGTCCGGTCAGTGGTTTAATCCCATCTGGTCGGCCAGCGGTTTTCTTATCTTCTTTCGTGTGACCTCGACAAGGTTGAGTTGTGTCATATCCACAACCTTGGTCGGAATGCGGTCCTTGGCAAGCACAGCGCTCAGATGTTTCAGCAGCGCTTTTCTGTGCTCTTCCTGCACCATATCTATAAAATCGATCACGATTATTCCCGAAAGATTACGCAGGCGGACCTGCCTTGCAATTTCGTCGGCCGCTTCGGTGTTGACCGCAAGAAATGTCTCCTCCGGCACGGTCTTGCCGGAAACCGCCTTGCCCGTATTCACATCGATCACGGTCAGCGCTTCTGTCGGCTGGATCACCAGATATCCCCCGCTGTCAAGCCATACCCGTTCCTTGAGTGCTTTTTCGATCTTTTCCATGATCCCGTACAGCTTTGCAAGAGACAGCTGGGGATCGTTGTATTTAACCAGTTTTCCCGAATCTTCGGGCTGGTATTCGGCCAGATATTGTTTCAGCTGGCCGTAGATCTCATCATCATCGGTTTTGATCTCCTCTATCTCTTCAGCATACCCGTCACGGATCTCCCACAGATATGCGGGCGGAGTCGAATAGAGTTTGGAAAAACATTTCCAGTGTACGCCGAATTCCACGATCTGCCTGTAATCATTGGCAAGGCGCGCAACTTCTCTTTCGAGCAGATCTTCGGGTGCGCTCTCGGCATTGGTACGCACTATAAAAGCATAATTTTCATTCAGATAAGGCTTCAGTATCTCTTTCAGACGTTTTCTCTTCGTCTCATCCTTGATCTTCTGGGAAATGCCGATAGCCTTCCTTCCGTGCACCAGAACTATATATTTACCTGCAAGGCTGAAATCCGAAGTTGCAAGCGGAGCCTTATTCTTGGCGCTGTCGCGCGTCACCTGCACGATCAGTTCATCCCCGATACGAAGTTTTCCGGGATGATCGTTGCTCGCCATGATAGGCGACTTGACGTCGGAAAGGGCCAGATAGCACATCTTCCCGTCCTCAACCTCAACAAATGCGGAGTTGATATTTTTTACTATATTTTTGACTTTTCCAAGGTAGATATTTCCGAGCAGGCTTTCGCTGTCGACCGGATCGACCTGGACTTCAACCAGTCCCGTATCATCGATCAGTCCGGTTATTATCCTGCTGCCGTCCCTCAAATATATCAGTTTGCTTCCCATAAAATTAATTCCCTTACTTTCAACACTCGATCAATGGATTCAGCGCATCCTTCTCACCCATGTACAGTTCCATCCTGTGGATCGCAAATGCATTCTTATCAAATTCACGCCCAAGGCTGTTTATAAATGCTTCAAGCACAAGATCGGGCTTGATATTAACCTTGCTTCCTGCCGCAAGGCGCATCATCAGCTGCATCCCGCTCCCAAACCTTCGTGCATGCGCGATCCCTGCCGCATCGGCATCATCACCGTTTGTGTATCTGTAAATAAACTCTTTGAGGTTGAGCTGATTTTCATTCTTCTTGGTCTTCTTCGTAACTTCTATGGTTTCCCGGTCCATAAACCGCTCAAAGGCCGAATAAAGCTCATCCTGCGATCCGAAACCGACACTTTCCTCATACCCGTCCTTTACGCGTATCAGATAATCGGCCGCCGATACAAGCGCCATCGCCTTATCCTGATGCGTATTGGGCTTCGGTTTCGGCAGCATTTTTACGCCGAGCACCGCGAAACCTTCCGTGGTATTGGCCGCCAGCCCGTCGAAAATATACTTTTCGAGCTTTTCGGCCTCTTTTAAAAGTGCCTCGTCGTCAAATTCCACTTCCATATACTCGCCGTCGCTTGTCACACCGACACTGAGCGGAAGCGCGAAACTCATCAGCTGATGAGGGCTGAATCCCTGCGAATAGCTGACCGGCAGTTTTGACCGCCTGATCACTTTCTGAAAATACCGCATTACGTCCAGATGCCCGATAAATCTGACAACTCCGTACTTTGCGAACTTTATCCTGAATGTCATCTTTTATTCCCTCAATGAATTACAACTTTGATCACTGCTGTTTTACGATTTCGTTGCAGCTATCCGATATTCCATTTTACACACCTCAAGTCGCTTTTTCAGGTATGGTTTCACGGGTTTGGTTTCATGCCTCGATGTTTACTTCGGTCGACCATGCCGCACAGCCCTTCGGCTCGACGCACACGCCGGTCTTCCATCCCGCGCAGCCGCAGCCTGCACAACCCTCACGGCAATTGTCGGTCACCTGCTCCGCAAGTGCCTTATCCCATTCTCTTAAAAGGAACTTCTTGGAAATGCCCGTATCGATAAAATCCCACGGCAGGATCTCATCCCGTCCTCTTTCTCTCTGAGTATAAAACTCAATATCGATCCCGGCCAGTTCGATCGCTTTTTCCCATTTTGACATGTCAAAATAATCGGTCCATGCGTCGAAAATGCATCCGAGCTTGTATGCTTCGTAAATTACCCGTCCGGTTCTTCTGTCACCTCTTGCGAACAGGCCTTCAAGATACGAAGTCGCGCTGTCATGCCAGTTGTATTTGATACTCTTGTAATTGAGCTGCTGTTTCAAGGTCTCGTTCAGGACCGATTTTCTGCGCAGATACTCGTCCGGAGATATCTGGGCCACCCACTGGAACGGGGTAAAAGGCTTCGGTACGAAATATGAGGTACTGATCGTTATCGCAACCTTGCCCTGCCGCTGCTCCTTCGGAACCGTTGCATAATAGGTCTTTGCGATCTCATTTGCGAGGATCGGAATGCCCTTTACATCGTCATCGGTCTCGGTAGGCTGCCCAAGCATAAAGTACAGCTTGACTTTGTTCCAGCCTCCCGTGAAGGCTTCCGCGGCACCCTCGAGGATCTGATCCTCGGTCAGCCCTTTATTTATGACATTGCGCATTCGCTGGGTTCCGCCTTCCGGCGCAAATGTAAGGCTCGACTTCTTAACATCCTGTACCTTGTTCATTATATCGAGCGAAAATGCGTCTATACGCAGCGAAGGCAGGGAAATATTGACTTTCCTGTCTCCCATTTCCGCGATCAGGTATTCAAGCAGTTCCCCGAGCCTCGTATAATCGCTGGTAGAGAGCGAACTGAGCGTTATCTCGTCATATCCGGTACTGTTGAGTATGTCTATGATGTTCTCTTTCAGGACCTCCAGAGACCGCTCCCTGATAGGCCTGTAGATCATTCCCGCCTGGCAGAACCTGCAGCCTCTGATACATCCGCGCTGGATCTCAAGCACCGCCCTGTCCTGGATCGCTTTCATATAAGGCACCAGCGGTTTGCGCGGATAAAAGGTTTCCGACAGATTGGTCACTACCTGGCGCTTTATTTTCGAAGGTACATCGGCTATGGGCTTAAACTCCGCGATCGTGCCGTCCTCATTGTAAGAAACGCTGTACAGTGAAGGAATATAAAGGCCTTCAATATTACCGAGCCTCTCGAGTATCTCTCGTCTTGATGCTCCCCGCGCCCTCAGTTCCTTATAGACATCGAGCATTTCATAATAAACCGTCTCACCCTCGCCTATATAGAAAATATCGAAATAATCCGCAAGCGGTTCCGGATTGTACGAACAGGGGCCGCCACCGATCACGATCGGGTCATCCTCCGTTCTTTCGCTCGCAAATATCGGGATCTGAGACAGTTCAAGGATCTGGAGAATATTTGTGTAACACATTTCATACTGGAGCGTGATCCCGAGAAAATCAAAATTCTTTATAGGCTGTTGCGTTTCAAGCGCAAACAGCGGAATATGCTCCTCCCTCATGATCTTATCAAGATCGGGCCACGGTGAATAAACCCTCTCGCAATATGTGTCTTCGCGCTGGTTGAACATATCGTAGAGGATCTGTATTCCCAAATGCGACATCCCGACTTCATAAACATCGGGGAAGCACATGCAGAACCTGACATCGATCTTCGAAAGATCCTTGACCACCATATTGACCTCGTGGCCTATGTAGCGTTCCGGCTTGTCGATCCGGCTCAAGATCTCATCCGAAAGGGCGAGTTCAGGTGAAAATGTATTTACTCTGTTATCATCCATATATCCGTTTCCTGTCTGTTAACATCTCATCAGTCAGTTGTGCGGATCCGGCCCAACTGACAGCTTCCCCTCAAGGGGAAGCCTTTATTTCTTCTCCGCCTTTAAAACAATCTTCTCCCGGCAACGAACTTTGCTTTGATAAATCCGGCATGCCCGAGATACATCGTACGCTCAAGTCTCTGCGAGATATTCAACTGAAGATTGGTCCGCGCCATCGAATCATCGATCGCAATAGCGTCGAACTCGTAACCTTCTTCAAAGCTTCCGACCTTGCCGAAGAACTCTCCGCCGCCCTTTGTTGCAAGATAAAATGCCTCGGGGAATGTAAGCGCCTTGCGGCTTTCGTCGATCAGCCGCCAATACAGTTTCGAAACCTGTATTGCATCCGTAAGTGCTTTAAACATGTTTATACTCGAGCCGCCCGCAACATCCGAGGCCAGCCCGCATTTGATGCCTTCATCAAGGAAACGTCTCATAGGAGCGATCCCCGACCTGATATTCATATTGGATTGGGGTGAATGGGCAACAAACACTCCCCTTTCCTTCATCAGTTCTATCTCATCGTCACGCATGTAGATGCAATGCGCCATTACACACGACCCCGCATTTCCGAACAATCCGAACCTGTCATAAGCATCTGCATATCCCCTCGAATCCGGTGCAAGTTCCTTCACCCACTCAATCTCGCTTAGGTTTTCGGACAGATGCGACTGAACCGGCAGCGAACGCTCATCGGCGATCTTTCCAAGTTCACGCATCAGGCCGTCCGTGCATGACGGAACAAATCTCGGTGTGATAATGGGCTTGACGTGAGCGAAATCCGAACTTTCATCCAGCCATTCGATCGTGGTCCTCACAGATTCTTCCGCAGTTTCGCGGTAGCTGTCCGGTGAATTGCGGTCCATATTGACTTTACCGACATAGCAGGACAGCCCGGCTGCCTCAAGCTGTCTCATCAGCTCGATCGTTGCATCTTTATGTATAGTCGCAAATATGCTTGCTCTGGTTGTTGCGCTCTTTTTCAGGTCACCGACGAACACCTCATACGCCCGGGCCGCATAATCCTTGTCCGCGTATTTCGCTTCCTCCGGAAATGTGATCGTATCAAGCCAGTCCAGCAGTTCGAGATCCATGCCGAGCCCTCTGTAGGAATATTGGGGAGCATGTACATGCAGATCGACAAATCCCGGCGTAATGATCTTATTGTCGAAGTTGATCACTTCAATTCCCTTGAACTTTTCCGGAAGCACATCAAAAACACCCGCGCATTTTCCATCCACACAGACAACATATGAATCTTCCATACATTCGGGCTTATCAGGCTTTTTCGCGTAGCAAATATCTCCATATACTGCGAAATCCTTCATACATAACTCGTCTGACAGTTTGTCAAAATGTAACTGCCGGACTCAACCTCCACCGGATATAATCTTTTTTAAAATTCCTCGGTAACCAGGATTTTCTTCTCGACAAATACTTTTCTCAGGAGTTCCTCATTGGAGTTGACCGTGACATCTTTTCGAAGCAGGGCCTCATCAAAATTGACCGCCCCAACCGCCATCTGTCCGAGAGCCCTGACATCAAGTTCCAAGTCCGCTTTTTTGGTCTCATTGCACTCCAAAACATCTACCCTGTCACTCAAAACGCGGAAAGTTCCGTTATTTTCTTCAATGATCTCGTCGGTAACTTTCACTGTAAAATCACAATTCTCAGGCTTTCTGATACGTTCAAGAAGGCCTTTGGCATTGATCACTCTTACCATAAAGTTCTGACGGGTCCTCTTCCCAATATCATAAGCCAACGCCGAGCGTATTATGCGTAGCAGATCGATCCCCATCGGAAGCTGTAGCTTGATCTCGCCGTAATCCGATTCGAATCTCGCAAGGAATCCGAGTATTGCATAGAACCCTTCCCTGCAGGTCCATGCACACTCTTTAACCTGCAAGATCGCAGCAGGATCGTGTCTGATGTCCGTAAAGATAACATACGCCACGGGTTTTTGATCCACTTTCAGGATATATGAGAACTTTCTGTCAATATAAGGCTTCTCGACCTTCATATGATCGAGCATGTTTTCTTCGGTCCGGTCCATGGACAGATTATATTTTGATGCATATTCCCTGTAAATATCCAGAAAATCCTTAACGCTCTCCTGCATGTCCCATTTATGAACTTCGCCTGTAAAGCGATATCCTTTGAGTGTTACCGGAGCAAAAGTATATTCATTCTTAAATGTAACTATCTCATATCCCTGCTTCCGGTAGAATTCGTGGTTGAACGGATACAGAGTCGACAGTATCTCTCCACTCCTGTAAGCATCGGGCAAAAGAGCCCGGAAAATCTCTCTTACAGCTCCGCGGTCGCGATACTCGGGCAATGTCGATACGCCGCCTATGCCACCGCAGGGAATGACCTGTCCGTCAAAATAAAAATCATACTTATTATCGATGATCTTTGCCATCATCGTTCCGTCTTCGTCAAAAGCTCCCCAGGACACATTTTCATCCGCTTCCGCTTCCTCACGGGTGGCCTCAATATCCTCTATCCGCATATGAAAACAATATGCGGCTATCTTAAACGCATCAAACAGTTCGTTTTTCTCAAGTTTTTTTATTTTCATGAGTTTCTCCCCAATACAAAAAAAGCATACTTTGACATTTTCATATCTTAACACAAAGCATGCTTTTTTTCAAGAATGAACCAAGGTTACGGTTTTCAATCCATTTCCGAGCGAATGATCGCGTTGCGGACAAATTCCCTGAAAATTGGATGCGGTTTGTCCGGACGTGATTTAAATTCCGGATGATACTGTACGCCGAGATAGAAAGGATGGTCCTTTACTTCGATCGTCTCCACCAGTCTGTTATCGGGGGAGACTCCGGAGATCACAAGTCCGGCGCCTGTCAGAACATCTCTGTAATCATTGTTAAATTCGTATCTGTGGCGGTGTCTCTCGCTGATATCGGTCTTGCCGTAGCATTTTTCCATCAAAGTTCCCGAAATGATATGGCAGGGATAACTGCCCAGACGCAGCGTTCCGCCCTTATCGACCTCGTCCGACTGCCCCGGCATGAAATCGATGACCTTGTGTTCGGACGCATCATGGAACTCGCCCGAGCAGGCATCGGGAATGCCGGCTGCATCTCTCGCAAATTCTATTACTGCGATCTGCATTCCGAGACATATTCCGAAATAAGGGATATTATTGGTCCTTGCGTACCTTGCGGCAATGATCATGCCTTCTATTCCGCGGTCTCCGAAACCGCCGGGAACGATAATACCCGAGATGTTTTTAAGTTTCTCGGTATAATTATCTTCTGTGATCTCTTCGGAATCAAGCCATTCGATATGCACATGCGCGTCATGCGCAAATCCGGCGTGAGCGAGCGCTTCGGCTACGGACAGATATGCATCGTGAAGCTGGACATATTTGCCGACCAAACCGATCGTAACTTCCTTGTGTCTGCCGTTTATACGCTCTACAAGATTTTTCCAGGCCGTAAGGTCGGGCTCCGGCGCATCTATCCCGAGTTCCCTGCACACAACTCCCGAGAAATTGGATTTCTCCAGCATCAGTGGTGCCTCATAGAGGCTCTCGAGAGTTCTGTTCTCAATAACGCAATCGTCCTTGACGTTGCAGAACATCGATATTTTCTTCAAAATGCTGTCTTCAAGTGGTTCGTTGCATCTTAATACAATGATATCGGGGGTGATCCCCATTCCCTGCAGTTCCTTGACCGAATGCTGGGTGGGTTTTGATTTATGCTCATTGGACCCGTGAAGGAACGGAACGAGCGTAACATGGATAAACAGGCTGTTGCCCCTTCCGATCTCGAGTGATATCTGTCTTACCGCCTCAAGGAACGGCTGTGATTCGATATCACCGATCGTTCCGCCTATCTCGGTGATAACAACATCGGCATTGGTCTCTTTGCCCGCGCGATAGACGAATTCCTTGATCTCATTTGTGATATGGGGTATTACCTGAACTGTCGATCCGAGATATTCTCCGCGTCTTTCCTTGTTGAGTACGTTCCAGTAAACCTTTCCGGACGTCAGATTTGAATACTTCGTCAGATCCTCGTCAATAAATCTCTCGTAATGCCCGAGGTCAAGATCGGTCTCCGCCCCGTCCTCGGTGACATAAACCTCTCCGTGCTGGTAAGGACTCATGGTGCCGGGATCCACATTGATATAGGGATCGAGTTTCTGCGCAACTACCTTCAGTCCTCTGCTCTTGAGCAGTCTTCCGAGTGATGCCGCGGTGATCCCTTTGCCGAGTCCCGAAACAACACCGCCCGTAACAAAAATATACTTTGCCATAATATACCCCCTGTTTTTATTATTACGCTATAAATAATAGCTAGTGTCCCATCTCGTATACTCTCGGTGTCACGTCTTCGAGCACGTCGAGCAGTATCCGCACCGTATCGAGCGATGTGAACATCGTGACTCCGTTCATTATCGCGCATCGGCGGATCGCAGCGCCGTCCGCATAGTGGACGCCCGAGAGGATCGCGCGTGTATTGATGATGTAACTCACATATCCTGCTTTTATGGAATCAAGGATCTCCTCGCTTCCTTCGCTGATCTTGCCGCGGATCCTCGTACGGATCCCGTGGTCTTTGAGGAATCTGCCGGTACCTATCGTAGCTTCGATGTTGAAGCCCAACTTGTAGAACCTTTCAACGAGCGGCAGCGCCTCTTCCTTATCCTCATCGGCCAGAGTCACTATGACCGTTCCGTACTCCTTCATTTTAACGCCGCTTGCCTGCAGTGCCTTGTACAACGCGCGTTTCAGACTGACGTCGCATCCTATTGCCTCACCCGTCGACTTCATCTCGGGTGACAGGTACGCGTCCATTCCGTTCAGTTTTTCAAATGAAAATGCCGGTGCCTTTACATACCAGAAATCCCTGCGCTGCGGAAATACACCCGTATAGCCCTGTTCTTTGAGGCTCCGTCCGAGCATGACTCCGGTTGCGATGTCCACAAGTCCGAGCCCGGTCGATTTTGAAAGGAACGGAACGCTTCTTGACGCTCTGGGATTGACCTCGATAACATACACATCATCCCTGTCGTCGACAATAAACTGGATATTGTAAAGTCCGACTATCCCGGTCGCAAGCCCGAGCCGTGCCGTATAATCCGCTATTTTCTCTTTTACCTTTTCGGAAATGGAGAACGGCGGATATACGCTCGTCGAATCTCCCGAATGCACACCGGTACGCTCGACCAGCTCCATGATCCCGGGCAGGAACACGTCGCTGCCGTCACAGATCGCGTCTACTTCGACTTCCTTGCCGACTATATATTTGTCCACAAGGACCGGTTTTGTCGCATCGACCTCGAAAGCATTCTTCAGGTATTTGACAAGCATTCCCTCATTTGCGACGATCTCCATCGCACGTCCGCCAAGAACGAAACTCGGTCTCACGAGCACCGGATATCCGATCTCGCCCGCCGCACGGCAGCCGTCCGCGATGCTTGTCACCGCGACTCCCTTCGGATGAGGGATCTTCAGTTCATCTATCAGGGCTTCGAACGCATCCCTGTCTTCCGCCTTGAACATTGCTTCCGGCCCGGTTCCTATGATGTTGATCCCGCATTTTTGAAGCGGTTCGGCAAGGTTCACGGCAGTCTGTCCCCCAAGTGAAGCGATCACGCCCACAGGTCTTTCAAGATCGGTGATATTGCAGATGTCTTCAACCGTAAGAGGCTCAAAATACAGCTTATCGGCTATGGTATAATCGGTTGATACCGTTTCGGGATTGTTGTTAATGACAATAGCCTCATAACCGGCTTTACGTATCGCATCGATAGCGTGAACCGTCGAATAATCAAACTCAACGCCCTGCCCGATCCTGATCGGACCCGAACCCAGTACGATTATCTTCTTTTTGTCCGAAACGACCGACTCGTTCTCATCCTCATACGTTGAGTAGAAATACGGCACATAGCTGTCAAATTCGCTCGCACAGGTATCGATCATCTTGTAGACGGGTCTTATGTCATACAGCTTACGCAGCTGCCGGATATCCTTCTCTTCGCATCCGGTCAGCTCTGCGATATACGAATCCGAAAAGCCCATTTTCTTTGCGTCGCGCAACAGTCCGGCATCGATTGCCGAACCGCCGTTTCCGCCGTCGCTGGTCATCCTTTCGGAATCATATTCCAGTTTCTTTTCAAAATCAACTATGTTCTTGATCTTATCGAGGAAGAACATATCGATCCTTGTTCTTAAATAAATGGTATGAGGATCGACGCCGAGCCATAAGAGTTCGGATATCGCATAAATGCGGTCATCCGTGCCCTCCTCGATATATTTGAGCAGCTTTTCCTTTGCTTCTTCCTTATTCTCGGGTTCAGGCTTATCCGAAAGGCTTCTTACATCAAATTTTTCCAGATGGATATGATTCTTGCCGTCTTCAAGCGAACGTATCGCCTTGAGCAGGCTTTCTTCCATGGTCCTGCCGACACTCATCGTCTCTCCGGTCGCCTTCATCTGAGTCGAGAGCACATTCGACGCGAGTGTGAATTTATCGAACGGGAAACGCGGCATCTTGGTGACCACATAATCAAGCGACGGTTCAAAGCATGCGGGTGTATTGGCAAGCATTATCTCATCAAGATTCATGCCAACAGCGATCTTGGCCGATACTCTCGCGATAGGATAACCGGTTGCTTTTGATGCAAGCGCCGATGACCTTGAAACGCGGGGATTAACCTCTATAACATAATAATCCATCGATTCAGGATCGAGCGCGAACTGGACATTGCAGCCGCCCTTTACACCAAGTGCACGTATTATTTTCAATGCGCTGTCGCGCAGCATCTGATATTCTTTGTTCGTAAGGGTCTGGGAAGGAGCCACAACGATCGAATCACCCGTATGTATCCCGACCGGATCGAGGTTTTCCATGTTACAGATACAGATAGCCGTATCGTTGGCATCCCTGATCACCTCATATTCGATCTCCTTGAAACCTTTGATGCTTTTTTCAACAAGCACCTGATGGACCGGCGAAAGTTCGAGGGCATATTTCATACGCTCGCGCATTTCCGGTTCACTATATGCAAATCCGCCTCCGGTTCCTCCGAGTGTGAACGCGGGCCGCAGAATGACCGGATAACCTATTGTCCGGGCGGCTTCAAGCCCTTCTTCCACACTTGATGTGATCATCGAAGGTACTATCGGTTCGTTCAGCCTTTCGCACAGTTCCTTGAATTCCTCCCTGTCCTCAGCCTGACGTATCGAAGCGGCGCTCGTTCCGAGCAGTTCGATCTCGCATTCTTTCAGGACGCCCTTGCTTTCAAGCTGCAGCGAAAGATTGAGTCCGGTCTGCCCTCCGAGTCCCGGAACGACCGCATCCGGACGTTCAAAACGGCAGATCCTCGCGACATACTCCAAAGTGAGCGGCTCCATGTATACTTTATCCGCTATTGAATGATCCGTCATGATCGTCGCAGGATTGGAATTGGCGAGAACTACCTCGTATCCTTCCTCCTTAAGCGCCAGGCAGGCCTGTGTCCCGGCATAGTCGAACTCTGCCGCCTGTCCTATCACTATAGGTCCCGAACCTATCACAAGTATCTTCTTTATATCAGTCCGCTTCGGCATAATATAATACTCCTGTCAGCTCAATATGTACGGCGCATTAACCGTTTCTTTCATCACTCATAAGTTCAGTAAATCTGTCAAACAGATATCCGCTGTCCCTTGGTCCCGGGGCGCTTTCGGGATGATACTGCACCGAGAAGACTCTGTCGGTTTCATGATAAAGGCCTTCAACCGTGTTATCGAGCAGATTTATATGTGACACTTTCAATCCCGTTCCGTTGAGGCTCTTCTCATCCACTGCATAACTGTGATTCTGGCTTGTAATCTCTATCTTGCCGGTCCTCACATCCTTTACGGGATGATTCCCGCCTCTGTGTCCGAACTTGAGCTTGTATGTTACGGCGCCGTATGACAGGGCTATCAGCTGATGTCCGAGACATATGCCAAACATCGGTATCTTTCCGTGCAGATCTTTGAGTGTTTCGATGACTTCGGGAACGTCCGTCGGATCACCCGGCCCGTTGGAAATGAACAGGCCGTCCGGTGCGAGCGAAAGGATCTCCTTGCTTCCCGTATTGTAAGGAAGTATTGTAACGTTGCATTTATGATGATTGAACATCCTGACGATATTGCTCTTCATCCCGCAGTCGATCGCGGCCACGTTGAATCTGGGATTTGATGTGCGGCTGTACCATTTTTTCGGGCAGCTGCAGCGTTTTACCGCGTCTTTCCTTACCGGAGTGCTGTGTATCAGCTTCAATCCGCTTTCAAGCGAAGTCGAAGCATCCGTTATAAGCACCCTTCTTGAGCCCAGGTCCCTGATGCTTCTGACCAGTTTTCTCGTATCGACCCCGTAGATCCCCGGAACATCCGAATCGCCGAGCAGATCGCCAAGACTCCTTGTTGCCCTGTAATTGGACGGATTCTCATTGATATCGCGCACGATGAGCGCCGACGGAGATATCATCCTGCTCTCAAAATCCTCGTCGGTAATGCCATAATTGCCGATCAGCGGATATGACATCACGACCGCCTGGTCGGTATACGAAGGATCGGAAATGATCTCCTGATAGCCTGCCATCGAAGTATTGAAGACTATCTCACTGACGGTATCTCGCCTGCTGCCGAACCCTGTCCCGTAGTATTCGCTGCCGTCTTCCAATATCAGCTTTCTGTTATGCTCCATGATCATGACCTCGTGCTGAGATTTGCGCATCTCGCGAGCAAGCTCGCTCGATGACCGTTCGCTCGGAACTCTGCCCGCGTTTCACGCTCCCACCGAGCCGTAAAATTTCCTGCTGCAAGCTTTCAGCTTGCGCAGAAATCTTATGGCTCGGCGCATGCTTCGCATGACAGAGTTCGCTCGCTTATCACGCAAAAAGGGCGTCTCGGAGCCCATGCTCCAAGACGCCTTTGCCTTTATCCTATTGAAGTTTAATCCAACAATATCCGGTTGTCAAGTTTATTTTTTCCCTATAATGCTTTGTCATTTCAGCTTGATCACTATTGCGGGACGGACCACGTATACCGGTCTTGTAACAGCAAATCCGTCCTGTCTTATCTTGCCGTTACCCAGAGTATAGGTAGCTTTTGAACTTTTGCTTCCGGGAGTGCGCAGCCAGCTCAAAGCCACGATAACACCGTCGTTTGTCTCCCCGTCGACTATTCTGGCGCTCTTTTCCAGCGCATATTTTGTAACGCCGCATTTACGCAGCGGGTCTTTCTTTGAAGGACTGTTCTTAAAACCGTAACTCTTATTGGTCGCTTCTTCCCACGAGAGAACAAATACCTTGTCTTTTGTTGATTTTCCGCCTTTTGTCCCATACTGGGGGTTATTACCGTTATTCAGTTTGGTCTTTTTTATCTGACTCTTCTCGGAAGAATTGAAAACCGCATCATAAAATTCACCGTTAAGCCAGCTTCGAAGACTGCAGTTCTTCCAGGTGACTTTCACTTCCTCGTCATTGTAAGTATGAATATCAAGACCGTATTTACTCAAAACAAACAGTTCCGTATCGGTCCTTGACAGAACTATCCACTTGATAGGTTCCTTGCCGTTTTCGGTATTGTTATCCTGCTCATACGAACCGAAGGTTATAATATCACCCTTCTTTGCCTTGGAAATAGCGGTGATCTTATCATTGACAGCGTCACCCGTATTTATGATCACAGCTTCATTTTCACCGGTTACTGCTATAAGATCTTCCGACTTTTTTCCGAGGGTAACTCTTATCGCAGGACGCACTCCAAATCCGTCCGCGTAGAATTCTTCACCGTCATCATCCACATGTTCGGTATAGATCTCTTCGCCCCAGTAACCGCTGCAGTCATATCCGCCGTCCTCACTTACAAGATAGTACTCATCATTTTTGTAAATCGTTCTCAGCCACCAGTAGCACGCATATTTCCCATCTCTTGTCTTATATTCGGGACCGGGAGTATACTCTCCGCCTGTCCAGACTCCATG
The DNA here is from genome assembly GCA_017553035.1 of Lachnospiraceae bacterium. Classification (GTDB taxonomy): domain Bacteria; phylum Bacillota; class Clostridia; order Lachnospirales; family Lachnospiraceae; genus RUG11977. The sequence continues at coordinate 21,452 of JAFZNE010000097.1, forward strand.
ATCCTCGGCATATACGGTCGGTGCGCATCTGCGGTCTGTGTCCGTATAGAAAATGTTTTCCATTTTGTATGTTTCATCGTAGGACAGCAGAAAAACCTTATCCGTCGTTCCGGTATCGGACAGTTCGCTTTCGGCAATGACATAAGCTTCCGCTTCGTTAAAAGCCTCCTCGATAAAATCACCGTTCAGCCATTTTC
>JAFZNE010000098.1 GCA_017553035.1 Lachnospiraceae bacterium
AAGCCGGGGACGTGGAAACCGCTGAAGACGGATCCGGGGCAAAGAAAGCCGGAGAAGATGAAAGTGCGGACTCAGATGAAGAGGAATCCGGGAAAAAAGACGAGAAATATAACTGGAAGAAAGAACTCAGAGACTGGCTGATTATAATCGTATCCGCGGTTATCCTCGCATGGGCGCTGACACATTTCGTGATAATGAAGACTGAGGTTATCTCGGGATCGATGATAGCCACTTTGAACGTGGATGACAGGGTTGTCGCAAACAGGCTTTCATATGTATTTTCGAAGCCGAAACGCGGAGACATCATATTCTTCGCTTATCCGGACGATGAGAGCAAAACATACGTAAAGCGTATCATCGGGCTTCCGGGTGAAACGGTTGAGATCATACAGGGCAAGGTTTATATAAACAATTCGGATGAACCGCTGAACGAACCGTATTTAAACGGGAAAATGAGGAAAGAAGATTTCGGACCTTATGTTGTTCCGGAAAGCAGTTACTTTGTAATGGGTGATAACCGTAATGTTTCGGTTGATTCGCGCTATTGGGACAATACTTTTGTCACAGTCGATGAAATATACGGTAAGGCATGGTTCATTTATGACACCCGCCTGCACAAAGTCCGCGAAACCGAGGATAACGAATATGTCGTGACAAACCGTCTGGCTTACATTTTTTCAAGTCCCAAATACGGAGATCTTGTTACGCTGAAACAGAAAGTGGACGGTCATAAGGATGTAAGGCGTGTGATCGCCTGCCCCGGAGATAAAGTCGAGGTAAGGGACCGGGTACTGTATATCAACGATGCCCCGAAGCAGGACGCGGATTACAGTATTTTGACCGACAGCTGGGGACCTTACAGCGTTCCTGAAGGCAAATATCTTGCTATTTACGACGAACAGCAGGAATGGAGCAATATTGATGAAATGTGCGTATCGAAGAGCGACATCACAGGCAAGGCATGGATCGTATTTCATATAGGCTTCAAGGGTGTCAAAGGTGCTTCGTATGAAACGCAGGCCGAATGACATTAAAAAATATATTATCGAGGGCTTAAGTTATGGATGATGAAGAATTGATGAGGGAGACGGACACCGTAAAGCCGGAAGATCCTGAGGAACTCACGGAAGAGAAGACCCGGGAAGCCGGGACGGACAAAACCGGATCGGATGATGAAAAAGCGAAGAAACCGACAAACTGGCGCAAGGAGCTGCTCAGCTGGGTGATCGTTATAGCGATTGCCGCGGGACTGGCATTTGTGATCAACCGTGTGGTATTGATGAAAACAGTGATTACTTCGAGCTCGATGCGTCCTACGATGGAGGTCGATGAGCATGTTATCGCCAACAGACTGGCATACAAGTTCTCCGATCCCCAGCGCGGAGATATCGTATTTTTCGCCAATCCCGACAATGAGAGCGAAACTTATGTAAAAAGGATAATCGGCCTTCCCGGCGAGAAAGTTGAGATCAAAAAGGGGAAGGTTTATATCAATGATTCGGATGAACCGCTCAATGAGCCATATCTGTTCGAAAAGCCCGATAAAGAGAATTTCGGTCCGTATATCGTGCCCGAAAACTGCTATTTTATGATGGGTGATAACCGTAATATTTCACATGATGCGAGATACTGGAACAATACTTTCGTCAGCAGAGATAAGATTTACGGCAAGGCCTGGTTCGGCTACCGCTTCAGGAAAATGAAGAGCGCTCAATACTAAAGTTTTTCGAATTTGTTCACAGAATAAACATATTTATCTGTTAGCATATGACAGGTTGAAACATATTTATGCCGTAAATTTTTGAAAATGAGGATGACGAAATGAAAGAAGATGATTTATTGAAAGACGCGGTAGAAGCAGCTGCCGATACTGCGGAAGAGATTTCCGAAGAAGCTGCGGGGATCGCTGAAGAGGTCTCGGAAGAAGCTGCGGGGATCGCTGAAGAGGTCTCGGAAGAAGCTGCCGGGCTGGCGGAAGAGGCAGAGGAAGCCGGCAAGAAGGCTGAGGAAGATATTTTCGAAACCACAGAAAAGGATACCAAAAAGGCCGCACAAAAAGACGAAAAGCCTGCTGCATCCAGGAAGACAACAATTGTGCTCATCAGTATCATTTGCGTACTGTCGGCACTTATAATCGTGTTTGTTGTTTATTTTGTAAAGAATCATTTCTTTGACAAGAAGAACAGCGACTCCGACAATACCGAGATCACCGCAGGACCCACATCGGATCCGGATTCGGCAAATTCCGGAACCGCAGACGGAACCGGTACTTCGTCTGAAGAGCCCAAAGACTACAATGTTACGGTCGAACTCGGGCAGTACAAAGGGATAGAGGTCGATTTCCCTCCGATCGACATTACAGACGAAGATGTTGATGATGAGATCGATGCCTTCATTGAAGATCATACCGAACTGGTTCCGGTTGAACGCGCATCTAAGACAGGCGATACTCTGGACATCAGTTTTGTAGGTTACATGGACGGAGAAACATTCGACGGCGGTACCGGTGATGATGCAAATATGGTCCTCGGAGATGGAAATTATTTCGATGCATTCGAAGAAGGTCTTGTCGGCAAAGAGGTGGGCGAACATACGCTTGATCTTGTATTCCCCGATGATTATTATGAGGATCTTGCCGGAAAGCCCGTAACATTTGTGGTAACGATCAACAGCATTTCCGAGACAGTAGTTCCGGAACTGACGGATCAGCTTATCGCAGACAATACCGAGTTTGCTACGATCGCGGAATATCGCGCATATATCAAGGGAGAACTTGAAGAAGAAGCAGCAGAAGAGGCAGAAGAGGATCTGAAGAATGAAATAATCCAGATCGCTGTTGGAAATGCTACTTTCGGCGGTGAGATCGAAGAAGAGATAGCAGATCTTACCCAGCAGGCACTTGACTATTACGACCAGATGGCACAGTCATACTACGGTGTCAGCGGAGCAGAGCTTTTCGGAGCTTTCTATGGTGTTGATGAAGAGGGATACAGGCAGATGCTCGAGGAAGACAGCAGAGTCCAGACCGAGACCCAGCATATGCTTGAGAAAGTTGCCGAGGTTGAGCAGCTTACCTACACCGAGGAAGAATATCAGGCAGAATTTGAAGATATCTTCTATTCGTATTACGGATTTACCGATGAAGCGGAAGTAAGGGAAGAGCTCACCGAGGAGCAGATCGATAAAGTGGTAGCCGGCTCGATCAAAGTCAGAAAAGCCCAGGATTTCATTATCGACAATGCAGTGATCAACCGCTGAAATTAATAAATTCCTGAAATATTTAAACGCCGCAGTTTAATACCTGCGGCGTTTTATTGGGTCAATACCTGCGGATCTTGTCGGCCGAGTCATCGCTGGTCTTGATGATCTTTTTCAAAACAACATAATATCCGTTACCGTCTCCGGTATCGACATAGATACGATCGCCCTCTTTATGGCCGAGCAGGGCGTGTCCCAAAGGAGATTCGGTGGAAATGAGATTATTGAGGATATCGCCTCTGATGGAAGTCACGAGGCGGTATTTTTCTGTTTCGTCCTCATCTTCAAAATATACTTCCGCAGTGTTGTTTATGCCCATTTCGTCATCATTCGAGCTGTCGTCGATAATGGTGGCGTTCTTGAGCATTTTCTCGAGATAGCGGATACGGGACTCGTTCTGGTTCTTCTCTTTTTTTGCGGCGTAGTATTCAAAATTTTCACTCAGATCGCCCTGTGCGCGGGCTTCCTTTACCGCTTCGATGGCGTCGCGCCGCACGACGAGCTTACGGTGCTCAATTTCCTCTTCGATCTTTTTAACATCGCTTTTTGTCAGTTTTTCGCCCATGTTATCAATAACCGGCCGCAGGTTCAAAAAAGGCCGGTAATCCTCCTTTTTTTACGGGTTTTGACTTGAACCTCTTTCTGAATATCTTATCATATAAGGATTTCGAAAACAAGATTTTACGAAACAGCCGAAAAAAAGCAACATTTTTGTAATTTTTCTGTTGACAAACCGCATAAAGAAAGTTATAAATAAAATTGTAAACGTGAAATGCGTGTGAATACACGATTTCGCAGATGTATTCTTTTAAAATTCCAGGAGGAGTAAATTATGAACAAGGCTGAATTAGTAGCTGAAATCGCTCAGAAGTCAGAATTATCAAAGAAGGATTCAGAGAAGGCTCTGAAGGCTTTCATCGAGGCCGTAACCGCTCAGCTTAAGAAGGGCGAGAAGGTTCAGTTAGTTGGATTTGGTACATTTGAGACCGTTAAGAGAGCAAAGAGAAAGGGACAGAACCCTCAGACCAAAGAGAAGATCACCATTCCCGCATCAAACGCTCCTAAGTTCAAGGCTGGCAAGGCTTTAAAGGAAGCTGTTAACAGCAAGAAGAAATAATTCAGTGTGTTATTTTGCCCCGCGAGCTTCTCGTGGGGCTTGTCTTTTCTGGGAAATGATGACCGGAGGGAGGGATCGTAATGCGACTTGACAAATATCTGAAGGTAACACGTCTCATCAAACGCCGCACCATTGCAAATGAAGCCTGTGATGCAGGAAGAGTATCGATCAACGGCAAGCCCGCCAAAGCATCATCCCAGGTTAATGTCGGCGACCGGATCGATATTGAATTCGGTGCGAAAGTTACAAGTGTGGAGGTCCTGAAGATCGCCGAAACACAGAAGAAAGAGGAAATCGCGGAGCTGTATAAATACCTGTGATAAGTATCCGTAAAGGGGAGGATTCCGATATGTCCAACAAGAAATATTCCAAACGCGGAATAAGCATTATTGTTGTGATCGTTCTGCTGATAGTCGGATTGATAGCAGTCAGGACAAATTCTCTGCGCCACCAGCATGAGGAGAAGGAAAGCGAGCTTTCGTCGCTTGAACAGAAGATCGTGGAAGCAAGGGAAGAAACCGACAGCATTAATAAACAGATCGTTTACCAGCAGACCGACGAGTATATCGAAGAACGCGCACGTGAAGATCTGGGGCTGGTGGACAAGGACGATATAATATTGGAGCAGAAGGGTAATGAATAAAGACGATATCCGCGACAGAGCACTGGACTTTGTCAGGAAACATGATATGTTGAAGCAGCGCGAAAGGGTCGTTGCAGGCATTTCGGGAGGAGCCGATTCGATGTGCCTGCTCGGCCTTTTATTAGAATGGCGGGACCTGCTTGACCTTGAGATCCATGTCGTGCATGTAAATCACGGGATACGCGGAAAGGCAGCCGATACTGACGAAGAATTTGTCGCAGACTTCTGCCGCAGCCATAAAGTGGATTTCAGGGCAGTACATGCCGATATTCCCGCTCTGGCACGTAAATGCGGGCAAAGTGAGGAAGAAGCCGGAAGAAACTTGAGATACGAAGCTTTTCGCGAAACGGCACAGGAGCTTGGCTGTAGCAGGATCGCCGTGGCTCATAACAGGTCGGATAACGCGGAAACCGTTATTTTCAACATGCTTCGGGGGAGCGGACCGGCCGGACTGAAAGGTATCCTGCCCGTCAGAAAACTGAAAGACAGTGGGATCGACATAATCAGGCCTCTGCTCAATACTTCGCGTGAGGAGATCGAGTTCTGGCTGAGTGAGAACGGGATCGGGTTCAGGACCGATGAAACAAACCTTGAAGAACAGTACAGCCGCAATATTATCCGCAATATCGTAATGCCGCTGTTTAAGGAACGGATCAATTCGGCATCCGAGGAACATATAGTGCAGCTGGCTTATCGTACCGCGCAGGTGGAGGAATTCGCGCGTCAAGCGGCAGACGAAGCAATGGCCGAAATGGAAGCCGACGGCAGGATATCGGCCACAGGGAAGAATAAGAGCGGGGGAGGATCCTTCGGATACAGGATCAATGCCGTAGCACTCCGGGAAAAAGGCGGGCTTCTCACAAACATGATCATAAGGAATCTGATGGGAAGACTGGCCGGAGGATTGAAAGATATCGGAAGTGTGCATATTGAGGATGCAGCCGCACTGCTTGATAAACAGACCGGAAGAAAGATAGACCTGCCCTATGGTATCGAGGCGAGGCGCGAATACGACGATCTGGTCCTTGAAAAGGATGCGGGCACCGTAAAAGGCGGGTTCTCATTCCGGATCGGCAAAGATGAGCTGGAAGAACTGAGCGAAACATCGCCGATGATCGTAGAATTGCCCGCTGACAACGCATCGGGGTTCGTGAAGCTGAAGCTGTATCTGACCGAACCTCCGACAGATCGCGACTTTAGCAAAAATTTATATACGGAATACTTTGATTGTGATAAAATAAAAAACGGTGTCGAGATCAGGACCCGCAGGGAGGGGGACCGCCTGCTGATAAAGCGGGGCGGCGGCAGCGCAGGTCTCGCAGGGAAAAGCCTTAAGTCATGGATGATCGACAACAAGATCCCTCTGCGTGAAAGAGACAGCATTCTGCTTGCGGCTGATTCGGAACATATTTTATGGATAATGGGCCGAAGACGTGACGATTCGTGCTTTATTGACGGGAATACAACAAAAGTACTTGTTATGATACTTGAATAACAGCAATTTACTCTTGAAATGAACAAAAAGATATGTCACTATTGTATTGTAAGTTAAAAGCGTCTTTGATGGTGAAAAACAAATATCCGAGGTCAATTATGAATAATATCGATGACAAGATGAAAACCCTTATCTCCCAGGAAAAACTCGAAAAAAGGATCAGTGAACTTGCAGAGGAGATAAGCCGCGACTACGCGGGTAAAGAGCTGCATCTGATCTGCATTTTGAAAGGCGGAGTCATGTTCATGACCCAGCTTGCCAAGCATATAACGAACTGCCATGTTTCGATGGATTTCATGTCGGTTTCAAGTTACGGCAATGAGCGTGTTTCATCGGGAAAAGTACGTATAGTCAAGGATCTGGACGAGTCGATCGAGGATCGTGACGTACTTATTGTCGAGGATATCATTGATTCCGGCCGCACCCTCTCGCATCTGCTCGAGATGCTGGGGACCAGGAATCCGGCATCGATCAGGCTCTGCACGATGCTTGATAAACCGAGCCGCCGTGAGGTGGACGTGAAAGTGGATTATGTGGGCTTTACGATCGAAGATAAATTCGTTCTCGGCTATGGCCTCGATTATGACCAATTCTATCGTAATATACCGTATATTGCGGTAGTTGAATAAAAAGGAAAGAGAAAGTAACCCGGAGGTACAGTAATTTGAAATTCAATAAGAGAGTTCTGGTTTCGTATTTTATACTGCTTGCGGTCGTAATGCTGCTGGTATATTTTTCTGACGCACTGCTCGGAGCGGGCAAGGAACGTTACAGTTTTACACAGTTCAGCTCGGAAGCGGCGGCAGGCAAGATCATGCAGATCGAGATCACGCCGTATGAGGAGGTTCCCAACGGAAGCGTCAATCTGCTGCTTTCAACGGGAAAGTACGGACAGTTCTACTGCTCGGACGTGACCGAGATCGAAAAGGTAGCCAGAAACTACAATATTCCGTACACAATGTACAAGGTCAGCAAACCCAACTGGTTTCTGACTTCCGTGCTTCCCTACATTATCCTTCTGGTCGTATTTGTGGTAATGTTCTCCATGATGACCGGCGGCGTAGGCGGCGGCGGAACCAACGGCAAGGTCATGAATTTCGGCAAATCGAGAGCCAAGATGGCCAGCGACATGTCGAAGAAATACAGCTTTGCTTCCGTGGCAGGCCTTAAGGAAGAGAAGGAAGATCTGGCTGAGATCGTAGATTTCCTGAAGAATCCTTCCAAGTACACCAAGGTCGGCGCAAGGATCCCCAAGGGCGTTCTTCTCGAGGGCCCTCCCGGAACCGGTAAGACACTGCTTGCCAAGGCTATCGCCGGAGAAGCAGGCGTACCGTTCTTCTCCATTTCCGGATCGGATTTCGTTGAAATGTTCGTCGGCGTCGGAGCTTCACGTGTAAGGGATCTGTTCGAGGATGCCAAGAGAAACCTGCCTTGTATCGTATTTATCGATGAGATCGATGCCGTAGCCCGCCGCAGAGGTACCGGTATGGGCGGCGGACATGACGAGAGAGAACAGACTCTGAACCAGCTGCTTGTTGAAATGGACGGTTTCGGTGTCAATGAAGGTATCATAGTGCTTGCGGCCACGAACCGTGTGGACATACTTGATCCCGCGATCTTAAGACCCGGCCGTTTTGACAGAAAGATTGTTGTCGGAAGACCCGATGTTCAGGGAAGAGAAGATATACTCAAGGTACATTCGAAAGAGAAGCCTCTTGCCGAGGACGTTGATCTGAAGCAGATCGCGCAGACCACGGCCGGATTTACGGGTGCCGATCTTGAGAACCTGATGAATGAGGCGGCTATCGTTGCGGCCAAGAACAACAGACAATATATCATGAGCGAGGACATCAAGAAGAGCTTTATCAAGGTCGGGATCGGAACCGAACGCAAGAGCCACCTGATGTCCGAGAAAGAGAAGAAGATCACCGCTTATCACGAGTCGGGACATGCGATCCTGTTCCATGTGCTTCCGGAAATGGGTCCGGTATATACCGTATCGGTTATTCCGACAGGTGGCGCGGCAGGCTATACGATGCCTCTGCCCGAGAAGGATGAGATGTTCGATACGAAACAGCATATGCTTCAGCATATTATCGTTGATCTCGGCGGCCGGGCAGCAGAATCGATCATATTTGACGATATCACGACCGGAGCTTCGCAGGATATCAAGAGCGCTACAGCGCTCGCCCGTAACATGGTCACCCGTTACGGCTTCTCCGACAGTATCGGTCTGGTCAATTATGAACATGATGACGATGAAGTATTTATCGGACGTGATCTTGCACATACACGCTCATTCAGTGAAAATGTGACTAACAAGATAGATGATGAAGTCAAGAGGATCATTGATGAGTGTTACGCAGAAGCACTGCGCCTCCTGCGTGAAAATATCGAGGTGCTGCACAAGAGTGCCGCGCTGCTGATAGAGAAGGAACGTATCGGACGCGACGAATTCGAATCGCTTTTCGCCGTATGACCCGGATCATGATCTGAAAGTGAGACGGATGGGGCTTTTTGTGGGGTGAATTATTGTTATGAAAATGTCGGTCGAGTTATTCGATAGCATTATCAACACTTCCCAGGACTGTGTCTTCTGGAAGGATAAGGACAGGCGATTTCTGGGGGTCAATCAGTCGTTCCTTGATTTCTACGGATTTAAGTCCGCAGATGTGCTGATCGGCAAGACCGATGAGGACATGGGCTGGCACAGCGACCCCGAACCGTATAAACAGGATGAACTGAGAGTCCTGCAGGGAGAGAGTACTTACAAGGTCCTCGGAAAATGTATGATAAGAGGCGAAGAACGGGATATCATCGCCTCTAAACGACCGCTGTACGAAGGAAACGAGATCGTCGGGCTGGTTGGCAGTTTCGTGGATATTACCGATGTGATCCGCCGTCAGAATAAATTGGACGGTTCGCAGGTGATGTATTCGATAGAAAAACTCAGAAAATACAGCTTTTTCGATAAGATCATCGATGATATAGCACTCGATGAGATACTTGATCCCCTTACCGGAATACTTACCCGTGCGTATGCGGTCAAGTTCGTTCAGTCGCTTATTGATGAAGGAACTCCGTTTACATTTACGATACTCGATCTCGATAATTTTAAATTCATAAATGACAATTTCGGCCACAGCGCCGGAGACAAAGTACTTGCGACCGTTTCCAAGGGACTTGCGGAGTACATCGGAGAGGACGGGGTGGCCGGACGATTCGGCGGTGACGAGCTGTTGCTTGTAGATCTGAAACATGTCGGACGTGAAGAAAAACATGATTTCTTCGACGGTCTGTATACACATTCGAACGCGCTCCGCGTCAATGTCATTTTTGACAACGGATCGGCTTTTATTACCGGAACGGCGGGATGCGCTTCATTTCCGACGGATGCAAAAGATTTTAACGAGATCTTCGGACTGATCGATAAAATGCTTTATATGGGCAAGAACAGAGGCAGAAACTGTTTTACGGTATATGAAGAAGACGAGCATAAGGACATTGAGATCCGCAAGATAGTCAAGAACGGCGTTTATACCGAGATGCGCCGTATAAAGGATCAGGTTGACAGCGTTCCGGGCTTCCTGAACAAAGTGCAGATAGTCTTTCCGCAGCTGATCGATACATTGCAGATCCGCGATCTGTGCTATATCGGAATGAACGGAAGGATGCATTCGGTTCAGGATGCAAAATTTGATGAGGATGTTTCTGATATTTCCAGACTGATGAATGACGATATTTATTCCGAAAATACCCTTGAACCGGTCAAAAAACACAGTCCCCGTTTCTATAAGGCTTTGACGAAGCATGGTTTCGAATCCGTGCTTGTGGTCAGGATCAAATATATGAAAAAGACGGACGGTTACCTTGTTTGTCCTGTAAAAAGGAGCCTGCGCATCTGGCAGGAAAACGAATGCGCAGTTATGTACTATCTCGCCGAATTGCTTGCTGTAGCGCTTCATAACGAGGACGAAGTGATAGTATAGAAAAACACTTGTACAATATGCACAAAAAGATATAGTAACTTTTGTGAAGTTTGTGCACACTTCATTTGATTCCTTGATATAATAGTACTTGTAAACCCCAATACATTATATAGTTTTTGCTACACCCCATAAGTAACAAAAATACCTTCTCCAAAAAAGGATAATCGAAAGATTATCCTTTTTTCCTTTTAAAAAATGTGTTATAATCTAATCAATCTTTTATAAATCACAAAGAGGTCTTCTATGGAATATAGTCCCGAATATGAGCGTTCGCATCAGACGCAGAACGCGATAGGAATTTTGGTGCCGTCCGAATCGATGATGGAAGAATCCAACACCGGTTATATGACGCAAAGCTTTATAGGCAGAGCGGTTTTCAGCGACGGGAGCCCAAGATACAGATATCCCTCGGAACCGGTAAGCGGCGACACGGTCAGGATCAGGATAAGAGTCGCACGAGGCAACGCCTCCGCAGTGGTACTCGTTGTAGAATCCATGCGAAGGGTTATGAGCATAGCCGAATCAGACAATATGTTTGATTATTATGAGGCCAGCTTTACCATCGACGATTCGCCTGTGGAATATTATTTTATCATCCACTGCGATTACAAGGTATATTACTACAACAGGATCGGTGTCAATCAGAAATATTATCCTGAGTACAATCTGCGGATAATCCCGAATTTCAAGACACCCGACTGGGCCAAGGGAGCGGTAATGTACCAGATATTTACCGACAGATTCTGCGACGGTACGACATTCAACAATGTCGAGAACAATGAATATTTTTACCTTGACAGCCCGGTAAGGCGTGTATACAACTGGTCAAAAACACCGGATATCAAGGGAACGGTTGAATTCTACGGCGGAGATCTGCAGGGCGTCTGGAGCAAGCTTGATTATCTGCAGTGGCTCGGTGTTGAAGTCATTTATTTCAATCCTCTTTTTGTATCGCCTTCGAATCACAAGTACGATACGCAGGATTATGACCATATAGATCCTCATTTTGCGGTGATCGTCAATGACGGGGGCAAGCTCCTCGATGACGGCGACAATGACAATTCCCATGCCGCAATGTATATCCGCAGGGTAACGGATCAGGCAAATCTTGAAGCGAGCAATCAGTATTTTGCCAACTTTGTTGCCGAAGCCCATAAGCGCGGGATGAAAGTCATACTCGACGGTGTGTTCAATCATTGCGGATCGTTCAACAAATGGCTTGACAGGCAGCTTATTTACGATAATGTACCCGGGTACGAGAAGGGCGCATACCGCGACAAGAACAGTCCCTATCATAATTTCTTCAAGTTCTACAGTGACAACTGGCCGGACAACAGGGATTATGACGGATGGTGGGGACATGATACGCTTCCGAAGCTGAATTACGAGGATTCACCGGAGCTTGTCGAATATATACTCGGTGTTGCCCGCAAATGGGTGTCTCCGCCTTATAACTGCGACGGCTGGAGACTTGATGTTGCGGCGGACCTTGGTCATTCCGAAGAATTTAACCACGAATTCTGGCGCAAGTTCCGGCAGGCGGTAAAGGAAGCCAATCCTGAAGCACTGATACTTGCCGAGAACTACGAGAATTCCGCGAAGTGGCTGCGCGGCGGCGAATGGGACAGCATCATGAACTATGAGGCTTTCATGGAGCCCGTAACCTGGTTCCTGACCGGAATGGAGAAGCACAGCGACGGTTACCGCGAGGATATGCGCAACAACAGTGACGCGTTCTTCGGGGCGATGCTGTATCATCTTTCGAGAATGCCCCATCAGTCGATGCTTGTGGCAATGAACGAGCTTTCCAACCATGACCATTCAAGATTTCTGACCAGGACCAACCGCAGGGTCGGCAGGCTTCATACCAACGGCGCCAATGCCGCGGGAGAGGGCATTAACGAAGCGGTAATGCGTGAGGGCATAGTATTCCAGATAACATGGCCCGGAGCACCCTGCGTATATTACGGGGATGAAGCCGGAGTAGTGGGCTGGACCGATCCCGACAACAGAAGAACTTACCCGTGGGGCAGCGAGAACCGGTATCTCCTTGATTTCTACCGTGAAATGCTGCACCTGCACAGGTCGTACGATGCACTGAAGACCGGTTCGATCAAGTTCCTGCACGGACAGTACGGAGCGCTTGCTTACGGCCGGTTTGACGATACGGACCGCTTCATTATCGCGGTCAACAACAATGACGGAAGCTGCGTAATGGATATTCCGGTATGGGAAGTAGGCGTAAGTGCCGAAGAAACCCTGATCAGACTTGTAGAAAGCAGTGACCAGGGATACAACTACTGCGCGGAAGTGTACCGGCATGAGAAAGGCGTTATCAGCCTGAGGCTTGAGAGCCATTCGGTGATCATACTTAAGAATGTGCCTAAGGGATTGATGTAAATGAAAAAAGCAAATGTGCAGGATATCCTGCGTCTTCTTGACGAGCATTATCCGGATACGCGCTGCTATCTTGATTACGGGACCGACTGGCAGCTGCTGTTTGCCACCATCCTCTCGGCCCAGTGTACCGACGAGCGTGTGAATATTGTAACAAAGGATCTTTTTGTAAAATATCAAACGCTTGAAGACTTTGCGGGAGCGGACATTGAAGAGCTTGAGGCAGATGTGAAGCCCACGGGCTTCTACCATATGAAGGCTCTGCATATCAAACAAGCTGCAGCTGAACTCCTGAGCCGGTTCAACGGCAAAGTTCCCTGCGATATGGATGAACTTACAAGTCTGCCCGGGGTCGGAAGAAAAACGGCAAATGTGATACGGAGCCACATTTACAATGAACCCAGCATAGTTGTGGACACTCATGTCAAGAGGATATCAAGATTGCTGGGACTGACGGATACTACGGATCCGGAGAAGGCGGAATTTGAATTGATGAAGATCCTTCCGAAGGATCATTGGATCGCGTGGAATACGCAGATCATAAGACACGGACGCACGATATGCAAGGCCGGCAGACCCGACTGCGAGGGGTGCTTCCTTAAAGATGTCTGCGGACATGGAAAAGCTCGGTAAAGTTTGACAAAATGCCGTTTTGCTGGTATTATTTATCGGTATAACGCCGTATGATCTTGGATGTGATCTCATTTTCACGAAGAAAATCGATGAAAGGGCGGGCATCTTCGATCCGGTCTTCCTCATCGAGACAGGTCAGCAGTTTGCCGGACCATTGTATCAGGCGGATATAGTTGTTGTCGGCGACCGACAGATCGTTGAAATTGCCTGTGCCGTATTTCAGTTTCAGATCGGTATTGCTGAATTCGGACAGATTGCAGATCTTGCTGCCCGGGAGACGGTGCAGATCTTCGATGACAGCTTTGAGCTCGTCGGAGGATGAAGGATCCGCCTGCGGTATGATACTATCGGGAAGATCGATGAAATGCAGGTCATCCATGCTCTGCTTCGGAACATAAGTGGCTTTGCGTTCGCGTTCCCAGAAGGATTCCGATTTTGAATAATCAGGAGCATTCTTTTTGCGTTCATAAGTAAACCAGACGACAAACAGAATGACAAGACAGAATAATGTGGGCATTTAAGGCTTGGTCCTTTCACATATGTATTACATGTATATTCAGGAGGCTTAACAATGAATTTCTTCAACAGTAAAACAAAAAGGGTTATCACGATAGTGATCGTTGCACTTGTAGTTCTTGCGCTTGTTCTGGGCACGATCGCAGCATTTGTATGACGATATGTACGCCGGCCGGTCACCTGACTACCCGGTAACAGTATAAATTATTTGACTGCAAACATCAAGAGATATGAATATAATCATCATAGGCCGTGTGGCTGAGGATGGGATCCTCGAATTGTTTGAAAATAACCGGGAAAAGATCGTTTCACGTTATTCGAAACGATATATCAGCGAAGGGCTGGCCGGACTTGAAGCCGAATTTGGCGACGATAAGTGTATGAGAATATTGAATGCGGTCGGAGCGGATGTGTTCGTCGTAGGCAGGCAGGGGATATTTTCGGCGCTCTACAAACTCGGCGGCACCTGTAACACCGGACTGCGGGTTCAGCTGAGAGAGATCCCGATCAGACAGTTCTGCATCGAGATCGCGGATCTGCTGGATGTTAATCCGTATACGCTCAGCAGCCTCGGGTGCATCCTTGTATGTTCGGAGAACGGCGAGCGGCTGGCTGCGAAGCTGTGCGAAGAAGGCTATCCGGCGAAGGTGATCGGTTATACGACCGATGACAAGGCGTGCTGCGCGGTGAACGGGGATGTGATCACCTACCTGGAGCCGTAGACATAGTACATTTTAATTGATACAAGCAGGGAAAACAGGAGAATACATATGGAATCCACAACACTCAAGGAAAAGATCTTACGTATCATCGACAGCAACGCGAAGCTGACCGCTTCGGAACTTGCCATCATGCTCGGGAGCACCGAGGAGGAAGTATCACAGGCTATTGCCGAGATGGAAGCGGATCATACGATCTGCGGTTATCTGACCCTGATCAACTGGGACAAACTCGGTGAGGAGGACGTGACGGCGCTCATAGAGGTCAAGGTGACACCGCAGCGCGGGCAGGGATTTGATACGATCGCGGAACGTATTTATAAATTTGATGAGGTCGAAGCCGTATACCTTATGTCGGGCGGTTTCGATCTTACAGTCGTTATTAAGGGCAAGAGCATGCGGGATGTCGCGGGATTTGTTTCGGCCAAGCTTGCGCCGATGGAGGCGATCCTGAGCACCGCAACGCATTTTGTACTGAAGAAATACAAAGAGCACGGGATCCCTATGGAATCAGAGGAAACGGATGAAAGGATGCTTATTTCACCATGAGAAACCCAATTAACAGTGTGATCGGCGATATCAAGCCTTCGGGTATCAGAAAGTTCTTCGATATCGTCCGTGAAATGAAGGATGCGATCTCTCTGGGTGTCGGTGAACCTGATTTCGATACGCCATGGCATATCAGGGAAGAGGGTATTTACGCACTTGAAAAAGGGCGCGGACACTATACTTCCAACGCCGGTCTTGAAGAACTCCGTAAGGAAATAAGCAATTACGTGTATCGTAAATATAAGCTTTCCTACGAGTGGAACAAAGAGATCCTGGTAACGATCGGCGGCAGTGAAGCGATCGATGTCGCGATGCGTGTTATGCTCGATCCGGGAGATGAAGTTATAATCCCGCAGCCCAGTTATGTATCATATGAACCCTGTGCGATCATGGCCGGCGGAGTTCCGGTAGTGATCGAACTGAAGGCGGAGAACGAATTCAGGCTTACGGCGGATGAATTGCGGGAAGCAATTACCGACAAAACAAAGATACTTGTCCTGCCGTTTCCGAACAACCCCACGGGCTCGATCATGGAAAGGAAGGATCTTGAAGCGATCGCGAAAGTGGCGGTCGAAAAGGACATTTTTATCCTATCCGACGAGATCTATTCCGAGCTGACGTACGGATGCAAACATGTATCAATAGCCGAATTGCCCGGGATGAGAGAGAGAACGGTAGTGATCAACGGATTTTCGAAGGCATTTGCGATGACCGGATGGAGACTCGGATATGCCTGCGGGCCGCAGAATATCATTTCACAGATGACGAAGATGCACCAGTTCGCGATAATGTGTGCGCCTACCGTCAGCCAGTACGCGGCGATCGAAGCATTGAAAAATGCCGATGCAGACGTCGAAAAGATGCGGGAGGCCTATGATACGAGAAGGCGCTACCTGCTGCACGAATTCAACAGGATAGGACTTCCGTGTTTCGAAGCAAAAGGCGCGTTTTATGTTTTTCCGTGCGTTAAAAGCCTGGGTATGACATCCGACGAATTTGCGACCACACTGCTCAACGAGGAAAAGGTTGCGGTGGTGCCCGGTACGGCGTTCGGAAACTGCGGCGAAGGTTTTTTGCGAATATCGTATGCTTATTCGATCGAGAAATTGAAGATCGCGATGGCAAGGATCGAGAAGTTTGTGGACCGTCACAGGAAATAAGCTTCCGTCACAGAAAGTCAACCCGGGATAATAGTTGGAACACTGCAGAAAGTAAATGTAAAGTTAGGAGAATACAAACAGATGGCTGGTATTAACGTAGAATACATCAATCCTTTACTTAAGGCTTCGGTAAAAGTTATCCAGGATGCATGCAGAATGGATGTTGCGATCGGCAAGCCTTCGGTCGCACAGGCCGCATTTACCGACGATGAACTCCTGATACTGATGGGTATCACCGGTGAGATGAAGGGTCAGGCTATACTTGATTTCCCGAATCCCTCGGCGCTCAAGATCGCTTCGGCGATGTGCATGATGGATCTGCCGCAGCTTGACGAGCTCGCCCAGAGCGCACTCTGCGAGCTGTGCAACATGATCATGGGCAATACGGCGACACTGTACTCTCTGGGCGGTATTTCGATCGATATCACGCCTCCCACGCTGTGTATGGGTAATGTGACATTTAACAGTAGTTATGCGGCAAATATCTGCATTCCGTTCAATTATGAAGGGCAGTTTTTATTTAAGATATTTATAGCAATTAAGGAAGACTGATGAACATCGTACTCTTAGAGCCCGAGATTCCCGCCAATACGGGCAATATCGGGCGTACCTGTGTGGCTACGGGTTCGGATCTGCATTTGATCAAGCCTCTCGGCTTCTCGCTCGATGAGAAGCACTTAAGACGTGCGGGACTTGATTACTGGCCGAAACTGAAGCTGCATATTTATGAAGATTATAAGGACTTTACGGATAAAAATCCCGGAGCCCGCATGCATTATGCCACTACCAAGGGGCGTAATCTCTATTCGGAGGCTCATTTCGAACAGGATGATTACATAATGTTCGGAAAGGAAAGTGCGGGAATACCGGAGGAAATCCTCGTGCAGCATCCCGATGAGTGCATCAGGATCCCGATGATCGGTGATATCAGATCGCTGAACCTCGGAAATTCAGTGGCGATCGTGGTATACGAGGCATTGAGGCAGTGTAACTTCGAGGGAATGAACCTCAAGGGAGAGCTGCACCGGCTGAAATGGGAATAAAAAATGAACGAACGAGCATTAAAGGTATTAGAATACAATAAAATTATCGATTCCCTTACCGATTGTGCCGGCTCGGCGCTCGGGAAGGAAAAATGCAGGGCACTTGTGCCCCTTACAAAGCTTGATGATATCAGGGAAATGCAGCAGGAAACCGCGGATGCGCTGTCACGTATCTATCGCAAAGGATCGCTGTCATTTTCGGGAATACATGATGTAAGGGCCTCGATCCGGAGACTGGAGATCAGTTCCTGTCTGGGAGCCGGAGAGCTCATGCATATCAGCTCACTGCTTACGGCAGTGCGCCAGATCAGAAATTACGGTTATTCGGAGGATGAGGAACAGAAGGATTCGCTGTCGGAGAGATTCGAGCTGCTTGAACCGCTGGCAGTGGTAAATGCCGAAATACAGCGATGCATCATTTCCGAAGAAGAGGTCGCGGATGATGCGAGTCCGGGACTTAAATCGGTAAGGCGCCAGATCAAACAGACCAATGATAAGATCAGGGATCAGCTCAATTCAATAGTTAATTCAAAGGACAGCCAGATCGTTCTTCAGGATAACCTGATCACCATGAGGGACGGAAGGTACTGCCTTCCGGTAAAGAGCGAATACAAGAACAAGTTCGACGGAATGGTACATGACCAGAGTTCCAGCGGTTCGACCTACTTTATCGAGCCGATGGCGGTGGTCAAGTTAAACAACGAACTCCGCGAACTCAGCATACGGGAACAGGACGAGATCGAAAAGGTACTCCAGAGCCTTTCGAACATGCTTTACGGCGAGACCAAGCAGCTGCAGTACGATCAGGATACGATCACTGAGCTGGATTTCATTTTTGCGAGAGCACAGCTTGCCAAGCTGATGAAGGCTTCTGAACCCGTATTTAACGACAGAGGATATATCAATATCAAGAAGGGACGGCATCCGCTGATAGACAGCAGGAAGGTCGTTCCTACAGACATTTGGATCGGAAAAGATTTCTCACTGCTGATCATTACAGGACCCAATACGGGCGGCAAGACGGTTTCGCTGAAAACCGTCGGACTGTTTACACTGATGGGACAGTCGGGACTGCATATCCCGGCGTTTGAAGGCTCCGAGCTTGCGGTATTCAACGAGGTATTTGCCGATATCGGCGATGAACAGAGCATTGAACAGAGCTTATCGACATTCTCGTCGCATATGACCAATACGGTTTCGATCCTCAAACAGGCAGATGAACACTCACTGGTGCTGTTCGATGAGCTGGGAGCGGGTACCGACCCGATAGAGGGTGCGGCGCTTGCAATGGCGATACTGACTTACCTGCACAACAGGGATATCAGGGTGATCGCGACAACGCATTACAGCGAATTGAAGCTGTTTGCGCTTTCAACGCCCGGTGTCAGCAATGCAAGCTGTGAATTCAATGTTGAAACACTGAGTCCCACATACAGGCTGCTGATCGGAATGCCCGGCAAATCCAATGCATTTGCGATCTCGAAGAAACTGGGTCTGTCCGATGAGATCATAGGGATCGCGGACAGCTTCATAGGGACGCGTGACAAGAGCTTTGAAGATATAATAAGCGAGCTTGACAAGGCACGTATAGATCTTGAAGAGAAGAATGCCGCTGCAGATCAGGCCAAAGCCGAGGCCGAACGCCTCAGAGACTCACTTGCGAAGAAAAACGAGCGTATCGATGCCGCCAAGGACAAGATACTGAACAGAGCCCAGGAAGAAGCCAGGGACGTACTCCAGAAGGCCAAGGATTACGCGGATGAAACGATCCGCAGGATCAACCGTCTCGGCGCAGCCGGCAGTTCGATGCGGGAACTTGAGCAGGAACGCGGCAATCTCCGTGACAAGCTGGATGAAACCGGAGTAAAGGAAACAACCAGGAAAGCGGCAAGAAAACCCGTAACCGATCCGGGAGAACTCAAAGTCGGCGATGAAGTTATGATCATTTCAATGGGAATGAAGGGAAAGATCATTTCACAGCCGAATCAGAAGGGCGAGGTGTTTGTTCAGGTAGGCGCGATGCGTACAAGTGTCGGGGTCAAGGACCTTGAGCTGACGGAAAGCGAAGCTCCGGCACCCGAGAAAAAGGCAACCGGAGCGGGCAAGATCGCCATGTCCAAGTCGATGAGCATTTCGACCGAATGCAATATAATCGGTATGCGTGTTGACGAAGCGCTTCCGATCGTTGATAAATATCTGGATGATGCGTATCTGGCACATTTGCCGAAGGTATCGATCATCCACGGAAGAGGGACCGGAGCCTTGAGAGATGCGGTGCACCGGCACCTGAGAAGCTGTAAATATGTAAAGTCATACCGCCTCGGTGAGTTCGGCGAGGGCGACCGCGGCGTAACCATAGTGGAGTTTAAGGAGCAGTAAAATGGACAAGCAGCGTATTCTGATCGTCGACGACGATTCAAACATCGCGGGACTGATCGCCCTGTACCTGAACAAGGAATGCTTTGAAACCTGTATCAGTGCGGACGGCGAAGATGCATTGGTGCAGGTGAAGGAATTCAAGCCGGATCTGATGCTGCTCGATCTGATGCTTCCCGGTATCGATGGATATGAGGTATGCAGGCGTGTCAGAAAAGATACACAGCTGCCGATAATCATGCTTTCGGCGAAGGGAGAGACTTTTGACAAGGTACTCGGGCTTGAGCTCGGTGCCGATGATTACATGGTCAAGCCTTTTGATTCGAAAGAACTGGTGGCGCGTGTCAAGGCAGTACTGAGGCGCAGGGAAGTGCACGAGGCCGAGGCCGTTCAGGAACCGAAGAAGACCGATTATGTCAGCTATCCCGACCTCGAAGTCGATCTTGGAAATTATACCGTGAAATACAAGGGAGTGCGTGTCGAAATGCCTCCGAAGGAGCTTGAACTGCTGTATTTCCTTGCCGCTCACCCGAACCAGGTGTTCAGCAGGGAACAGCTGCTCGGCCAGATATGGGAATATGATTATATGGGAGACTCCAGAACAGTTGACGTTCACATCAAGAGACTCCGCGAAAAGATCCACGATCACGAAAAATGGGCTATTTCAACGGTCTGGAGGGTCGGATACAGATTCGAGACACATTGAAGGAAGCTGTTGACGGCATTTTGAAAATTAACAGGCGGGGATAAGGAGAAGTTGATCACATGAAGCTGCATATCAAGCTGATAATCTGCTACCTTGCGGCCGTGCTTGCGGTCTTCTTCTGCGTCAATTTTGCCGGCAACAGGATCATGGAAAAGCGGGCGGCACAGGATCTGAAAGATAAATATTATAAAGATGTGCAGCACATCGCGCAGTTATATGCCGATTATTATTTCGACGAAGATGTCAGCATTTCCACGGTACGCAGGCAGATGGCGGTATATGACGCGCTGATCGATGCCAGGATATGGGTTGTCAATTCATCGCATTATGTACTGATAGATACGAGATCAAGCGGAACAGTGGTGGTTGACCAGTATTCGGACAGGATACTCGGACATACATTTACGGAAGATCTGACGATCGAAGGAGTATTCAACGAACCGGTAATGTGTGTATGTGAGCCGGTTATCGTGGCTTACTCGATCAAAGGTTATATCTGCGTTTTCGTTCCGATGTCGATGCTCAATGAATATTCGGTCAGATACATGAATATCGTCAATACCGCGCTCCTGATGATCGCGGGGGCATTGCTTCTCGTATTTGCGATAATATATATCATCAGCGTCTATCCGATCAAGAAGATCAGAAAAGCCGCGCTGGCCTATTCAAAAGGAAATTATGACTATGAACTGAAGGTCCGCGGGCATGATGAATTCCGGTAACTGGCCGATACGATGACTTACATGGTCGGCGAGGTCAAAAGGGTTGACGATTATCAGAAGAAATTCATCGCAAATATATCGCATGATTTCAGATCGCCGCTGACTTCCATCAAGGGCTACGTAGAGGCGATCAAGGACGGAACGATCCCGCTCGAGGCACAGGAAAAATATCTTGACATAATTGCATTTGAGACGGATCGTCTGTCGAAACTGACTTCCAATCTGCTCGATCTGAACAGGATCGACAGCAAGGGACTGATACTTGATATTACAAGCTTTGATATAAATACGGTGATCAAACGTGTTGCGGCTGCATTCGAAGGAGCCTGCAAGGAAAAACGCGTTGTGATAAGCCTTGAATTTGCGGCTGTTTCTACTTATGTTGATGCGGATATGGGGCGTATTCAACAGGTACTTTACAATCTGACGGACAATGCGATCAAGTTCTCCAATCCCGATTCGGATATCGAGATCGAGACGGAGGAGAAGGGCAGCAAGGTATTCATCAGAGTCCGGGATCACGGAATAGGGATCCCGAAAGACAGTATCAACAGGATCTGGGACAGATTTTACAAGATCGATGCTTCCAGGGGTAAGGACAAGAAGGGAACCGGCTTGGGATTGTCGATCGTTAAGGAAGTCATCACCGCGCATGATGAGAACATCAATGTCATCAGCACGGAAGGTGTGGGGACGGAGTTTACATTCAGTCTGTCGTTATCCGGAGGATAACGGGCTTGAACAGCTTTATGGAGAAGAAGTATGGGAAACGAAGAACACGATATCAATTCCAATAATTCGGAAGATAGCGGTTTCAGCTTTGTAAAGGAAAAGATCAAACCGAAGACCCGCAAGCGTATAAAAAAGATATTGTCAGTTATCGGATTTGCGCTGCTTGCAGGTATAGTTTTCGGTGTGGCATCGAGAGTGG
Source organism: Lachnospiraceae bacterium (assembly GCA_017553035.1). Classification (GTDB taxonomy): domain Bacteria; phylum Bacillota; class Clostridia; order Lachnospirales; family Lachnospiraceae; genus RUG11977. The sequence goes on from JAFZNE010000098.1 coordinate 22,255, forward strand.
CATTTTTAAAGATGGGTGATCCCGTGGCACGTCTTCTGGGCATTGAGCAGGCTTCGGCCGAAGTGACGCCTGAACCTACGGGAACAAACAGGAGCACAGTTACATTTCCGACCAATCCCGTGACTCCGTCACCTTCTCCGCCCTCATCGACACCGACACCGCGCCTGACACCTACTCAGGCTGCAACCGGAGACCCGGATCCTTCGGGTTCGGCATCTCCCGATGTGACGCAGGAGCCTACGGATGCGCCTACCTCGACATTGGCACCTACTGCTACGGATGCACCTTCGCCTTCTCAGCAGCAGGATCCGGACGACGATGGCGGCGAAGGCGGGAATGAAAATAATCCTACAATGTCACCGATAGACAGCTATGTCTCCATGGTGGCGCAGATGCGTGAGGTTGCCGGACAGGTACAGGATTCCCTGGTAAGGGTTTATTCCGTGACACGCGGCGACAACTGGATGGGCGAGAGCATAGAGACCAAACAGGAGCTGACGGGAGTTCTGATGGGGAACGATGGCGTAGAACTTCTGGTCATGACCGATTACACTGTGATCGCAGCGGCGGACCGTATCGAGGTCGAACTGGATTCGATCTATGACGCCGCATTGTACAGCTTCGACAAGGACACCAATATTGCCATTGTGACCGTTCCGCTCGATGTCATCGGAAAGACCAAGGCAGATGCTATCAGTTATATGCAGCTCGGGTCCTCGGAAGAGCTGTATAAAGGCGAGCCTGTGATCGCGGTCGGACGTCCGAACGGGTATTACGGAGCTGTTGAATTCGGATTTATTTCACATACCGGGATCGTAAGCTATATTACGGACGGAGAACTTGAAGAATTTACGACCGACATATATCTGGTTCCCGGCGGCGACGGGATCGTTTCGGATCTCAAGGGCAGACTCGTGGGCCTGATCCCTCATGCTGATGATGAGACGGAGAATCTGAACAGGATAATCGGGATCGACAGTTTGAAATCATTGATCCTCAGGCTGCTCAACGGCGGCGGGATACCTTATTTCGGTATCCGCAGCGAAAATATTCCCGAAGATATCCGGACAGAGATGGGGATCGAGAACGGAATCTACGTTAACGAGGCATTTGCGGGATCGCCTGCGGCGACGGCCGGGATCAAAAAGGGAGATGTCATAGAAACGATCAACGGTGAGACAATAGAGACGGTGGCACAGTTTTATGAGCTCCTCCTCGGTCTTGAAGGGGAGAATGAACTGGAAGTAGGCATTTTCAGAGCCAGCCGCCCTGACGAACCGCGTTCTGTGGAGATCGTCACGTTGAAAGTAAAAGAATAGATGAAGAGAGGAAACTTAAAAGGATGAGGTATATTAAGGATCTGTATGAGGGAGAGAGTGTCAGGGAGGTATATTATTGCAGGCAGACGCAGAGCCTGACTGCCAAGACCGGTAAAACCTATTATGCTCTTCTTCTCGCGGACAAGACCGGTACGATAGACGGTAAGGTCTGGAATATCACGAGCGGGATCGAAAATTATGAAGCCGGAGATTATATCAAGGTGGAAGGCTCGGTAACTTCATTTCAGAACAAGCCTCAGCTGAATATTAACCGTATTGTCAAGGCTCGCGAAGGTGAGTATTCTCCTTCGGATTACATGCCCAGCTCGGAGTATGACATCGAGGACATGTTCAAACAGCTGATGGGTTATATTCATTCCGTGGACGAGCCGCATCTGGCCAAACTGCTTAAGAAGCTGTTTGTCGATGATGAGAAGTTTGTCGCCGCATTTAAACTGCATTCGGCGGCCAAGTCCATGCATCACGGATTTATCGGCGGCCTGCTCGAGCATACGCTGTCGGTTACGAAGCTGTGTGCCGGATTTGCCGACCATTACATGCTGCTGAACAGGGATCTTCTCGTAACAGCCGCTATCTGCCATGATATAGGCAAGATATACGAACTTTCGGGTTTCCCTGAAAATGATTATACCGATGAGGGCAACCTGATCGGCCACATCGTAATGGGCGTCGAGATGATCAATGATGTGATAAGGACTATCGACGGATTCCCGAAGATCCTTGAGAGCGAGCTGAAGCATTGTATCGTGGCTCACCACGGCAAGCTGGAATACGGATCGCCGAAGGTTCCTGCGATCGCGGAAGCTGTAGCCCTGCATTTTGCGGATAATCTTGATGCGAAGATGCAGTCGATGAAAGAGCTTATTGCGGGCGTGGACGATAAAGCGACCTGGCTCGGCTGGCAGAAGAATTTTGAATCGAATGTGCGTAGGACGTGATCGGTAAAAATCAACCATTACTCGATCGCATCGAGTTCGACACCTATGCAACCATAAGCAGCTTATTTCACTTGCTGCGTGAGGTTAAAAACATGAAAAAGAATGACGAATTTGAGATAGAAATAACGGATTTGAGCACAGATGGCGAAGGGATAGGTCATGCCGACGGCATGACCTTCTTTGTTAAGGGCACCGTACCGGGCGATGTGATCCTTGCGGGCGTAACGAAGCTGAAAAAAACTTATGGTTACGCAAGGGTAATTCGTGTGCTGAAAGCTTCTCCGGACAGAGTCAGCCCTGCCTGCCCGATCGCGATGAGATGCGGAGGCTGCAATCTGCAGCATATTAGCTATGAAGCCCAGCTGAGATTCAAGGAAAAGAAGGTTCTGGATGCGCTTACGAGAATAGGCGGGATAGAGGCTCAGAGGATCGATCTTGAGCCTATCATAGGCATGGATGATCCGTTTAATTACCGGAACAAAGGCCAGTTTCCGGTCGGGACGGATAAGGCCGGGAATGTAATATGCGGTTTCTATGCCACGCACTCGCATGACATCGTGAATACCGAACACTGCATGCTCCAGCATGATATCACGGATGAATTGATGACGGCGGTGAGGGAATACATGAACGAATGCGGCGTGGGAGCGTATATAGAAGCTGGGGACGGCTCAGATACCGGTTCCGATATCTGGATAAAAGAAACAGGCGATAAGGTTCGTACAGGGAAGAACCGGAGAAGTGATAAGGATAAAACAAATAACAAGAAGAAACATACCGATAATGAAGAAGGCATAGTAAGACATATTCTCACCCGTGTGGGATTTACAACTCATGAAGTGATGCTGTGCGTGGTCATCGCGGCGGATAAGCTGCCATTTGCCGACCGGCTCGTATCGCTCGCCACGGAAGCTGTTGAAAGATATAATGCGGCGCATGACTCGGATTACTGCCTGAACAGCATTTCCTATAATATCAACAAAGAAAATACAAACGTGATCCTCGGTGATAAGGTCGTGACGATAGCGGGACTGCCCTTTATTACTGACTATATCGGGGATCTGCAGTTCAGGATATCTCCGCTGTCATTTTATCAGGTAAATCCCGTACAGACGGAGGAATTGTATGCAACGGCGCTGGAGTTCGCTTCTTCCGATGAAAATGACACGGTATGGGATCTGTACTGCGGGATCGGGACTATATCGCTGTATTTCGCGAAACACGTGAAAAAAGTGTATGGGATCGAGATCGTTCCGCAGGCGATCGAAGACGCCAAAGAGAATGCCAAACTCAACGGGATCACAAATGCCGAATTCTACTGCGGAGCGGCGGAGGAGCTGTTCCCGAAACTGATGGGAGATCTTAGCAGTGGAGAGTCTTCCGGATTGTTGAATGAGAATGAATCATTGGATGAGTCATTTGATGAAAAACACAGCAGAGCAGGAAAACCTGACATAGTTGTAGTCGATCCTCCGAGAAAGGGCTGCGACGCGGCGTTGATTGACTGCATCGGCAATATGTCCCCGAAGAAGATCGTGTATGTTTCATGCGACCCGGCTACACTTGCAAGAGATATAAAGCTTCTGGGAGAATTTGGCTACGAGCCGGTCAGAGTCCGCCCCTGCGATATGTTCCCGCAGAGCACGCATGTGGAGACGGTTGTTTGTCTGTCCCAACAAAAACCGGACGATCATATCGAGATAGAGATAGATCTGGATGAGATCGATGCAACGAGTGCGGAAACTAAGGCGACCTATAAGCAGATACAGGAATGGGTTCAGGAAAAATACGGGTTTCATGTTTCTAATTTGAATATTGCTCAGGTAAAACAGAAACACGGGATCATCGAACGCGAGAACTACAATAAAGCCAAAACAGAAGACAGTAAACAACCGGGTTGCCCTGAGGAGAAGGTTAGAGCGATTGAGGATGCGATGAGGCATTTTCAGATGATCTGAGCAGACAGTATCGATTGAAGGAGGAAAACTGTATGGAATATTGGGATTTATATGATAGCGAAAGAAAGCCGCTGAACCGCGTTCATGCAAGGGGAGAAGCATTTGCGGAAGGCGAATATTATGTATGTGCCGAGGTATGGGTAAGGAACTCAAAGGGACAGTTTCTGATAACAAAACGTCATCCGGACAAAAAGGCCGGTAATCTCTGGGAGTTCACCGGAGGAGGGACGCTTGCCGGAGAGAGTACACTGCAATCCGCGGTCAGAGAGCTGAAAGAGGAAACAGGCATCGATGCAAGTGAGGCAGAATTGAGGCTTTTTGTTACTTATCAGAAGAAAAACTATTTTCTGGATCTGTTCTTGCTGAATAAAGATATTGATATTGTCAATCATGTGACCGGAAATGCCGGAATTGCGACCATCAAGAAATTATGCGACGGTTTCGAAATATCAATCCGTGATTTCTTTAATGACGATCTGTTTGATGATCTGGAACAGGAGGTTAGATAACAATCAAC
>JAFZNE010000099.1 GCA_017553035.1 Lachnospiraceae bacterium
ACCGCGCACATATCCGCGAAATTAAAGATCGGGAAAGTATAGCTTCCGAAATCAAATCTCAGATAATCGACAACATATTTCAGGCGGAACCTGTCTATAAGATTTCCGACGGCTCCTGCACTCAAAAGACAGAATGCCAGAGATATCAGCTTCATTGAATTTTTGCACGCGATGATCATAAAAACAAAGATAACTACACCGAGGACCGTGGAAACACCTGACAGGAAGTAGATTCCCCAGGGCTTATCGGCAAAAAGCGAGAATGCGCTCCCTGTATTCTGCGCATAATAGAACGAAAAGAAATTCTTGATAACATCAGCCTGTTCATACAGGGCCAGTTTCTTTACAACTAAGTACTTGAACAGCTGATCAACTGAAACAAGGATCACAAAAAAAACTGAATAGAGAACGCAAAGTATCAGTCCGTTAGTCGTTTTCTTCTCTAAATTATCACTCATATTCGCAGAACCGCCTGATATCGGTACACCTTCCGTTTTTATCTGTCTCAAAAATAATACCACACACAAAGCCCGGACCGTCAGCCGGTTCATATTTTGCGGGCATCTTATAAGCAAGTCTTCTGATCGAAGCCTCAATATTCATTCCAAGGATCGAATCTTTAGCCCCGCACATTCCGCAGTCAGTAATATATCCTGTCCCGTTCGGCAGGATAGTCTCATCCGCCGTCTGCACATGTGTATGCGTTCCTGCCACTACAGAAACTTTGCCGTCCAGATAATATCCCATGGCGCTTTTTTCCGAAGTCGCATCACAGTGGAAATCGAGCACGACCGTAGTACATCCCTCGATGCGCTTAAGCCTGTCGACGATACCGTCAGCATATGTAAAAGGATTATCCGGAAGAACATTCGCATAAACCTGCCCGAGAAGGTTAAACACTCCGAGCTTCTCGCCGTTCTTCTCGAAGATGCAGTAATCGTTTCCGGGCCATGAAGGACTGAAATTGGCAGGCCTTGCCATATTCTTTACCTTAACGATCTGGCTTATGAACTCCCTGTTTGAGAATGTATGATTGCCCATCGTAAAGAGATCGGCTCCCGAATTCTCGAGATCCCTGAGGATATTTATCGAAGCTCCAAGCCCGTGAACGCTGTTCTCGGCATTGACTATACAGCAGTCAATTCTGTTATTCTTAAGGAATCCGGGCATTACAGTCTTAAACGCACGACGTCCCGCGCCGCCGACCACATCGCCGACAAAGCAAACTTTCATAGCAACGCCCTCCTTATAAATAATTTGTTTATTATAACAAAATAGTCTACTTGATGAGAACCATCATGCAAATTTGATGTAATAAAATGCCAAACAAAAAGGACCCGCGGCCGGGAAATCCGGCTGAAGGTCCTTGATTTTGTTTTGAACGATGATACTAACGTGTTAAATAAATATATATAAAATGCGATAAATAATTATTTAGCAACGTCAGTTGCCCTCGTCTCTCTGATGACATTCACTTTGATCTGTCCGGGATAATCGAGTTCATCCTCAATCTTCTTGCAGATATCACGAGCCTTAAGAGTCATCTCGTCGTCTGAAACCTTATCAGGCGAAACGATAACACGAATCTCTCTGCCTGCCTGAATGGCGAAGCTCTTCTCTACGCCCTCAAAGCTTGTGGCAATCTCCTCAAGCTTTTCAATCCTCTTGATGTAGGTCTCAAGATTCTCTCTTCTTGCTCCCGGCCTTGCTGCTGAAATAGCATCTGCTGCAGCAACTAAAACGGCCTCTGCGGAAAGCGGCTCAACATCACCGTGATGCGCCTCTATGCAGTTAATAACTGCGGGACTTTCATGATACTTCTTCGCTATTTCGACACCGAGCTGGATATGTGTTCCTTCCTGCTCGAAATCCACTGCCTTACCTATATCATGCAAAAGGCCTCCGCGTCTTGCAAGGTTACTGTCAAGTCCGAGTTCATCCGCCATCATTGCAGCGATCCACGATACTTCAATAGAATGCTGCAGTACGTTCTGTCCGTACGATGTGCGGTAACGAAGACGACCGAGAAGTTTGATCACTTCAGGGTGCAGGTTCATTACGCCTGTATCAAAGGCTGCCTACTCGCCCTCGGCTTTGATAGTCTGATTGAGTTCCTTCCTTGCCTTGCCGGCCATCTCTTCGATTCTGGCCGGATGG
>JAFZNE010000100.1 GCA_017553035.1 Lachnospiraceae bacterium
GAAGACGGCATACGTTTCTGCGGATCAAAAGAAGGATTCGTCGAGGCAGCAGGGGCATTTTTCGACACGATCGCCGAGAAGGCCGATGAGATCGAGGATGCATATAACCGTGAGGATTATGATTTCTATACGATCAAAGTCCACGCTCTTAAAAGCGGAGCAAGGCTGATCGGTGCAGGTGAACTGTCAGGGATGGCCGAGAAGCTTGAGGATGCCGGAAAAGCGGGTGATATCGAATATATCAAAGCCAACACCTACGACCTGCTGGCAGCGTACAGGACATATTCGGACAGGCTTTCCTTCCTTGATACCGTGAATGAATACAACAACGGCGATGATAAGGAAGAGGCTGACCGGGATATGATAAATGACGCTTATGAAGCGATCGGTGAGCTGGTTGATACAACCGATTATGATTCGGTCGAAATGGTACTTGAGTCGCTTAAGGACTATCGTCTTCCTAAAGATGAAGCCGACAGATTCAAAAAGATCGAAAAAATGCTGAAGAAGCTTGACTGGGACGGGATCGCGGAGACGATAAAAGGGCGTCAGGACTGAATCGATGGCTCGAAGAACAGTAATAAAGCATTGCCGGAAGACAAAACGGGGAATTGTCTGAGGACGGAATAAATGTAACGGAGGGTAGCTTAATGGGATTGATTGACAAACCGCAGGTCATGATCATCGGCGAGAAGGAATCGTTTCTGATCCGCACGCTGTGCAAGAAACTGTCAGACGGAGGGTATGATGCGTTTTTTGCCAATGCGGACGTGAACAGCATCGCGGAAAAGTGGGATAAGGCGAGGTTTATCATTTATTATCCGGATGCTCAGAGTAAACCGAAGCAGGTCGTAATGCATTATCTGAAAGATACGCTCACCGAGACAGACAAGAACATAATCCTGGTCGGGGAAAGAAGCGAGACCGACGAGATCAAGAAGAGCATCGGAGCCGGGCTGGTAATGGCTGTTTTCACACGTCCGCTGCAGACGGAGGAACTGATCAAGACACTTGATCAGTACTCTACCGGTGAGAGAAGCGAGGAGAAGAAAAAGTCGATACTGATAGTCGATGATGATTCTACCTACCTCGGAGTGATCAGAGACTGGCTGAGGGATTATTATAAGGTTTCTATGGCCAATTCGGGGCTTCAGGCTCTCAAATGGCTCGGGAGCAACAAAGCCGATCTGATACTGCTGGATTATGAAATGCCCATTACATCGGGGCCGCATGTTCTCGAGATGCTCAGATCCGAACATGAGACAGCATCGATACCGGTATTCTTCCTGACAGGCAGGGGCGACCGGGAAAGCGTTATGCAGGTTATGGCTCTGAAACCCGAGAACTATCTTCTCAAAACGATCACCAAGGATCAGCTGCTGGCAAAGCTGATGGAGTTTTTCTCTTCGAGGAGCTGACAGGGGCTGTTCGATATTTCCGATATACAAGGTTTGACAGGGAAGTTTAAAAATTTTCTTGCATTTAACAATTGACTATGATAAAATATTTCAGGTTGCGCTGATGTGCAACCTGAAACTATTATTCACGCGGCATTTTGGTCAGCCCGGTGCGTGTTTGCGGGATGTCGGAGACCTGAGGATATGAGAGGGGATCCGAATGACTGTATTTTGAGCAGGAACATTCCGGAATGCGTCGGTTGGCGGGAAAGATGACCGGGGAAGATCTCAACCAACAGGAGGAAAAGAAAATGAGTGTTATTTCAATGAAGCAGCTTCTTGAAGCAGGTGTTCATTTCGGACATCAGACAAGGCGCTGGAACCCCAAGATGGCTCCCTACATCTACACCGAGAGAAACGGTATCTACATTATCGACCTTCAGAAGTCTGTAGGCAAGGTAGATGAGGCTTATTTTGCCATCAAGAACATCGTAGCCGAAGGCGGCAAGGTTCTGTTCGTAGGAACCAAGAAGCAGGCACAGGATGCTATCAAAAGCGAGGCTGAGCGCTGCGGTATGTACTATATCAACGAGAGATGGCTCGGCGGCATGCTGACCAACTACAAAACCATCAAGACCCGTATCGCCCGTCTTAAGGAAATCGAGAAGATGAGCGAGGACGGAACATTTGATGTACTTCCCAAGAAAGAAGTTATCCAGCTCAAGAAGGAATGGGAGAAGCTTGAGAAGAACCTTTCCGGTATCAAGGAAATGGGCGGTATTCCCGATGTGATCTTCGTAGTTGATCCCAAGAAGGAAAGAATCTGTATCCAGGAAGCTCACAAGCTTGGTATTCCGCTTGTAGGTATTGCTGATACCAACTGCGATCCCGAAGAACTTGATTATGTTATCCCCGGTAATGATGACGCTATCCGCGCCGTTAAACTGATCGTTGCCAAGATGGCAGACGCAGTTATCGAGGCTAACCAGGGTGTTGACGCCGTATCGAGCGAGCCCGCAGAGGCAAGTGAAGATGCAGCTGAAGAAGAGCCCAAGGACGCAGAATAATAACTAATACCTTACAAGAACAGGAGGAAATATACATGGCAGAGATTACTGCAGCAATGGTAAAAGAATTAAGAGAGATGACCGGTGCCGGAATGATGGACTGCAAGAAGGCACTTAACGAAACTAACGGTAATTATGATGAAGCTATCGAATTCCTTCGCAAGAAAGGTCTTGCCGCAGCTGAGAAGAAGGCAAGCCGTATTGCGGCAGAGGGTGTTTGCGATACATTTGTAAGCGAAGACCGCAAGACCGCAGCTGTTGTTGAGGTTAACTCCGAGACAGACTTCGTTGCAAAGAACGAGAAGTTCCGTACCTATGTTAAACAGGTAGTTGCACAGGCTGCAACAACCAAGGCAGCTGATATCGATGCATTCCTTGCTGAGCCCTGGGCACTCGATACTTCCAAGACCGTTAACGAAGAGCGCAGCTCACAGATCGCTGTTATCGGCGAGAACCTGAACATCCGTCGTTTTGTTCAGTACCAGACAGAGGGATTTGTTGCCGATTACATCCATATGGGCGGCAAGATCGCCATCCTCGTTGATATGGACGCTCCTCTGAACGATGCTACACTTGAGTGTGCAAAGAACCTGGCTATGCAGATCGCAGCTCTTAATCCCAAGTATGTTGACCAGAGCGAGGTTCCTGCTGAGTTCCTTGAGCATGAGAAGGCAATCCTTAAAGAGCAGGCTATGAATGATCCCGCCAATGCCAACAAGCCTGAGAACATTATCGACAAGATGCTGATCGGACGTCTCCAGAAAGAGATGAAGGAATTCTGCCTTATGGATCAGATCTATGTTAAGGATCAGGATATCAGCGTTTCGAAGTACATCGCTTCTGTAGAGAAGGAAGCAGGCTGCTCGATCAAGGTTAAGAGATTCGTTCGTTACGAGACCGGCGAAGGTCTTGAGAAGAAGAACGAAGACTTCGCTGCTGAAGTTGCAAAGCAGATGGGCCAGTAAAAGGCATGAAGGCTGTTTTGAAACAGTCATTTACAAAAGAGTTATTTACAAAAGGGTCATTAATGAAAGACTGCGGCGGTTTGCGGCAGTCTTTTTTTATGCGATGAGCGGGAGGGCAGTTCCGAAAGTTTGCTTTCAGGAAACTGCCCCTAAGTATTTCGTTGCGGATGAAACGGTTTCCTTATCCGAAATTCAATTGAAATAAATTCGGACAAATGGTATATTTATTATAAGTATGGTTTTTATGGGAAGGAGCATATTTATGGAATATTGGGATCTTTATGACGCGGAAAGAAAACCGCTCGGACGTACTCATCTGCGCGGGGATGAATTTGCCGACGGCGAGTATTATGTCTGCTGCGAGATCTGGGTAGTCAATTCGAAGGGGGAGTTCCTCGCGACCAAGAGACATCCGGATAAGAAGCGGGGCAATATGTGGGAGTTTACGGGCGGAGGTACCCTTGCCGGAGAAACAACATGTCAGTCGGCCGTCAGGGAACTTGCCGAGGAGACCGGGATCAGGGCCGGCGAAAATGAGCTGGAGCTGATCGCAACATATGCAAATAAGAATTATTTTATGGATATTTTCCTGCTCAGGAAGGATGTAGAGATAAAGGATATAGTGTTACAGCCGGAAGAAACAATTGATGCCAGGTGGGTGACCGACAGCGAGATCCGGAAGATGTTAGCGGATGGAGAGTTTGTTCATTCCGTAGGGAAAAGATATGACATGTATAAAGAAAAGGTCCTGTAGAATGAAGAAGACTTTTTTATGGAGGCAAAGTGAGTAAAAAAGGTTTTTCCAAGACCGATTACGTTAATACGCAGCGGTATATCGGAGCATTAAAAAACAACGTGCATGTGAAACGTATGAAAAACTACATCCAGCACGGAAGGATAACTACATTCAAGCATTGTGAACGTGTGGCGGCCCTGAGCTATTATATCAACAAACGTTTCAGGCTGCATGCCGACAACAAAGTCATGCTCAAGGCAGCAATGCTGCATGATTTTTATCTGTACGACTGGCATGATGAGGATAACGGCGAACATAACTGGCACGGATATATTCATGCGTCCAAGGCACTGAAAAACGCAAAAAAGTATTTTCATATCGGAAAGCGGGAGCAGGAGATCATTTACAGCCATATGTGGCCGCTCAACATAACCCGCATACCCAGGTCTAAAGAAGCCTGGATCGTATGTCTGGCCGATAAGTATATTTCGATCAAAGAGACATTGTTCGAGAGGAAGAAATGAACTACGGACAGCGGCAAAAGTAAATAACAAAACATAAGGTAAATAATGAAACATAAGGTAAATAATGAAATATAAGGGATTACGGAGGATATTGTCATGAAGATCAAAATGACCGATCGTGGTATAACGTATCGTTTCGGAAAGGTATTTACAGCCGTTCTGATGGCGGCTGCAATGATCGTCGGAACATTTACGGGTAATGCATTGTCACCGGCAACGGCGGTTTATGCCGTTACGCAGCCCGATGAACTGAGCTACAATACCGGACACCGAGATAAGGTATGTACCGAACTCGGCGATGCCGCGATCAAATACTACAGCGGCAAATACAGCATCGAGAAGCTGCAGGCGATGAGCGGCGACGAGCTTAAAACCGCGCTTCATGACCTTATGGCGGATACCGATGCGTATTCGAATAAAGTAAGCTACAGCATGCTTACCAAGTATTTCACTTATACAGACGCCGAAGATGGAAAGGCGGGAACCGTTTTGTTTTACAGCGATGCGCTGCCTCTTACCGCTACCGAAACACAAAAGGCGACTACAATAAGCCGTGAACATGTGTGGCCCAAGGCTCACGCAAGCTTCTACGAATCCGGCGGCGGTGCGGATCTGCATCATCTGCGCCCGACGGACAGTGTCGTAAATGCAAACAGGAGTGATTATTGTTTCGGAAATGTAGATAAAAATTCGGCCGATACCAAAATAGACCGGCTCGGAGACAAGAATACCGGCAAGGTTTCGGGCTGGTGGAATGCCAAGGTTTTCACTTTTGAACCGCTGGATAATGTTAAGGGCGATGTGGCGAGGATCCTGCTGTATGTTTATACAAGATGGGAAGAACCGAATCTCGTTGAGGATGCGGCGGATCCGAAACTTGACGAAAGCCAGAGTACCAAAAATAAAAATGACGGAAAAAAGGTCATAGAAAGCCTTGATACGTTGTTTGAGTGGATGGAACTCGATCCTGTAGATACCTGGGAAATGGGCCGCAATGATCTTGCAGAGCAGGTTCAGGGCAACCGCAATGTATTTATCGATCATCCTGAGCTTGCATATGCGATGTTCGGACGGACCGCTCCAGACAATATCGCGATCGGAAAAGCACAGCAGAAGGATTATGGCAATCAGGACGAAGAACAGGGCAATAAGGACCAGGATCAGGGTACCGGAAAGCAGGACCAGTCTGGAAATGACGGCAAAAAAGATACCGATCCCCATCCTACGTTCACCAAGAAGACTCTGACTGTGGGACAGAAAGCTGTCCAGATCAAGATCTCATACAAGGCTGCGGATGCGGTGGTCAAATATAAGAGCAGCAACAAGAAGATCGCAAAGGTCACGAAGGCCGGCAAGATCAAGCCCGTCAAAGAGGGACAGGCGACGATCACGGTTACGATCAGACAGAACGGCAAAAAATATGTATCGAAGATCACGGTTACGGTAAAACCGAAGCAATAAACGTAAGCGCAGGGATGATCATTTTAGAACGGATCATTATACGAAGTTTAGCATTTAGCGGATCATAATAGAAAGGTTCATTTAGATGAGGACAGAAAGACTATTTAATGATAATTGGGAATTTGTAAAGCTTAAGATCGGAACGGGGCTGCAGGATGCGTGCGGATCTACGGGCTGGAAGGGCGTTACGCTGCCCCATGACTGGCTGATCTACGATACAAAGGATCTGTACGGTGACGGGACGGGATGGTACCGCAAAACGTTTTCTCTTGCAAAGGAGAGCGGGAAACGTTATCTGATCAATTTTGACGGTATTTACATGGACAGCGTGATCTATGTAAACGGACGGGAGGCCGGCCACAATCATTACGGATATTCGGCTTTTGAGCTTGATATTACCGAACTTCTTACCGACGGTGAAAATACGATAATGGTTGCGGTAAATCACAGATCGCCGAATTCACGCTGGTATTCCGGGGCAGGCATTTTCAGGGATGTAATTTTCAAATGCGTGCCCGGTGTTCATATTGCAACGGACGGAATATATATCAGCAGCAAAAAGGAAGACGGGCGCTGGTTTGTGTATGCGGATACCGAAGTCTGCGACAGTACACAGGGAGGATCCGATACCGGCCGGGAGTATGAACTCCGATTTGATATCAGGCTTCTGCTGGCACTTCCCGAAAACTCACGCTGTATAGTGAAGCCCTGTCCGGGAACGGAAGATTTCGTTATAGATGATGCCTCAAATGGGGATAATTGTTCGATCTGTGAGCATCCCTGCGAAAAGAGGGATGAAGTAAAGGTAAGCGATGTGGAAACGAAACGCATTGAACTTACCGGAAGCGCGGAGTATGCCGGAGCGGCATTTGAATTTGCTACAAAATTCGCGATTGATAATCCGTTCGTATGGGATATTACTTCACCGAATCTGTATGAGCTGACTACCCGCCTCGTCAGGAGCAGTGAAAATGAGATAGTTGACGAGGTAAAAACAAGATTCGGCCTTAGAGAGGCTGTATTTACGAACGATAAAGGTTTCTTCCTCAACGGCAGGAGAGTAAAGATCCAGGGCGTGTGCGAGCATCATGACCTCGGATGTCTGGGCGCGGCTTTTCATAAGGATGCTTTCAGGCGCAAGATCATTGTCTTGAAGGAGATGGGCGTAAATGCGATCAGGACTTCCCACAATATGCCTGCAAGAGGCCTTGTGGAGCTTGCGGATGAAATGGGCATACTGCTTGATTCCGAAGCATTTGATATGTGGAGAAGGCCGAAGACGGAGTTCGATTATGCGCGTTTCTTTGACGAGGACTATGTTAAGGATGTTGCGCGCTGGGTACGCCGCGACAGGAGCAACCCTTCGGTCATCATGTGGAGTACGGGCAACGAAATCTATGACTGCCATGCAGATGAGTCTGCTCAGGACCTTATAAGGGATCTGAAGGCCAATGTAGAGAAGCATGATTACCGTAAGAACGGCATAGCAACTTTCGGGTCGAATTATATGGCATGGGAAGGCGCCCAGAAATGTGCCGACATTTTGAAGCTTGCGGGCTACAATTACGGCGAGAGGCTGTACGACGGACATCACGCGAAGTATCCCGACTGGATGATCTACGGGAGCGAGACCTGCTCGACGGTTCAGTCAAGAGGAATATATCATTTCCCGATGAATGTTTCAGTTATGGCCGACGATGATGAGCAGTGTTCAGCCCTCGGAAACTGTACCACAAGCTGGGGAGCAAAGAACATAGAGTATTGTGTCACTGCCGAGCGTGACCATGAATTTTCATCCGGACAGTTTATCTGGTCAGGCTTCGATTATATCGGAGAACCTACACCTTATCATACCAAGAATTCGTATTTCGGCCAGACGGATACTGCCGGATTTGCGAAGGATACGTACTACATTTTCAAGGCCGAATGGACCGATTTTAAGAAGGCTCCGTTCGTACATGTTTTCCCTTACTGGGATTTCAACGAGGGGCAGATCATCGACGTCAGGATCGCATCAAATGCGCCTTCCATGGAGCTGATCGTAAATGGTGTATCACACGGAAGAAGATACGTTGATCATGCTAAAGATGCAGTTCTGTGCCCGACCTGGCAGGTTCCTTATCATAAGGGTTATATCGAAGCCGTAGCTTATGATGAAAACGGAAATGAGGTTGCAAGACAGCGCCGCAGTTCGTTTGGGGATGTGAGCGAGGTAAGATGCCACAGATTTGATCCTGAGACATATGCCGGAAAACCGCGCTTTGATAAGCTTGCATTTTTCGAGATATATGCACTCGACAGCGACGGGCACGAAGTTGAAAATGCCAACTGCCGCGTAAATGTCAAAGTAAAGAACGGCACGCTGGTCGGCATGGATAACGGTGACAGCACCGATTTTGACCAGTATAAGTGCGATTCGAGAAGAATGTTCTCCGGCAGGCTGCTTGCGGTAGCGGAGGCAGCAGAAGGATCTGCGCCCGAGGATGTTGAACTTGAGCTGGAAATAGACAGGAAGGATATTCCCGTAAGAAAGATAGAGATCTGCTGTGTGGATGAAAGTGATGCTGCGGGATCCGATGCATCAAATCCGGTACATTTTTACGAGGGGCATACAACCGAGCGTGTTGAGGCGCATATCTATCCGCCCGATGCTGCTTACACCGACGTGATCTGGGCTGTCGTAAATGATTATGCCGCAAAGTCGAATCTTGCCGTGGTTGAACCTGCGGAAGGCGGGGCATCTGAAAATAATGAGACTGCGGACGCGAAGCAGGATGACGGCTCAAAAGCAGCCGGACCGGTCATCAGGAGCGCGATCGTTACTTCGAAGGGAGACGGCAGGTTCCGTCTGCGCTGCATGACACACAACGGAACCGATAAGATGCATTGTATCTCAACGCTTGAATTCGATGCTGAAGGTGTAGGGACCGCATATCTTGATCCTTATGATTTTATTACGGGCTCGCTGTATACCGATTCGCGCGGCGATGTCGGAAACGGAAACGAAAAAGGTGTTGCGACACCGCGTGGCGAGGACAGTTATATCGGATATGAGAATATTGATTTCGGCGAATTCGGTTCGGATGAAGTGACGATCCCCATTTTCACGCTTGACGGAAATGAGTATGAGCTCGGAATCTGGGAAGGCAGACCGGGAGACGAGGGGAGCAGGCTGCTGCTCGACGGACGCTACTGCAAACCTTCGATCTGGAACGTATACCAGCCCGAGACTTTCAAACTTGATCACAGGGTAAAGGGTATCACAAATATCTATTTTACGACCAAGGACAAGTTCCATATCAAGGGTTTCAGTTTTACAAAGCCGGACAAGGCATTTGCAAGGGTTTACGCAACCGAGAATTCAAGAGTTTACGGCGATGCATTTAACGTTACGGAGAAAGCGGTAGAGGGTATCGGAAATAATGTGACGCTTGAATTCGACGATATGGTATTTGACGGAAGAAAAGCCGGAAAACTCACTATTTGCGGACTTTCACGGAGCGAGAACAATTCGATCCATCTGAAACTGACATATGCAGACGGAGAGGTTGTCAAGACACTGCTTGAGTTCGCGCATACAGAGGATTACGAGGAAAGGAGCTTTGATATTTCCGAGATCGGTACGGAAAACTGTGTAAAGGTGGAATTCGTCTTCCTGCCGGGAAGTGATTTCGATTTTAAGTATTTTGAGTTCAGTGAATGATCATAAAAATACATCCGGAATATCCTTTATGAATGTTCCGGATGTTTATTTATGCGATAAGTTCTGCTTTCGAGAGGACGGATCAGACCGTCAGTTGCGGGGCTGGCGGTTCATGCCCTTGTATTCGGAGGGAGTGCAGCCCTTTACATTCTTGAACACGCGGTTGAATGTCGAAAGTGAGTTGAATCCGGACTGCATCGCGACTTCGGTGATGGAGATATCCGGGGTGATAAGCAGTGCTTCGGCATGTTCGATACGCTTTCTGGTCAGGTAATCATAATACGAGACATTGGTAAACTGTTTGAACAGACGCGCAAAATGGAATTTCGAGAAGCCGGCAAGCGAAGCAAGCTCATCGACCGTAACTTCTTCCGTGCAGTGTTCATTGATGTAACTGCAGATGTTCATGAATTTCTGAACATATTCATGCTGCTTATTTGTAGTAAAATTACCGAACAGAGCGGTGAGGTTGCCGGATTCGCGACCGATTATCACGAAGAAATTGATGAGCAGCGAGTATATGCGTGCCTCTCTGTAAGGCGTATCTCCGAAATATTCCGATTCTATTTCGAGGAGGCAGTTGCGCAAAGATGCGCACAACTCTCCGGCAAGATCGTCGTTCTTCTCATCACGTATGATACAATAAGGATGCAGTGAATGAAGCAGCTGATCCATACCTTTGAGATTGCAGAGCAGTGAATAATCGATCAGGACGATAAGCCTGGAACCGGAATCCGGAGCAGTGAGGGCGTGGAGTTCTCCGGGAGGAATGATGATGATATCATTAGGTTCCACAGTCAGTGTGGTGGAACCGATCGTAACTTCGTAATTGTTCTTGAACGGCATTATTATTTCCATGGCGGTATGCCAATGGATCGGATAACTGTCGGTCTCACGATTGTGATGGATCCTGACACCGTTAATTCCGTAGAATGCTACAGTCTCGACTATTCCGTTAAGAATTTCGATCAAATCAACAACCTCCTTTCGATTAGTTTTATTGTGATCCACTAAAGATAATTTTAATACAGTCGATTTAAAAAAGCAAAAAAAGAATGCAAATTTTGGCAATTATTTATCAAATTTTGCTCTTTTTTTATAAATTACGGTCTGAACGTGATTTGAAGGAACCCGACGTATCGGAACAGAAAGGTTAACTATCAGGTATTTTTTGCCGATATAGTATATGGTGGATTATACACTTTTGAACCGGAACGTTTAATTGATCTTAAATATGCGGGAAACGGATTTCCTGTCAACAGTCAAAGGAGGACGAAAATTATGAATATGAATCTGGTTGGAGCAAATGGAAGTTTCTTTGCGGACAAATTGAGAAAAGACCAGAAAGATCTGGTAAACAAAGCTGCTGCAAAGCCTGAAAAAGACATCGTCACCGAAAGCCTGAAGGCCGATGATATCAAGACCAGCAGCGAGAATGCGACTTCCAAGGCAAATGAAGCGAAACTATCGAAACGCGCACAGGATTATCTCAACAGTCTGCGTGAAAAGTTCGGAGATTATGATTTTATGGTCGGCAATGCAAGTGATGACTTAAGATCCATGATCAACGGCAGCAATAAAGAATTCTCCGTTATTTTCTCCAGCGAAGAGATAGAGAAAATGGCAGCAGATGAGAATTATGCGGAAGAAAAACTGCGTGCCATCGATGACGCGGTTGAAATGTCGTTGAGGATCAATGAGCAGTTCGGATTTGAAAGCGCTCTTGATGCGGCACAGGGCGATGGCAATACACTCAGCAGATTCGGTGTGGCGATCGGCGATGACGGCAAGGTTACATTGTTTGCAGAGCTCGAGAAGGCTTCCGATAAGCAGAAGGAACGTATTGAGACCGAGGCGGCGGAAGGTGCAAACAAACCTCTCAAGCCCAATCCTTATGCGAAGAATGATGAGAATACGGTAAAGAAGACTCTGATCCAGGCAGGATCCGAGGAAGAATTACTTGAGAAACTGAGCAATGTAGAATGGAAGGATGTTCAGGCGCAGGAAATAACACCCGGACAGAGACTGAACTTCACGGTGTGAGAGATATGTCCGGAGACGATGATGAGTAATATCGCGGCGGCCGGCATAGAAAAGACTGATCATCAAAAAATCGAATATAATAATTACACCTCATCCGTCAGCGACAGATGAGGTGTTTTTATTCCATTTACAGATATTTCTTCAGCGCATCGACCTTATCAAGTTTCTCCCACGGGAGGTCGAGATCATTTCTTCCGAAATGCCCGTAGCTTGCGGTCTGCTTATAGATCGGGCGGCGCAGGTCAAGCATTTTGATAATGCCGGCGGGGCGGAGATCGAAATTCTCGCGGATGATCTCAAGCAGCTTGGAATTCGACAATTTTCCGGTTCCGAACGTATCGATATTGATCGAGGTAGGGGTGGCAACGCCGATCGCGTATGACAGCTGGATCTGGCATTTGTCGGCAAGTCCTGCCGCAACAATGTTCTTGGCTACATAGCGGGCTGCATAGCATGCGGAACGGTCAACCTTGGTCGGATCCTTGCCGGAGAAAGCTCCGCCGCCGTGAGGTGCGGCTCCGCCGTAGGTGTCTACTATGATCTTTCGCCCGGTGAGACCCGAATCACCTGCAGGACCGCCGATAACAAAACGTCCGGTAGGGTTGATGTAGAACTTGGTGTCGGAATCGACCATGGCAGCCGGAACGATCGCATCGATGACGTATTTTCTGATATCCTCGTGGATCTTTTCCTGCGTTACATCGGGACTGTGCTGGGTGGAAATAACGATCGCATCAAGTCTGGCGGGCTTTCCGTTCTCGTCGTATTCTACCGTAACCTGGGACTTGCCGTCGGGACGAAGATAAGGGAGCGTCCCGTCTTTGCGGACTAAAGCAAGCTGCTTTGAAAGCTTGTGAGCCAGCGAGATCGCATACGGCATATATTCTTCGGTCTCATTCGAGGCATAACCGAACATCATACCCTGGTCGCCGGCTCCTACGTTGTCGGGATCGGCTTCCAGATATTCCTGTTTTTTGGCGGCCTCACTCTCCAGGGTATTTCCAAATGAATCTTTTGTCTCCAGGGCTTTGTTGACGCCCATTGCGATGTCGGAACTCTGCTCGTCAAGAGCAACCAGAACACCGCACGAATCGGCACTGAAGCCGAGGTCCGCATCATCATAGCCTATCTCGCGGACGGTATCACGAACTATTTTCTTAATATCTGCATATCCCTGGGTTGTGATCTCACCCATTACCATAACAAGTCCGGTAGTGCAGCAGGTCTCACAGGCTACACGGCTGTTGGGATCCTGCCTCAGCATTTCATCGAGTATCGCGTCCGAGATCTGGTCGCATACCTTATCGGGATGCCCTTCGGTTACGGACTCGGAAGTAAATAAACGTCTTTCCATGATCTGATCTCCTTTTCTATTGTATTTCCTGCATTAACTGTTACAATAAAGCAAAATCGGGCGTTGCAGGACTTGATAAAACAAAAACGCCCGAACGATTGTCGGACGTTAAAAGACGATAATAAAACATCTCCTCTTATTGTTCGATCGCTCGCTCAACTTGGCACCTTCCGTTACCGCCAATGACCAGCGGTAATGGGGTTGTCGTGACTTCACTGAGTTTTTACTCTCCGCCACTCTTAATAAGAGTTTCTATATGTATACAATACAACTAATAACTTGTTTTGTCAAGTGATCAACTGACACGTGCATAAAAAGTATATCGATATAACGGGATTTTTATATGTTACTATTCATTCTCCCCCCCCCTCATTCGCAATCCGCCTGCTTCGCAGGCTACTTGCTCATGTACAGGGGTGGGGTTACTGCTTCGCAGTATATGCCAATCGGAAAGCACACAGAAAGCAAGCTTTTGTGTTCTTTTCGGTTGGCATATCTGTGAATAGTAATTTTATATATTTTTCCATATTGAATAACTGTCATGAATTGTGGTAGAATGTACTTTGAGTATTTATGATGTTTCTAAGAATAAAATAATGTTAAGGTAAAAAGTCCGGCTTTTACCTTAACACTATATGAAATCCGGAGGATATAGATTATGGCAGAAGATAAGAAACAGGTTGAACAGATCACTTCCATGCAGGAGGATTTTGCGCAGTGGTACACGGATATCGTGAGCAAGGCCGAACTGATGGATTATTCCAGCGTGAAAGGCTGTATGATCTTCAAGCCCGCAGGATACGCGATCTGGGAGAATATTCAGAAAAACCTCGACGCGATGTTCAAGGAAGTTGGCGTAGAGAACGTATATATGCCCCTGTTCATTCCCGAGTCGCTGCTCGAGAAGGAGAAGGATCACGTAGAAGGTTTTGCGCCTGAGGTTGCATGGGTTACGCACGGCGGACTTGAGCCGCTTGAGGAGAGACTGTGCGTAAGACCTACATCCGAGACTCTGTTCTGCGATATGTATGCAAATCTCGTACATTCTTACAGGGATCTGCCCAAGGTATTTAACCAGTGGTGCAGCGTTGTGCGCTGGGAGAAGACTACACGTCCGTTCCTGCGTTCGAGAGAGTTCTTATGGCAGGAAGGCCATACCGCTCATGCGACCGCCGAAGAGGCTCAGGAGCGTACCGAGCAGATGCTGAACCTGTATGCGGACTTCTGTGAGAAATATCTTGCCATTCCGGTTATCAAGGGACGCAAGACCGATAAGGAAAAATTCGCCGGTGCAGAGGCAACATATACGATCGAAGCTTTGATGCACGACGGCAAGGCGCTTCAATCGGGAACCAGCCACAATTTCGGTGACGGATTCGCAAGAGCCTTCAATATCCAGTATACCGACAAGGACAATACACTCCAGTATGTACACCAGACTTCATGGGGTATGTCGACGAGGCTGATCGGTGCGATCATCATGGTACACGGTGATGATTCGGGACTTAAACTTCCTCCGCGCATCGCTCCGGTTCAGGTAATGATAGTACCTATCATGCAGAACAAGGAAGGCGTTATGGAGAAGGCCGGAGAACTGCTTGACAGCTTCAAGGCAGCCGGTATCAGGGCAAAGGTAGATTCGACCGACAAGCGTCCCGGATTCAAATTTGCCGAGCAGGAGATGAGAGGCATTCCGCTCCGTATCGAGGTAGGACCCAAGGATATCGAGGCGGGAACCTGCGTTGCGGTAAGACGCGATACTCACGAGAAGCTGACTCTGCCGCTTGAGGGACTGAGTGAGAAGGTCAATGAACTTCTCGATGAGATCCAGCAGAATATGTATGAGACTGCGAAGACACACAGAGATTCGCATACTTATGATGCTACGGAATATGAGGAGTTTAAGAAGACCATAGATGAGAAGCCCGGTTTTGTACGTGCTATGTGGTGCGGCGACCGCGCATGCGAAGACAAGATCAAGGAAGAAACAGGCGCTACATCGAGGTGCATGCCTTTCGATCAGGTGAAGCTTTCCGATAAATGTATCTGCTGCGGCAAGCCTGCAAAATCAATGGTTTACTGGGGCAGAGCATATTGATAAAACACCTCGGACAGGAGAAACTTAATGGATAAGAGTATTGACAACCGTAATTTTACCCTGCTTACGGATTTTTATGAACTGACAATGATGCAGGGCTATTTTGAGCGGGGCGAGAGCTGCAACGGAAGGGTCATTTTCGATGCGTTTTATCGTGACAATCCCTGCAACGGCGGTTATGCGATCGCCTGCGGACTTGATCAGGTGATCGACTACATCCGCGATCTTCATTTTTCGGAAGACGATATAGAGTATTTAAGGGAACAAAAGGTATTCAAAGAACCTTTCCTTGAGTATCTGAGAAATTTCAGGTTCAGCGGCGATATCTACGCAATTCCGGAAGGATCGGTCGTATTTCCGATGGAACCGCTCGTCAAGGTAGTTGCACCCGCAATGGAAGCACAGCTGGTGGAGACTGCTATACTGAATTTCATCAATCACCAGAGCCTGATCGCAACCAAGGCTTCACGTGTATGTTATGCGGCCGGCAATGACGGCGTTATGGAGTTCGGCCTCAGACGTGCACAGGGGCCCGATGCGGGTACTTTGGGCGCGAGGGCGGCGGTTATCGGCGGATGTATCGGAACGAGCAATGTTGTCTGTGCCCAGATGTTTGATATCCCGGCTCTCGGCACCCACGCACACAGCTGGGTAATGAGCTTCGATAATGAAGTGGAAGCTTTCCGCTGCTATGCGGACCTTTATCCGAACAATGCAACGCTTCTCGTTGATACCTACGATACCCTTCGCAGCGGTGTTCCTGCGGCGATACAGGTATTTAAGGAACTGAGAGACGCAGGCAGGATGCCGAAGAAGTACGGTATCCGTCTTGACAGTGGTGACCTTGCATATTTGTCGAAGAAAGCATACAAGATGCTCAATGAAGCGGGATTCGGCGATGCCATCATATGTGCTTCGAGTGATCTTGATGAATATCTGATCAACTCCCTGAAGCTGCAGGGCGCCAAGATCAATTCATGGGGCGTCGGTACCAACCTTATCACAAGTAAGGACTGGCCCGCATTCGGCGGTGTTTATAAGCTTTCCGCAATGGAGATAGGCGGGCAATTCGTTCCGAAGATCAAGCTCTCCGAGAATCCCGTTAAGATCACCAACCCCGGCAACAAGACACTTTTCCGTATTTACGACAAGGAGACCGGTAAGCTCTATGCCGACCTGATCGCACTTGTAGGTGAAAAATACGATGAGAAAAAGGATCTGCTCATTTTCGACCCGATCGCAACATGGAAGAAGACACTGCTTAAAGGCGGAACATATACGATCCGTGAAATGCTTGTTCCCGTGTTCATCGGCGGCAAATGTGTATACAAATCCGATCCTGTTATGAAGATAAGGGAATATTGCAAGCAGGAACAGGAGACACTGTGGGAGGAAACAAGGCGTTTCGCCAATCCTCACGAGGTTTATGTGGACCTTTCACAGCCTTTGTACGATATGAAGAAAACATTGCTTGACAACATTCATAACACTAATTCGGCGGTTAATGTTTGATGAGGTTATTCTATGATAGATTTCAATGAAGAAATTTCAAGATTTCAGCCTTCACTGGAAGTAGACCAGGCTGAAGAATCCATTTATAAAAATGACATGACGGATCTGGCGGATATTCTTGATCTGGTGATCAAGAGTACCGAGGCGCAGAACAAGAACGATCAGAAACATTAAAGGAGAAATCTCTGATATGAATTGTCCGAAATGCGGCGCACCGGTGCCGTCCAAGAAAACGTTCTGCGATTCCTGCGGGACCGATCTTACGGTGTATAAACGCATCGTAAGGCTTTCAAATGCGTATTACAACAGCGGACTCGAAAAGGCCAAGGTTCGAAATTTAAGCGGTGCGATCATCGATCTGAAAAGAAGTCTTGAGATCAACAAGAAGAACACCGATGCCAGAAACCTGCTCGGACTGGTTTATTTTGAGTGCGGAGAGGTTGTTCAGGCGCTGTCCGAATGGGTTATCAGCAAGAACCTGCAGCCTTATGAGAACGAAGCGGATGAACTCCTGCAGAAAGTTCAGGACAACCCCGTTGAGCTTGATAATCTCAACCAGGCGATAAAGAAATACAATCAGGCACTCAGTTCGATAAAAGAGTATTCCGATGAACGCAACAACGATATGGCAGTGCTGCAGCTCAAAAAAGCCGTGAGCATGCACGGTAATTTTCTTAAGGCTATGCAGCTGCTGGGACTGATGCTGATCAAGAACGGCGAATATGACAAGGCATTAAAATACCTCAATAAGGCTCGTCAGATAGATGTTTCAAATCCTGTTACACTTCGCTATTTAGCGATAATAGAGGAAGAAACCTTCAATCCGGAGAAACGCTCCAAGTCCGATAAACAGGACTCTGAATTGGAGAATGCCGCAGCATCCGCAAGCAAGAACCAGAAATTCTTCGGCCTTACCGGTTCGTACAAGGAAGAAAAACCCAATGTCATGGTATTCCTGAACCTGCTCATCGGTGTGCTGATAGGTATCGCTGTTGTATATTATCTGGTGATCCCTACCAAAGAGAGCAAGATCAGGGCTGAATATGATTCGCAAAAGGTTGATTACAGTGCCGAGATAAGCTCCAAGACCGCAACTATAACGCAGCATGAAAAGACGATCGCCCAACAGCAGAGGGAGATCGATGACCTTGAAAATCAGCTCGCAAATGTAAGCACACAGATAGAAGTAGTAACTGTCGGATCCGAAGCATACAATGCGCTGTTTGAAGTTTGGCACGGATACAATGAGCTTAAGAGCAAAGACTATTCCGATGATGAACTTGTAAGTATTGCAATGCAGCTTGTCACTGTCGATGAGAGCGGTCTCGACAATGAATATGCCGTCAAGATCCTCGAGAGCATGAGAGAAGAGATCTACCCTCTGGCATCGAGAAAAGTATACAGGAGCGGGCGTGATGCCTTCGACAAGGGTGAATATGCCGAGGCGTCGGAAAAGCTGGAAGCAGCCGTAGCACTTACGCCTGACAGCGATTCGGCTATGTATTACCTCGGTAAATCATACCAGGCATTGAAAGATTTTGAAAAAGCAATTTACTATTACAAGCTGATGCTTGATGTGTGTCCGAACTCCACACTGAAGGATTACATTCCCCAGCGTCTGAGAGAATGCGGCTACACAGAATAAAATGTCATTAATGCAGATAAAACAAAACACCTCCGATAATCCGTTACGGATATATCGGAGGTGTATATTATTTACAGATATTATCCTACGCTCTCATCCCAGAGCTTGACCTGATTCCTGCCATTATGCTTCGCAAAATACAGGGCCTTGTCGGCATGCTCGATAAGATCGAGCCTTTCCATAGTCGAGGGATCCCAGATCGAGACACCGAGACTGATAGTAACCGATACAAGCTGAACGCTCGTACCTTCATTGTAAGCGAGGGTAGAAGCCTCGACTGATGTACGTACCTTTTCAGCGGTGGTCATTACAAGCTCTTCATCCTTGGAATTCATCAGGATCACGAATTCCTCACCGCCGTAACGGCAGGGAACTCCGAGATCGCCCGCGACACGTTTCATTACACCGGCGATCTGCTTCAGAACCTTGTCACCGAACTGATGGCCGTAGGTATCGTTGAAGTTCTTGAAGTGATCGACGTCGATCATGATAGCCGATACCTGAGGATTCTCTTCGCTTGTCTTATCAACGATAAGGTTGTCCAGATAAGAACGACCGTAGATACCGGTAAGTCCGTCGGTAATAGCCTTGTGGTAGAGACGGGCGTTCTCGATGGGAGCACCGGCCTGGTTGGCAATGAATCCCATGGCTTCGATATATTCATCGTTAAATATCTGACGTACCAGACGGCTGTCAAGATAGATGATACCGAACAGATTGCCTCGTACAAACATGGGCATTGCCATAACCGATTTGATACCGTAACGTACCATTACAGAATAGTGCTTGCGATACTCGTCGGACTGCATATCATTGATGATGATCGGCTTACGGCTCTTCTCAACTTCCTTCAGCATCCATTCGTAAGTATTGCCGTCGAAATTACCCAGATTGTATACCGAAGCGACATACAGTACCTTGTCTCCGGTTTCGGGATACAGGAAGAGAATACCACGTTCGGCACCTACCATTTCAACCGCATCCTGCAGGATCTTTCTCTGAAGCTCGTCGAGCTCAAGGGTAGAGGTAAGACGCTCACCCAGACGCAGCAGGGTATTGGCCTTACGGTCGACGTTCATACGATTGCGCTGTGCCGCGATGCTCTTCATCAATGAATTGTCGCGGAAGGATTCGTGGTACTTCTCATCGATTATCGTTTCGCATTCTTTGGCATGATAGATCGAAGATATATTGGTAAAGGTCATATAAGCTTCGAAGATCTGGAAACGCGATTCGTTGACACGATGCTTCGAATGCAGGTATTTGCCGTATTCGAATTCGAGCATTGCGCATTCATAGTTATAATTGATATCCGATACCAGTTCGATACCGTTGACAAATTCCTTTTCGGCTATCGCCAGTTTGTTGCAGATGATGGCATAAGCACTCCAGGCACGTTTTACGGTAACACGTGAATTCGGTATATTGATACACTTATTCTCGGCATCCTCACAGATCATGCGTATATCATGCTGTGCATCCTGAATGCTTCCGAGTGACATCGAATTCTTGGTATTGTGAAGCTCCTGTACCATGGACAGTGCCAGATACGGATAAACGGGAGCAAGATGTACCATCGCAAGCGAATTGTCATCGATCAGCTTCTTGGCCTCACGGAACAGCTCCGCCGACTCGCGGAACTTACCCAGTTCATACAATAACTTACCGAAAGCCAGGTTGTAGCATACTGTCGAATAAGGGAAATTAAGCTCATCCGTAATAGCCTTGCAGAGCTTGGCTGTAGACTCGGCCTGAGGATAATTACCCATCTGTGTATAACATTCAACGAGAATAGCGTATACTTTAGCCAGCGAGAAGCGGTCTCCGAGCTTTTCACTTATGGTAATGCTTTCGTTTCCAAGCGTGATACAGTCTTCGTACCGTCCAAGCATCAGGAGCGAATACAATGAGAAAATAAGAGAATTGTTATATTCCCATTGATCGCCGATCGCCTTGAAACATTCGGAAGCCTCTTTCAGAAGGCGGATACTCTTGTCCAGATCACTTACGGTCTGAGCGGTAAAGCCTGAGAACAGAAGGCTTCGTGCCTGTCCGTATTTAACCGAATAGTCGTTACGAAGCTTGGATGCGGCTCCCTGCATTAAGGCACAATGCTTGGCATCACCTTTAAGCATATAGTAGATCGACATAGCCGAAGCCGCGATAGCAAGCTGGGGCGAAGCGCCGAAAGTCTTCTGGGCATACGAGAACAGCCTCAATGCCGTATAAACAAAGCGGTTAACATTTGAATATGCATAGGTCCAGCATAAGGTTTCATATATCGCAACGATCAGATCGGCGGCAGGGTCATTGGGATGTTTGGGCTCGAGCTTACTGAAATCCTTCTTGAAATGGACAAGAAGGAAAGTCTTCAAGGACAGCATATTCTGCCCGAATCCCAGAGGCTTGCCGGATGAAGGAAAATGTACTCCGACTTCCCCAAGCGCTTCGATCAGATAGCTTTCGCAGTCTGAAAACTTGCTCTGCCTGTAGCATCCGAGAGCAATACGATGCAGCAGATGAGCTTTTGCAGGCTTGTCGGTCATAAGAGGCAGCAGATCGTGAGCAGCCTCAATGGCCAGATCATAATGACCCGAAATGAGATTGAGCTCGACCATGGCCTTCTTGGAGATCATCCAGTCGGCAGGGCTCTCATCATAAGGGATCAGCTCAAGTGCTTTGGCGTAATATTTCAGCGCGTCATCATGAGCGTTGGCCTCATTGGCCTTGGAGGCCGCTTTCATGATATAACGCTTGATATCGGCGGTAGATTCCGCTTTGGAATAATGATATACGAGTTCAAATACAGTTTTATCCAGATCGGGATTGATAAGCTCGATCCCTTTGGCAATCTTCAAATGAAGCTCGCGGCGCTGCGCGTCGGTCAGATGATTGTTGACAACCGACTGTATATCACGGTGCGAGAAGCACAGTATATCCATTGATGAGCTGTATTCTATAAGCTGGTTGTCAACAGCTTCGGAAATAAGGGGTGAAAGCGTGGTCTTGGGTTTGTCGATAACGGCTGAGAGCAGCTGCACTGAGAATTCACTTCCGATCACGGAAGCAACCTCGAGCATATTGACCGTATCGGCTGAAAGCTTATTAAGACGCGCTTCGATGACCTGGAAAATATTGACCTCGGTGTCGATCATATGGAACTGGTCAATATTCTCTTCGATCTGGCCGTCGCTTATCGAAATGACACCGTCTTCAAGCATGGAACGTAAAAGATTGCAGGCAAAATACGAATTGCCGCCGGTCTTGTCCATGAGGTAAGAAGCAACAGTCTGGCAATTACTCTTGTTGATCATCAGGAGGTCGGAAACATACTCCGTCATCCTCTCAAGATCGAAATCGTCGAGCGTGATCACGCTTGAATAGGAATTGCCGCTCTTGGCATTGTTGACAAACAGGCTCAGGAGCTCATTGCCGGTATCATAATTATCACGTATCGAACAGACAAGGAATACCTTGTAATTGCTGATAACGGAAACCATTTCGCGAAGCAGCGAAAGGCTTGCCGCATCGGCGTTGTGGAGATCATCGAGCATGATGACGAAAGGCTTGCCTTTTTCATACA
This sequence comes from Lachnospiraceae bacterium, assembly GCA_017553035.1. GTDB lineage: Bacteria > Bacillota > Clostridia > Lachnospirales > Lachnospiraceae > RUG11977. Next base: position 22,089 of record JAFZNE010000100.1, read on the forward strand.
GCTGCAGGAAAAAGGCGGAAAGCCGGTCTGCTGTACGCTGGCTGTCCCTGAATTCGTCAAGTTCGGTCGTTTCCTCGGACTTCTTCAGAACGGAAGTCATCTCGGGGCAGAATCTGAAAACAAGATCGCTCTGACCGCATAACGCTTCAAACAGACGGTCTCTTTCGGTAGAAGCCATCTTGTGCTCATAAGATTTGTAAATATTCAGATACTGCAGCAAAATGTCACGGAAGGCATAATACGGACTTCCGCTACGCTTGGAAGAAAATCTCGCACGGAAGAAAGGAATGTTGCTTTCCTGGAATTCGTTGCACAGATTGGAGAACAGATCGGATTTACCGCAGCCTAAAGGACCCTGAACGAGACAGAAGTGGCCTTCGCTCTTAAGAGCCTGGGTGTACATATTACGGATCTGTGCAAGTTCGCTCTTTCTGCTCAGCACCTTGGAACGACGTTCCATAGTCTGGATGATGGTCTCTTCGTCCGAAGTCGAAGCTGTATCCGCTGAACTGAAATAAACGTCTATGTCATTGATAAGTTCGTTGGCTGACTGATAACGCTGATCGGGATCCTTGGCAAGAAGCCTTGAGACCATCTTGGAAACAGCGGGAGTAACGGAAGGATTGTATTCAACGGGATCCTTCGGCATTACGGCGACATGCTGATAAACCATGCTGTCGATGGTATCGGCATGGAAAGGATAATGACCGGTAAGAAAACGATACAGCAGGATTCCCAGTGAATAAAGGTCCGAACGCGCATCGACCTTATGATCGAGAAGTCCGGTAGTCTCGGGAGCCATGAATCCGAAGTTCTCATCTACCTGGTCGGAAGAAGTATTGGTATAATCTATGATCTGCGAAACGCCGAAATCAAACAGCTTGATCGCGGTGATCTCTTTATTTTCATTTTCGACTATTCCGATGTTCGAGGCACGTATACCTCTGTGGATGACATTACGTCCGTGGGCATAACGCAGGCCGAGAGCGAGCTTCTGGATAATGTCGAGAGATGCCTTGACACCGATAAGGCCGGTCTCGTTGAGATATGTATTTAAAAGCTTAAAACCGGGAACAAATTCGCTGACAATACACATGGTATTGGAATAGCTTCCGGCAGCATAAAGTTTCAACAGGTTGGGATTTTCGAAATTCTTGATCTGGGCGCATTCGCTGGCAAAGCAGATCTTATCGACTTCATAACGCGTAAACTTGTCGGGATTGATCATCTTGACATAGACATCTTCCCCGGTTTCCACGTTATTACCGAAAAATTCGGAATAGAAAGAATTGTCGGCCATCAGACGCACAAGCCTGTACTTATCAAAAACAACGATATTCTCGTAGTAGTTCATGAATTACCCCTCGGACCAAACAGATTAGTCGTAATTACAGTATGATGATTATTCGAAAATTGCAGACTCCATATGTAACAATTATAGGCTAAAATACTATAAAAAGCAAGGAGATATTTACAAAAATTTCCCCATTATTGCATATAATTTAACTATTTTGTACAAAAAACAAAATGTGAAGTCGGCCTGTATCAAAATTCAGAAAAACAGGAGTTACACGAATCATTATTTTGTTGTATTCTCAATAACATTGTTGTAAAATCATTTATTGGTAAATAACTATCGCTTATCACAGGGGAAATGATATGAAAAAGCTTTTATCTGTTATTCTGATCATCTCAATGATCGCATTATCGACACTTTCGGGCTGCAGCAGTGATGAAACGAATGAAAACATAAACGGCGGGGATACGGACCAGCAGATCACACAGGCTCCGACCGGCGAAATTACCGGATCTGCCGCACAGAACGGCAAAGCAGGGGATGAAGATCCCGACAATAATAAGGGCCAGACCGATACGGATTCCAAGGCTCAGAGTGTTTCGATCAATGTCAACAGATCGACCGGTGAAGTTAAGATAGACAGAAAGAAACTGGACGACAAAAAGGATCAGCAGGCTGCCGGAGGCTGGACGCTGTTCGTATATCTGTGCGGAACCGATCTTGAAAGCGATTACGGAATGGGAAGCGCGGATCTGGAAGAAATGAAGTCCGCTTCAACAGGCGACAAGGTCAGGTTTATCGTACAGACCGGCGGAACACAGGTCTGGAAGAACGATTATGTGAATGAGGACAAATTACAGAGATACCTTATACAGAACGGCGAGATCAAGCTCCTTAAAGAGATCAAACTCGACGATATGGGCGATCCCGGAACTCTTTCGGACTTTCTGAAATGGGGATTGAAAGAATATGCGTCCGCGCGCAACGGTGTGATACTGTGGAATCACGGCGGCGGAAGCATTACGGGAGTATGTTTCGATGAGTGCTTTTACAGTGATTCGATCGATCTGGCTGAACTTGACACGGTTCTTAACGAAAGCATCGAAGTCACAGGCAAGAAGCTTGACTTTATAGGCTTTGACGCCTGCCTCATGGGAACCGTGGAAACTGCCAATATCTGCGCAACATATGCCGATTATATGTATGGGTCCGAAGAGGTCGAACCCGGAAGCGGATGGGATTATGTGGCTATCGGCGATTATCTGGGCTCGAAGCCGGATGCCGACGCACTTGCACTGGGAAAAGTTGTTGCGGACAGTTTCCTGAAAGCATGTGAGAAGGATGACGACGATGCTCTGACTACATTTTCGATAATCGATCTTTCAAAGATCGATAACCTGGTAACGGCTTTCAACAACTTTGCGAAAGATGTATATGATGCGGGCCAGGACGTTGCAACAAGAGGTGATATAGTCCGTGCCATAAGCGGGGTTGATGATTTCGGAGGAAATAACAAGACCGAGGGCTATACGAACATGATCGACCTCGGAGGCCTGATCGACGCATGTTCTTCATACTCACAGAATTCCAATGCCGCAATAAAAGCCATATCGGAAGCTGTCGCATATTCGGTAAGCGGCTACGTACATGAGGGAGTATCGGGTCTGGCGACTTATTATCCCATCAGCATACAGGGTTCCGAGGAACTTTCATTTTTCGGGAAGATCTGCATCAGTCCGTACTATCTTTCATTTATCGACATGCTTGGCAGTGTCGGTGCTTCGGGAGACATGTACTGGGATTATGATGACGATACATGGTTTGATGACGAAGGCGACTGGTACTGGGGCGACTGGGATTATTACGAAGACGATTACTGGGACTATCTGGACGACTATGAGGAGACCGGAGAGAGCCCTTATATCACCTTTGATGTCGAGCCGACTTTTGAAGACGGATATTACTACTTTGCCCTCGACGAAGAGGGAATGTACAATACCGCGGACGTTTACGGAATGGTTTATGTCATGAGCGACGACGGGACCGAAGTGATCGAATACGGTGAGACTTACGATATTGATGAAGACTGGGAGTACGGTATATTCATAGACAATTTTGACGGATGGTGGCTCTCGCTTCCCGACGGCCAGAATCTGGCAACATACATCGTGGATTATACGGACGAAGGAATAATCTATACTTCTCCGGTGCTTCTCAATGACAAGGAAACGAATCTCCGACTGCGGATGGATGACAAGAGCATTATCATCGAAGGCGCATGGGACGGTATTGATGATGAGAGTGGTGCTGCATCGAAAGATATCGTGAAACTTAAAAAAGGCGACAAGATCGTTCCCGTATATTATTCGATGTCGATCGAAACCGAATACTGGGATGAATGGTACGGCGATGAATACGTTTTCGACGGCGATCCCGAGATAATCTACGACCAGATGTATCCCGGCGAATACCTTTACGCATTCTGCATAGAAGATATCTACGGAGATTATTACCTGACCGATTTTGAAACATTTTATATCAATGATTACGGCGAAGTAGAGTATGAATGAAAAAGGATCGCAAGATGACCGATAAACAGAAAGAGTGGCTTCAGGTCAGAAATGAACTGGTATCTGCGATCTGCGAACTGGGATTTCCGCAGGAACTCGGCGAACAGATCGCCAAACAGCTTGGCGGGATAAGATCCATGAGCCGGATGACGGGATATCTTTACAGGGAGAAGCCCCGAAATGCCGAGCTGATCGTTGACGAAATGCTCTCGATATGTTCCGATGCGGAACGGTGGCGCGATAAAAAAGCATCGGAAGAAGCCAACGCAAGATATACCGAGTATCTGAACGAACGACGGATGCCGGATTGACGGGGATATGGGGACAACCAATACTGAGAAGAGGGGAGAAGACGCTCGTTTTGCGTGCGTCGGGGATGTGTATGAATCTGCAGGCGATATTTATTGCGAACATGTTCGGACTGATCCTGCTTACCAGTCTGCTGATCAGCATTATTCTCACAAACAGCGCAGACGTCTTGAAGACAAGCTGTTCATATCTCTGGTCTTCCTGGTCATGGCTGCCAATATCATTGAACCGCTGACTTTTTTCCTGGAAGAAAAACCGGGTGCTATCAGTCATTATGCCAATCTTCTGGGGAGCACATATCTTTATGCCGCCAATATCGCAAGCGGTTTCCTGTGGACCATGTATGTGGATCTTAAGCTTTACAGGGATAAGAACCGCCTGAAGAAGAAACTTCCGATCTACGGCGCTCTTCCCGCAATATGCGCGGTAATGCTCATCATCAACCTGTTTTGCCCCTTTATCATTACAGTTGATGAAAATAACAGGTTTCAGCGTCTGTCGTGGTGCTGGATAATGTATCTTATGGTCATTATTGCGGCAGGAATGAGTATAGTGATCTATCTGGATTATCAGAGGAAACATGAAAAGATACTGTTTTTCCCCGTATGGATGTTTATGATCCCCGTCATCTCGGGCAGTGTAGCTCAGGGGTTCTTTTACGGCATTTCGACCGCATGGCCGGCAGCCGCTATCGGCATTGCGGCGCTGCATATGAGCCTCCAGAATGAAAAATCATTTATCGATCCGCTTACCGGACTTTATAACCGCCTTTATCTTGAGCATACGCTCATTATCGTCCGCGGGAAAAAATACTACGGGATCATGCTGGATCTGAACTGGTTCAAGAAGATCAACGATGATTACGGCCATTCCGCAGGAGACCGTGCCCTCAACGACGCCGGAAAGATCATTAAAAGCGCGCTCCTTGTCAAAAACTCGGTTTTCCGCTATGCGGGTGATGAATATGTGATCCTCCTCGAGACCGATTCTGAGAGTGAAGTTATCGCTACCGAAGAAAGGATCCGCGAGGAAGCTGGAAAATTCAATTCCGTGAGCGGAGAACCTTATAAGCTGTCATTTTCAATGGGCCATGCAAAGCTGGAGAGCACCGATACCGACGACGGATTCCTGCACAAGATCGATACTGCCATGTACCTGGATAAACAGAGGATCCACAAGAGCATGAGCGAAAGTAATAACCGGGCAGAGTGACCGGATCTTAATTCGAATGCAGCTTACGGTAATCCCTCGGTGAATAACCGGTTGTATCGTGAAATACTTTATTAAAGGTGGTTATAGACTGAAAACCCGCCTGAAAAGCGCATTCCGTGACAGACAGATTATCCCGGGTCAACAGTTGGATCGCATTCTGAACACGGATCTCCGAAAGATAAACGGGGAATGAACGCTGCGTATATTTCTTAAACAGTTTCGAAAAATAACTCGCGCTCAGGCCCATCTCATCAGCCACGCCCGATTGTGAAATATCTTCGGATGAATGATCGGCGATGTATCTGCATGCCGAACGTACATATTCGAAGGAAATATCGGGATATCCCCTGCCCGGGGTGACGTCGCGGTTCTTACTTACGACATGATCTCCGAGGATCAAAAGCAGATCATAGATACTGCGTTTACATCTGGTCTCCGAGAAATAAGATCGTGAAACAAACAGATCCCTGATCTCGCACAACTTCTGTCCGGCGACTTTCGCAAGTTCGGGCTCCTGATCCGCCGAAATGACGTGCGTTGAAGTCATCAGGATCGAGGCGGAGACAAGATCTCTGTTATGTTCTATTATTCCCGAAGCAAACTGTATAAAAAATGCCCCTTTTTTTGGCATGCTTATAATACTGTGCATTTCTCTGGGCCATACCAGCAGGATATCACCGGGATGCGGTGTATATACAGTATTTCCTATCTGATAGCGTACCCCTTCTTTCAGGATGAACGTAAACTCGGCGGCACTGTGCCAATGTGCCGGATAGCTTTCCGGCAGCATATTCTGCGTCAGGGAAACGCCGTTCATAAGGTAATATTTTACTACTTCTTTTCCGTTCCTGTTTTCGCTGATAATTATCACACTCCTTCCCGATACCGGATCTTCTTTACGGTATTATACATCAAAAAATGGGCAAAATTCAATAAACAACCGTTATCATTCTTCCGACACATGCCTTATGTTTATTTTGACGCTAGCAGAGCTTTTGTATGGGGTGTGATATTAAAGGCAATGTAGCCGGATTTTCAACAGGCGGCCCGGAAGAATGAGTGTTGAAGATCCTGACTATTATTTGCTCTGCTCAGTTATGAAAGTGATTGAGATCAGGAAAAAGGAATAAACATAA
>JAFZNE010000010.1 GCA_017553035.1 Lachnospiraceae bacterium
GCGGTAACAAAATCCTTTACAACAAATCCGATCTCCGGTGAAGGAGTATTGGAAACATTATCATCAAGTGTTCCGATAGTCCATGTTACGGTACGATTCTCGTCATCATAATCAACTACGCCTTCGATCAGCTTTGACTCGTTAATATCAACATACTGTGAAAGCTCAGCAACAATGTATGCGTCGGTTCCGGCGTAAACAGTCTTCTTGATCTCCTCGCCGATAGTTGCATAAACCTCTTTGATCGCATTATCCTTATTAGCTGCCGAATAGAACTTTCCTTCCGATGCTACTGCTTCCATTACCTCTTTTGCGATCTTTTCGGTATTTGCAAACAGGACCGTGTAAACAGTGATATTTGAATTCTTTGCGTTGTCGGCTTCATCAACAGTAGCCTTCTTTACTGCGTTGGTGCATCTGTTGCCGGGTCCGATGATCGTGGTGTTGGTTCTTACGCTTTCAACATAATACCATGTGTTGCCGCTGATATATCCCGATACAACACAATACCATGTTCCGTCTTCCGAGGTATAGTAAGTGTACTTATACCAGTCGTACTCGGTTCCTCTGTAGGTTAACGAAGCTGTATCAAATGCATCTGTCTCTTCCCAAACAGTCTCGGTACTTGTGCCGTTAGCATAAGTAGGTTCTCCGTCTGAAAGAAGTACGAATGCTTTCTGGTTATCTGCACTGTTCGCTGCGAAGATAGCTTCGGCCTCTTCAATTGCGTCATCAATATTTGTTCCGCCGTTAGTGTCGGAACGGCTGACCTTCAATCCGTTGATAGCTGTGTTGAGCTTGTTGACGTCATCGGTAAGCTCACAAGCTGTTCCTGCGGTTGTTCCGTATGTAACGATCGCGATCCTTACATATTCCGAAGCATTGTCATCAAAAAGCTTAGCAACAAAATTCTTTGCGGCCTCTTTAGCGCTGTCCAGACGTCCATCCTCTCTCATGCTGTTTGAAAGATCGATAGCAAGGATAACATCCGTTTCTTTTCCGGAAAAAGTACTGTTTATCTCTTTTCCGCCGGTAACAGTGTAAGTTGCCGAAGGATAATTCGAATCCGTTGTAGTTTCATTCATCCTGGCGGTAGGTGCTGCAACGTCAGCCTTTACCTTTGTTCCGCCGAAATGCACCGTTCCTACTACCAGTGCTGCAACAAGTATGAAGCTTATGATCTTCTTCCAAGTTGTTTTCTTCATTTTTCTTCCTCCTGTATTTTCAAAAAACACAATTAATATCTTCGAACTGGTTACGAGTTTACAACCAGAAAGATACATTTTGGATACATTTTAATATTTTACTGTATCTTTTTGTACTTTTTTATTTTTTTGAGGAAGAAAAAGTCCGATTTTTGATCATTCTCCGTATGATAAACTACGAAGCATACCGTCCATATCCAGATAGATCACTTTCTTTGCGGTACGGTCCATTCCTACGTAATCGCCTTCCCACAGAGGTGCATAGCGGTCATCGTTTGCGTAGATCCCCTGTTCGTCTCTCATCATTTCATCCGTGCCGAGTACCAGACAGGAGTCAAAAGGAAAGTGATCCCTCTCCTCACGCTTCTCATCGGTAAAGCAGAAATACGCAAGCGAAGGTCTCTGATCAACATCAAGTCCCCACGTGGGATCGATATTGTATCCCTTCCCGTCCAGTTCGAGATATGCCCAGGCATGAGTCTCCTCTGACATGGTATCGTATCCTTCGGCCTCCTCGGCATTTATACCACACTGCATCATCAGATATTCGTACACACCCGCGATCTCCCAGCAGATACCGGTACGATCTCTCATGCACCGGTATAAGGATCCTACGGAATACCATTCCGGATCATTTATATGATTATAGAGATCATAATCATAAACCCAGTTAACCGTGATATATTCGTACAACGCGAGCGCTGTTTCAAATTCGTTGTAGTCATCGCTGACCGAGTCATCAAGGATATCGCAGACCAGTTGTTCAAACTCCTTCATTATCTGCGCTGCTTCCTCAACCGGAACGGTATAAGGTATAACACCCACGCCATTTTTCCAGGCTTTCCTGTCACGGATATCATAATCAGTCGACATACATCCCGTGGCAGCCGGATAATACCAGGTTGCAAAGCGTCCGAGACACCAGTAATATTCATTGATATCCGCCGTTTCAAAAGTCTCCTCTCCGGCGCGCATCGCATCGACCATATTGAAGAATGCCTGTTCCTGCCCTTCACCATAGAAAGCCCGGCTCATATCAGAGAAGATGTGCGGATCGAACTGTGAATGTCCCCTCTCATGGCCGCGGATATTTTCCAGGCGGATCGCGATCCCGTCGGCATCCTTCGGGAACTCTTCCGGGTTATTTGCAACACCGCGCGCGAGCAGGTTCAGAAAATCGATCCTCTGCAGGACTTCGGCTTCTTTATCATATGTTATAGTCTTCATTTCACTCGGAGTATAAATGATCCCGTATTTTTCACGATATTCCTCACTCAGTGCCTCAAGGCACTCCTCAGGTGATCTCTCGGTAAGATCAAAATACCCCGCAAGAGGTGTTGCCTCCTGCGCATTCGTATTCCACAGCAGAAGGTCTTCCTTCCCGTCTTCGCTGCGAGCGGTCAGAAATACAAAGCCCTTTTCCTGCATGCCGACAACATGCATACTGTTGTATGATGTGAGGTCAAAAGTCGTAAGTTCACCGACCACCGTCCGCTCATCGTTATCATAAATACGGCAGCCGTGCGGCTTTATCCAGTCGGTTAACGATCCGTCCGTGCCCCAGATGTATCCGCTCACGCAGAAGCGCTTTCCATCAAAGAAATTGATATCCTCATACTGAAAATGATGCGGGAATGCGACCCAGTGCCCGTTTCCCGAAAAAAGATGCAGATACCAGGTTTCATTTGAGATGTTGTATAATACACCTCCCGACGATGAATAAAAATCCTGCACCTTGCCCGTAGCGGCATTTATGATCTGTCTGGGGACAGAATTGATCACTCCTGTTTTCTCATCCGCACAGATTATCACATCGGCCGAAAATTCCGGGTTCATAGCCAGAAAATATCTCTTGCCGTCTTTTCCGCCAAGATCCGAATATATGCTGTCATATGCCCGGCAGTCATAGGAAACTTTATTTTCTCCGTACCGGTCACAAGAGATCAGTGTCTTCTTCTCTGCATTATTCTTCCAGATATGCCCTTCTTCGGTAATTACAATAAACGGAAAATCCTCAGGTTCTTCCCATCTGATCGTCTTGATCTCATGAAATGAAGGATCATATACATGTATCCAGCTGTTTCGGCTATCCACCAGAAATACGGTACCGTCCGCAATAACCTTGATCGATCTTATCGGAAATTCCGGCTGAAACGTTACCGTTTCCGTCGACAGCGTCGGACGAAGAAGTACAAGCTGAGTCCATTCGGGACCTTCGTGGTAGGGATCCGGATCGGCCGCACCCGAATCGCCCGTATCCGGATCCTCCCCCGGCTCGATCATGTCCCCAAGTTCCAGCATCCCCTGATCGTCCTCAGGATCACCCTCGAAATAATCCGGCTCGTCCCATAACCGCAGGAGAACATAATCCCCGGCGCTGCTGCTTTCCATGATCCTCAGGTCCTCGGTGATTTCCTTTACCGGCACACGGTAAACAGCCTGCTCGCCGACTTTCTCAAAGGATTCCCAGACCTCCGGTGTGGGAGTGGGCGTCGCCGTAGGCAAGGGTGTGGATGTGGCGGAAGGTGCCGGAGTGGCTGTTACTGTATTATCCGACACATCATTTCCCGAACCCTTTTTGCATCCCGACAAAACGACCAGACATATCATCAGGATCGTCGTAATAAGCCCGATCTTTTGTGCGGCGGCCTTTTTCCCGGCAGTCCTCTGCCGAATGATCTCTTTCCCGAATGTACTTTGTTCTGCCATGCTATTATCTATCCCCGGCATATTTAGCCTCCCTAATGTTTTCCCATCATCATTTTCTATAATAAGAAAAGGCCGGCAGATTTATCCATCTGCTGACCTTTGATCTCAATGTTTGAAGATCCGCCGTTACAATTATTTAAGAGTAACCTTAGCGCCAACTTCCTCAAGCTTAGCCTTAGCCTCATCAGCCTCTGCCTTGCTAACGCCTTCCTTGATAACCTTGGGAGCGCCGTCAACAGCGTCCTTAGCTTCCTTAAGTCCGAGACCGGTAAGTTCACGAACGACCTTGATAACCTTAACCTTCTCAGCACCAACTTCGGTAAGCTCTACGTTGAACTCTGTCTTCTCTTCAGCTGCCTCGCCTGCAACGGGACCGTTTGATGCTACAACAACGCCTGCTGCAGCGCTAACGCCGAACTCTTCCTCACATGCCTTAACGAGCTCATTAAGCTCTAATACGCTCATGCCTTTGATAGCATCGATAAATTCCTGTGTTGTCATTTTAATTTCCTCCGTTTAATTAATTCTGATCATGCCGCTATGCGGCGGTTTTGTTGTTTTCTGCCCACGCAGGCAGAAGTCTGTTCCGAAATGATTTTCGAATTATGCCTGCTTCTCTGCGATCTGCGAAAGAACTCTCGCGAGGTTCGACAGAGGGGACTTGATGGAACCAAGCAGCTTGGAAATAAGGACTTCCTTTGAAGGGATAGTCGCAAGTACCTTGCAGCCTGACTCATCGTATAATGTACCTTCAACAACGCCGGCCTTGAATGTAAGAACGGGTGCGTTCTTCATAGCGTCAGCCAGAATCCTTGCAGGTGCTGTAGCATCATCTTTGCTGATCGCAACTGCGGTAGGGCCTTCAAGAACATTGTCGAGCTGAGCAAAATCAGTTCCTTCGAATGCTCTCTTGAGGAAGGTGTTCTTGTATACCTTGTATACAACGCCTGCTTCCCTTAATGACTTACGAAGCTGGGTATCCTGCTCAACAGTAAGTCCGCAGTAGTTGACAACAACGACTGATGCGGCTCCGTCAATATGACCTTTGATCTCGTCGATAATGGGAGCTTTGAGTTCAACCTTTGCCATCTGAAGTTTCCTCCTTGTAATATTAATGGGAAGCTAATAAGAAAAGCTTCCCTGCCTGAACAGGAAAGCTGTAAATTCATGATAATAAACTCACATCTTATCCTCGGCAGGCGCTGTGCGCTTACGCCCATGTTTCAAACGGAAATGTGTAACATGTCCGCTTTCGGGCACCTGCTGTCTTCGGGCAAGCGGTTGCCTGAGCAACCTTGTATAATCTATCATCTTATTTTATAAATGTCAAGCATTTATTGAAAAAAGTTGCAAAATAATCAACGTGAAATATAAATCATGTCATGATCCGCCTGACTGATCCGATATTTCCGGATCTGTTACTCAACCACCGTGATCCTGCCGTCAACATGAGCATCTACATTGCGCATATTTGCGAACAGCTCCTCGTAAATACCGAGGCACGACATAGCGACGATCCTGGGCTGTTTGTTCTTTACGACTTCCTCGATCGGAACATCGAAGCTGCTCTCGAAATTGTTAAAATGATACCCCTGAAGTCCGAGCTTCAGCAGCTGGTCGTCTTTGATCTCTTCGCCCTTGTATGTAAATGACTTGAATTCATGCTTGCTCTGTGACCATACATATCTGAAATCCTTGGAATACTGGTAGAATTCGGTATGTCCGGTCAGGTACTCATCCCTCATGACATATGCGATCATATGCCTGAACTGTTTACCCGTAACCTCAACCAGATGCAGCGGATCGTCGAACGGGAAGAACTCCTTGAGATCCTGCAAATGAAGGATCGGTCCAAGTTCCGGAAGTCTCAGGCTGCCGGATCCCAGTACCATAATGTCAAAACTCGAATCCTCCTGCATAACATCCGCGAACAGATTTCCGAGCTCCGTTTCCTGATTTCTGGCGGGATGTGTCAGCACACGCTTGAAATTGGTAAGAACCGAAAGATACTTCTCGTCGGTCTCGTTCTTGTATGCATCAAGAAGGGTTGCAACCTGCTTATCGGCTACACAGTGCTTCGAATCGATCTTGTCGACAAACCATTTGAAGTCCCTGAATTCCCTTGTGGCCCCATCGAATTCCAACTCACAGCGTCCTATCTGACCTGAGCCTGTTCCTACCTGAACGATCGGTATCCCGTTTACATAGCAGGGCTCGTCAAGCAGTGTATGGGTATGTCCGCCGATGATGAGATTCACCCCGTATTCCGGAGGAATGAGCGATGCCAGTTCCTGATCCTTGTCGAAACCGATATGGCTCAAAATAACGGTATAATTGATATCCGTCGTCTTGTATGTATCGATTATGACCTTGATCTCTTCCGCAGCTGCCCTTACATCAACGAAACTTCCGATAATATCCTCACCCTTGGTCGAAGCCAGGATCTCATCGGTAATGATACCGATAAACAGCACCTTGATGCCGCCCCTTTCCAGAACTATATAAGGATTGAACAGTCTTACGTGGTTGGTCTTGATAAAAAGGTTGGCGTTGATGATCGGAAATCTTGCACACTTCTCAATAAACAGCAGGTGCGCAAGACCGTAGTCGACCTCGTGATTGCCGATAGTAACAACATCGGGCATCAGTCTGTTCATCAGCTCGATCGTCGATAATCCTTTATACTCGCTGTCAATTACCGATCCCCTGAACATATCGCCGGCGATCGCATAGATCACATTTTCCTTATCATCGCGCTGTTCCTGCACATACCCCGACAGAAGCGCAATTCCGCCTTTTTGCATCCCATCTTCCTCTTTCGCAAGAAAGTCCCCATGGAAATCGTTGGAATGGATCAGTGTCAGGTTGATCCTCTCTTCATCTGCCATAAATACATATACCCCCTCTGAAATAGTGTATTTTATTTTACTTGATATTTGCCTGAATCGCAAGATGAATTTATAGAAAACGGCGGTCCCTATGTTAATATCGCAGCCACCTAAACAAAAAGAGCAGGCTCGTGACGGGTAACCCTGCCCGGACAGAGCCGTAATTAATGTAAACGGCTGCGATATTAAAATAGGGACCGCCGCTTTAGTGCGACAGTCCCTTTAATACACTCAATTATGAATTTTATGCGGTTGCGCCGCTCAGCTTTGCGGGATTCAGCTTGATGCCGGGGCCCATTGAAGAAGCGATCGCAAGACTCTTGATATATGCACCCTTTGCTGCAGCGGGCTTAGCCTTGATGATAGCACCGATCAGGGTGTTAAGGTTCTCTGCAAGCTGCTGCTCGGTAAATGAAGCCTTACCTACGGGGCAGTGAATGATGTTGGTCTTGTCGAGACGATACTCGATCTTACCTGCTTTAATATCGGCGATAGCCTTTGCAACGTCCATCGTTACGGTGCCCGCCTTGGGGTTAGGCATCAGGCCCTTAGGTCCGAGTACACGACCGAGACGTCCTACAACGCCCATCATGTCGGGTGTAGCTACTACTACATCGAACTCAAACCAGCCTTCGTTCTGGATCTTGGGGATCAGCTCGTCGCCGCCTACATAATCGGCACCTGCAGCCTCAGCCTCAGCAACCTTATCGCCCTTCGCAAATACGAGTACGCGAACGGTCTTACCTGTTCCGTGCGGCAGTACAACTGCACCACGAACCTGCTGATCAGCGTGACGTCCGTCAACACCGAGTCTGAAATGTGCCTCTATGGTCTCGTCAAACTTTGCAGTAGATGTCTTCTTTACAAGACCGCATGCCTCCTCAACATCATAAAGCTGGGTCTTATCAATGAGCTTTGCAGCTTCCTGGTATTTCTTTCCTCTTTTCATCTGTTAACCTCCTTGTGGTAATAGCGGATTTATCTCAAATCCTTCCACTTATAATAATATCATGTTTATAATGTACACCGTCCGCTAAAAAAGCGGAACGATACGGTATTATCCGCTTGCTCAGTCCTCAACAACGATACCCATCGAACGTGCTGTACCGCAGATCATGCTTGTTGCTGCTTCAATGCTTGCTGCATTAAGATCGGGCATTTTCAGCTCAGCGATCTTAACTACTTCTGCCTTCTTGATGGTTGCAACCTTCTGCTTGTTGGGAACACCCGAGGCCTTCTTGATGTTGCATGCTTTCTTAAGAAGAACTGCTGCGGGAGGGGTCTTGGTGATAAAGCTGAAAGACCTGTCAGCATAAACCGTAATAACTACCGGAATGATCAGATCACCCTGATCTGCTGTTCTTGCGTTGAATTCCTTGGTAAACTGAACGATATTTACACCGTGCTGTCCAAGTGCGGGTCCAACGGGAGGAGCAGGAGTTGCCTTGCCGGCAGGGATCTGTAACTTAATGTAACCTGTAACTTTCTTAGCCATTATTGTCTCCTCTTTTCATTTTCGAATTTGATTAATGATCATTAATTGTTCGACCTAACGTCAGTCAGACTCAATTCAACAGGAGTCTCCCTGCCGAACATGTCAATGCTGATCGTTACAGTCTCTTTTTCCAGATCGATCTCTCTTATCACGCCTGTCTGGTCCTTATAACCGTTATCTGCAACAACCGTGACTATATCTCCGACTTCGAAATCGAGCTCAAGCTCGGGCGCTCCGCCCGTAAGCAGCTCGAGATCCTGCGGTGAGAGCGGAACCGGCTTCGATCCGGGACCCACGAAACCTGTTACTCCACGTGTATTACGCACAACATACCAGGTTTCATCGTTCATTATCATATGGACGATAACGTAACCGGGGAAGAGCTTTCTCTTCGAAGGTTTACGTTTACCATTCTTCACTTCGATAACATCCTGAACCGGAACCATTACATCAAGGATCTGGTCTTGAAGCCCTCTGTTCTTAATTGTGTTAGTAATGTCATCCATTACTTTGTTCTCATACCCGGAATAGGTATGGACAACATACCAATTAGCTTCTGCCATATTTATTCCCCTTGTCTTTTAAACTGTCACACGATAAACCCGATGCCGAATTTGATAACAGCATCCAGAAGGGCGATCGCCGCACCAAGGATAACGGAAATAACTATTACTGCAGTTGTTTCTCTAAAAAGGGTTTCTTTTGAAGGCCATGTGATCTTACGCCATTCAGACTTTACACCTTTGAAAAAGCTCTTCTTTACTGCGGGCTTCTCTTCGGGTTTCTTAATATCTGCCATACTTTACCCAGCCTCCTTACTTCGTTTCCCTATGCAGAGTGTGAGTCTTGCAGAATCTGCAGTACTTCTTGGTTTCCATTCTGTCAGGATGATTTTTCTTCTCTTTCGTCGTGTTGTAGTTACGCTGCTTGCACTCGGTGCATGCTAATGTAATCTTTGTACGCACAACTTCCACCTCCGTTTCCGATACTCATGGACAATGTGGTCGGTTGTCCATGGCAATAAATACTCATTTTGCGCAC
Organism: Lachnospiraceae bacterium; assembly: GCA_017553035.1. GTDB lineage: Bacteria > Bacillota > Clostridia > Lachnospirales > Lachnospiraceae > RUG11977. Next base: position 9,339 of record JAFZNE010000010.1, read on the forward strand.
TAAAAAAAGGCTGTGCGCGCCAGCCATAATAATGTATCACAGAATTTTGTCCACGTCAAGTATAATTTTTTCACTTTTTATACGTAAATTTAGGTAAACTTTCCGTTATTGCATTTTGACGGCAACGGAAGTATATTCTATGTTGAAAGAATGTTTATAAAAATTTTGCTCTGTTAGATTAGAAAGCATTACATATATATGAAACGAATCCTTGCAATTTTCATCATCCTCGGTGTACTGTCTGGCAGTACTCTTTCAGCAGGTGTCGGTGTTCCGGGCGGACAGCGGCCTGTTTTTGCTGTGCTTGCGGAAAACGATCAGGAAATCTTCCTGTTGGAAAACGGAGAGACCGGTTCCGAAAATGAAACTTCGGCCGACACGGATGAAACTGACGGAACTCAGGATAATACAGACGATTCCGAAAAGTCGTCCGATAATACGGATGAGGAAGACTCTCCCGAAGATGAACATGAAGACGACTCTGAAAACGAAGATGAAGAATTTCCCAGAAGCAGAGTTCAGTATCCTGTTTCTGATGATTATTTTTCTACGACCCAATATTCATTACATAATATAGGTACATATATGCGCTATGTCGGCGATGAGCTTATCGAGCAGAGTTCCGTTGAACGTGTGGATCTCGATGTGGCCCGCGGCTGGTCGGTCTATTCGGGTGACGAAAACAATAAACGGCCTGTGATCGTTGCCGTGATCGATTCCGGTATCGATTACAAACATCCCGATCTTGCGGGCCGTATGTGGACCAACCCGGGAGAGATCCCTGACAACGGCATCGATGATGACGGTAACGGCTATATCGACGATGTTATGGGATGGGATTTCTATAACAACGACAATACTCTCTGCCATTACAGTGCAGACGGAAAAGCCGATCCCGAGGACTGTGACGATCACGGCACAAGGGTTGCGGGCCTGATAACCGCGATAAAAGACAACGGTATCGGAATAGCAGGTATCGCTTCGGTCGGCGATGTACGGATCATGAGTCTTAAAATACACGGCGGTGCCGGTAAAAAAGGCACTCTCGCCAATGCAGTCAAAGCTATCAAATACGCTGAACAGATGGGCGCTTCCGTTTGCAATATCAGCTGGGGAACATATTCTAATTCCGACCAGCTGGCTTCGGCTATCCGTAATTCAAAAATGCTTTTCGTCTGCGCTGCCGGAAATGACGGCACGAACAACGATACCCGTCCGATCTATCCTGCTTCTTTCGGATATGACAATATCATCAGCGTGGGCTTTGTCAATCAGAACGGTGTGCTCTCCTACAATTCCAATTACGGAAAGAATTCCGTGGATATCGTAGTTCCCGCAACGGATATCATGAGTACGGTTGTCGGCGGATATTCGTCAACCGGCGGTTCCTCGATGGCCGCTCCGCAGGTCAGTGCGCTCGCTGCCCTGATCTACTCTTACAGCGGCAAAACGTGGGCAAGCGCGGTACGTGATATTATCGTGGGCTCAACCGGGGATCCCGGCGATCTTGAACCTGTCATACGTTTCCCCGGAATACCCAGCCTGTACACCGCACTCAAAAATATCGTCAGATTAAAAGAAGACTTCAAAAAGCCTTCATTTACCGTAAATATCAGCTATGATTCCACCGGTATCCGCCTCGATTTCAATCCACATGACGAAGGCCGTTCCGGGATCCTGAAGCTCAGCTACATGGTAGGCAGTCACAGTATCGACGATTTCAAAAATGGGACCAAAGGCCTTACCATAGAGAATAACACTCTGTATCTCGGTAAATCGGGTATCTATACATTCTATGCCGAGGACCGCGCAGGCAACAGTACGGTCAAAACTCTCCCGATCCTCGATGATATCGTGCTTCCTTCCATACTGGACGCACATTTTACATCGGAAGGCACGCCGGCAACCATACAGATCTCTGCCAGGGTGACCGACAGCCACAGTGGCATCCGCACCATCAAGTATATGCAGGGCAGGCACAACGCGGCCGATTTTGCGGGAACAGGTGCAGGAACCGTATTATCCGCCGATGATGACGGTATCGTGAGCTTCGCCGTTTCCGGGCAGGGCCCCTACACCATCTATGCCGCCGACAACCGCGGTAATATCACCGTAAGAACGATCATGGCTTATACACGCCGTTCAAATTAGTTTCAGAGGTCATAAATGTTCAGAAAAAAAGACATTATCATCTATTCTCTTGTGCTGCTCCTGGCGGGAGCAGCATATATTATACCCGCTGCTGTCCGGCATGCTAAGCCTCCCGCCTCTTATGTGCGGGTAAGTATTGACGGCCGGATATATGCCGAGTATCCGATCGACGAGCCGCTCGAAACCGTTATCGACGGGTACGCCGGCGGTTCTTTGAAGCTTGTGATCAGCGACGGCCGGGCATATGTAGAGAGTTCCTCCTGCCCCGACAAGATCTGCGTAAAACATCTCCCGGTCTCATATACCGGAGAATGTATCATATGTATGCCGAACCGTATTGTGGTGGAGATCATTTCCGACGAAACCGGACAGCAGATAGACGCGGTATCATAATACCGCGTATCGAAAATAAACCGCGCTCTGGCGGTAAATGAGGTCTTTATGAACAAAAGCGCAAAAAAAGCGAGGCTCATTGCCTTACTCGGTATTTTTACAGCCCTCGCTTTTATCCTTGGTTTTATAGAATCGCTTATCCCGCCCTTTACCGGTATACCCGGTGTCAAAGCGGGATTCGCAAATATAGTTACTATGGTAGTGCTGTATCTTCCGATAAGCTTCGGCACTGCTTCCGCAGAAACAGATCAAAGGCACGGCACCTCCGGTCTTACTCCTTCGTTATCCGGTTATCTGTGCGCGCTCGGAATATCCGTAGTACGCGTGCTCCTCGGCGGCATCACTTACAACGGAATGTCGGCCATGATATACGGCCTGACCGGTGCTGTCTTCAGTCTCAGCGTCATGTTTCTGCTGGCTCGTATCCGCTGCTTCTCGGTTACGGCAGTAAGTGTCGCCGGAGGCGTCACACACAATATCGCACAGCTTCTGCTCGCTGTTCTGATGCTCGGCAACGCAGTGATCTATTATCTTCCGATGCTGATCATATCGGGCCTTGCCGCCGGGCTGGTGATAGGACTCATCGCAGCAGTGGTCATAAAACGGCTGGTCTTAATACTTTAAATCGAGCAAGCTTGCACTGAGAGCATTCGCTTATCGCACAAAAACACCTCATCCGGCTTGGGACAATATTGCCCGGCCGTATGAGGTGTTTCTTTTATATCTTTTTGAGAAATATCTTACTCTGCAGTCTTCATCGCTTCGATAGCAGATATCTTCGTAGCTCTTACCGCAGGGAAGAATCCCGAAAGTACGCCTATGAACATTGCGAATGCAGCGCCTGCGAAGGGAAGCCAGAACGGAATGTACGAAAGTGCCTGTCCGTTGGTATCACTTATCACCCCTCCGCCCATGAAGCCTGACAGGAGTGAGGCGCCATATTTGTTGATGAAGGTCGAGGCAAGATAACTCAGGCCTATACCTATCATTCCTCCGATAAGTCCGATCATGCCGGCTTCAAACAGGAACAGCTTCCTGACGTCCGAAACACGACAGCCCAGGACCTTCATGATACCGATCTCTCTGGTACGCTCATAAATGGACATGATCATCGTATTTGCGATATTGATCGCCGAAACGAGCATCGCAACGCCTCCGATGGCGCCGAGCACGATCTCCATCATCCTTGCGGTATCCTGCATGGGCTTGATATACTGCATGTTCGATTCGGACTTGAGCCCGAGCTTCTCTATCTCTTCCTGAACATCGGTAACATAATTCATATTATCGACATTGATCCTGATGTACTCGTACGATTCAAGCTTGGCCAATGCTTTCTTTCGGTCATCGATCTTCAGCGTATTGGCGTACTTGGTGTAAATATCTTTATACAGTTCGATATCAATGAAGATCATCCAATCAGCTTCGGAATAACCCTCAGAATCTCCTCCGGAGATCATCTGACGCTTGTCAAGATTATAGACATATTCCTTCTTACGCGGATTCGGCTGATATTCCTGGAATTTCAGCGTGATCTTATCCTTCATCAGATCGATCGTTTTCGTCTGCGATGACTTTCCGCTCCAGTAGTAAAATTCGGTGTTGACCTGTGAACCGAAATAAAGCGTATCACGGGCAGCTTCCTTGGTCGGATATGTACCGTCTTCAAGCGCGGGATACCCGAATTCTTCATAATAAGCCATATCCATGATCATGAAGTTAGCCCAGCCCTGATATTTACCGCTGTTAAGCTGCGCATCATAGCAATTGAGTATCGGAGATACACACTTAACATGTTTGATCCCCCTCAATTGCTCGACAACCTTATCATCAAGCTGCTGTTTCGTCGATGTCCATTCGCCGTTTTCATTTTCGGTCCATTGATTGGAGCTGACATTGATGATAGTCATGCTGCCGTTCTCCATTACGGATTCCTCAAATGACTTGTTCATGCCCATTCCGACAGAAACCATTACGACGATCGAAACAGTACCGATCACAACGCCGACGATAGTCAGGATTGTTCGCGCCTTACGCCTGAAAAGGTTACGCAGACCCATTTTTATAAGGTCAATAATCCTCATCCTCGTCTACCTTTACCTTTTTAGATTTTTTAACACCATGTATGATAAGCGGTACCGCAACTGCAGCTGCGACTACACAGCCACCGGCGATCCACATCCAGAGCTTGATCTTTGAGAAGAATCCGCCGTCTTCGTCTCCCATTCCGTTCGGATCGAATCCGGGATCATCGTACATTCCGGGATCATATCCGGGATCGTCCCACATTCCGGGGTCATATCCGGGATCTTCTCCTCCGCCCTGCGACTGAACGTACTGGCTGAACTCCTGTGATAAAGTAACTTCATCACCGTTACTGTCTTCAAAATGAACGGTAAGGATTCCTACCGCATCGCCTTCTACCAGGGCAACAACCTGAGGATTGATAAATTCCTGACCGTAGCCCTGGATCGCTCCTACATAGCTCATCTGGCTGTTATTTGCCAGAGCGAAATCGCCCTCAACCGTGATATAAACATTGCCGAGAGTAGACTTGCCCATGTTGTAGAATTCGAAGTTCATGTCGATCGGAACGCCGACATAGCATCCCTGCCATGCATCGATATAGATATTTTCGATAACAGGTCTGTAATTCTCGGTAGCACGCAGTTTGATGGTGTTGTCTTCACTTACGCCGCCTTTTTCACGGTCGGTATCGGACATATCGTCATATTCGTACTCGAGCCTGATCATAAGATCATAGTCACCTGTAACAGCATCCGCACGAGTCTTCAGGTTGATCGTCTGTACGGAGACCTGACCTGCCGCGATCGAATCAACGTAGAAAATATTGGTTCCCGCAGCGGGTGAGAAAATTCCTTCCAGCTGTGAGATCGTAATCTTGATATTCTTCGCAGCCTTGGTCTGGTGGGTATTCTTGATGGAGAAGCTGAAATCAAAGGTTTCTCCGGCCTTCAGTATTGTGTTATCGGTTGCATAATCGCTGATGATCAGCTTCGGTCTTCCGACA
>JAFZNE010000101.1 GCA_017553035.1 Lachnospiraceae bacterium
ACATCATGTCCACCTGCAACCTTTACCGGTATCGTTACATGTGTAGTCTGTCCCGGTACTACTAAAAAATACGGCTGCGATTCTACCGCCATCAGCAGTGTGTTATCCGCTTTTGCCGGAATTGTACCTGTTGCCGATACGATCAGCACCAGCGCCAGTAATAAACTTAAAACCTTACTTACTCTCTTCATTTGAAGTCTCCTTTATTTTCACGGGGTCACCTTGCTTTCCGGGTTCTCCCATATTTGTTTTTATTTCTCCCTTATCAGAACCGGTAACGGTATTATTATCGGTTTCTTTAGCTTTCTTCAGGTTTTTCGCGGTAACCTCGGGTTTATCCGCTTTTGTATTGTCTGCGGCTTCGGCAGTTCCCAGATCTGCCCCCAGGGGGTTCTCATTGTACTCGATCTCCGTTATCTTGCCGTCCGAAACATGGATTATCTTGTCGGCATACTTCGATAGCGAAATATCATGAGTAACCATAACGATCGTCAGCTTGTTTTTAAGAGCCATCCCCTTGATCAGCTCCATTACCTCGATCGTTGTCCTCGAATCAAGGTTACCGGTCGGCTCGTCGGCAAATACTATCTTAGGTTTTGCCACGAATGCCCTCGCAATGCCGACACGCTGCTGCTGACCGCCGGACATTTCCTTCGGCTTGTGATCCATTCTGTCGCCGAGTCCGACTTTTTTCAAAATACTGCGGGCCATCCTTTTACGTTTGCCCGGTGCGAGCCTCTTGAAAACAAGAGGCAATTCGACATTTTCAAGCGCTGTCATCGATCCCAGCAGATTATATGCCTGAAAAACGAATCCCAGATTCTCCTGTCGGAACTTACTCAGCTTCTTCTCGTTCATCTTTTTGATCGAACTTCCGTTGATGATAATGTCACCCGCGGTGAGCTTCTCTATACCGGCAAGGAGATTGAGCAAGGTAGATTTACCCGAACCGGAAGTTCCCAGAATACAGCAGAACTCTCCTTCTTCAATCGTAAAGGATACCCCGTCCACGGCCCTGATCTTTTCCTGACCCATGACGTAGGTCTTCCGGGCATCCTTTACATCAATCACTGTCCTTCCCACAACAACCTCCAAAATAATAACTGTATTAAGCTTACTAATACAGTTATATAACACTATAATATCTGTTTGTCAAGCCTCAAATACGAATTATTGTTGTTACTTTCTGTATCATTGACATTAAGCCGATGCTTTCCAACAATAAGACGAGATGATCTTCAAATAGGTTCCAATAAAATGATAAAAAATTTAAAATTTATTTCATGCCTTCCACATAGGTCTTGATAACCTGTACCGCGTTGTCGATCCCAACGCGCGCTGAGTTGATACACAGCGAGTAATTTTCGACCTTGCCCCATTTCTCGCCCGTATGGAAATTATGATAATTTGATCTTCTCTTGTCGATCTTGAGTATTGCATTCTCGATCTTTTCCGGCGCCATGCCGTCAATGCGCATCGCCCTTTCGATCCTGAAATCCATATCCGCATATACAAAGATATTGACCAGATTATCGAGTTTCCTCAAAATATAATCCGCACACCTTCCGACAATAACGCAGGGGCCTTCCGCCGCACAGTTACGGATCACTTTTGCCTGTGCAAGATACAGCTTATCGTCAAGCGAAAGATTGTCCACGGAAAATCCGACATCCTGCCCGTTGAAGCTTGCGGTGCCTCTTGCTATCGAATACAGAAGACTGTTGTTGGCCCGTGATTCTGCCGTCTCAAAGGCTGTCTCCGCGAATCCGCTGTCCTTGGCGGCTCTCGTGATCAGCTCATTGTCGTAAAAGGGAATGCCCCAAACTTCAGCCAGTTTCCTGCCTATTTCCCTTCCTCCGCTTCCATACTGCCTGCTGATCGTTACTATTCTATCCATAAGCGTACCTCCCGAAGTATTCAATTTCGTCCCGGATAAAGAACTTTCCTTCCGTAAAATACGTACCTTCTGCCCTTTCCATTGATTTTATCACACCTTATAATAATGGTCAAACCATAGCATAAAAAAATAGCTTGCTTTTTTGAAGTCGTGATGCTATAATGCTTTTGTTGCGAACGCAGAACGCGGTTATACCGCAGTAATGCGTACAGATGCGGAAATGGCGGAATTGGCAGACGCGCACGGTTCAGGTCCGTGTGAAAGCAATTTCATGAGGGTTCAAGTCCCTTTTTCCGCAGTATCCTGACACTTCATAGTTATCTATGAGGTGTCTTTTTTGGTTTATTTTTGAAATAATTAAAGTATTTACCGCTTTTAGCCGATATACAGATAAGGAGTATTTTTACACATTTACATTCAACCGTTCAGGAGGTCCGTGTATGAAAAACAGACGACTTCATTATATATTGATCCCGGCAGCGATCCTTTGTTTCGGGCTTCTGCTGTTTGCGGGACCCGGTGCATCGGATGATAATACAGGTGTTCTTGCGGCCGACGCTACAGCCTCTCCCTCGCCGTCCATCATGGCAACGCCTTCGGCCGATCCCACACCGTCAGCTGCGGTAACGCCTTCGAACGGTCCCACACCATCAGCTGAAGTAACCCCTTCGGCTGCTGTGTCACCCACGCCGTCAGCTGCGGCAACACCTTCAGCTGCCGTATCACCCACGACAACGCCTTCGGCCACTCCTACAGCCAAACCTACGCCTACTGCCACTCCTACTCCTTCACCCACTCCTACCCCGACTCCCGATCCCGACGAGGGCCCTTCGGAAGGTGCGGTAATAGTCAGCCTCACGGCATTTTACTCGGGCGAAAATGTGCTGGTCGGAGAAGAATATGACCTTGAAAAGCTTACGGTTTATGCCATTTATGACGACGGTTATGTTCAGGAGACCAAAGATTTCAGCGTAACAGGCAGGACCATTTCAAAAGAGGGTGATAATACTTTCGTCGCAATGGCACTCGGAGTCACCGGTACCTTTAACGTATATGGTAAGCGTGTTGCTTCGATCACCGCGGAAAGCGCACGATATTCTTTCACTGTGGGCAATGCTCCCGACACGCAGGATCTGAAGGTTCAGGCCCGGTACAGCGACAACAGCTATGATTACGTAAAGGAAGGTTATGTGATATCCCCTTCAGTATTTACGGAACCGGGTTCCCAAACCATTGCGATCACTTACCGTGGTTCGGTGGCAACAATTCCGGTCACCGTAAAAGAAGCTCCCGAAATGAGACAGCTCAACGTATTTTACAAGGGTGGTGACGTACACACCAACTGTCCGATCGACAGGAACGATCTTACCGTGAACGCGATCTATGTCGACAATACATCCGAACGCATTACGACTTACGAACTGCTCACCAATGATTTCCTCTCGGAAGGCGAGCAGAAGATAACCGTATCGTACCGCGATCAGACCGCCAGCGTAAAAGTAAATGTCCTTCCTCTCGAAGTAACATCCATACGTGCCAGGTATCTGGGTGACGAAGTAATTATCGGAACCGAATATGATCCGAGGTACCTGTACGTGTATGCAACTTACAGTAACGGTAACGAGGAACGTACGGACGCCTACACCGTATACAACAAGATAATCCGCTACAACGGAGACAATACCATAAAGATCTATCTCGGTGATTTTTCGACTTCGGTCACGATCGTCGGGTGTGAACCGGGCGAACCGGATTTCACCTATGTTTCGACCGCCGAATGCAATTCCAACGGGTATGATATCAGCATCGAAACCGCCATTCCGAAGATCCTCGATACGGATGTAACCGTTATCAAGAAGATCTCCAAAGCCAAGTTGAAACATCTGCACAGAATACTCGGAACCAAGACCGAGAGTTATCTGGGTTTCACTTACGGCTTCGAAAACAACGATCATGAGCAGTACCTGC
>JAFZNE010000102.1 GCA_017553035.1 Lachnospiraceae bacterium
AAGTCCCACGGAACCTTTTTTGAGATGATGGGAAGCTGGAGTCTCGGCGACTACTTTAAAGAAGACAGATGCAAATGGAGTTTTGAACTGCTTACACAGGTATTCGGCTTTGATTCGGATCATCTTGCTGCTACCGTATTTGCGGGAGACGAGAATGCACCCCGCGATGAAGAAGGAGCACAGTGCAGGATCAAGTCGGGATTTAAACCCGAGAATATCTTTTATCTGCCCAAGGAAGATAACTGGTGGGGTCTTGAATTCGGTCCCTGCGGTCCGGACTCGGAAATGTTCTTTGTGAAGGATGTTCCGCCCTGCGGTCCCGACTGCAAGCCCGGATGTCATTGCGGAAAGTACACCGAGATCGGTAATGATGTATTCATGCAGTATGAAAAGCATCAGGACGGCACGCTGACTCCGCTCGAGAAGAAGAATGTCGATACCGGATGGGGACTTGAGCGTAATCTTGCATTTTTGAACGGAACGGATGATGTTTACAAGACCGACGTTCATGCACCTGTTATTGCTTATATTGTAGAAAAATCTGGTAAGAAATACGAAGAGGACGAGAAACTTACTCGTTCAATGAGGATCCTTGCCGACCACACACGTACAAGCGTGATGCTGATCGGTGATGAAGCAAAACTTGTTCCGGGCAATACCGGAGCGGGATATGTGCTTCGCCGTCTTATTCGCCGTGCGGTTCGTCATGCGCGCACCCTCGGCCTGAACAAGGACAATATTGTTGATGTAGCATCGATCTATATCGACAAGATCTATAATGAAGCTTATCCGAATCTGATCGTGAACCGCGAGTTCGTTCTTGGCGAGCTTTCAAAGGAGATCGAGCGTTTTGAAGGCACTCTTGAGAACGGTATGAAGGAGTATAAGAAGATCCTTGACCGCAAGAAGAGTGAAAATGCCAAGGCTATTGATGGAAAAGATGCATTTTATCTGTATGATACTTTCGGATTCCCGCTTGAACTTACTGTGGAAATGGCGGGCGAAGAAGGCTTAAGTGTTGATGAGGAAGGCTTCAAGGCCGCCATGGAACAGCAGAAGCAGACCGCCCGTGCGGGAAGCGCATTTGCACAGAAGAATACCGCAAGCGTATTTGATGACCTTGATGAATCGATAGTAAGTGAATTTATCGGATATACACAGCTTTCAGTCGAGCAGGAGATAATTGCGCTGGCTGATGAAAACGCACTGACAGATACTGTTGCGACCGGAATCAATGCAACGATCGTTACTGCAAAAACACCTTTCTACGCTACAATGGGTGGTCAGAAGGGCGATACCGGAGTTATCACTACACCGACCGGAACGTTTAAGGTTGAAGAGACCGTGAAACTCCCCGGTGGACGTATCGGTCATGTCGGAGTTGTTGAATCGGGTTCGATCGCAAAAGGCCAGACCGCTACACTCAGCGTGGATGCTGAAAAACGTGCGAAGACCTGCCGCAACCATTCCGCAACACACCTGCTTCAGGCTGCTTTGCGTGAAGTGCTCGGCAATGATGCTCATCAGCAGGGATCATACCAGGATACGGAGCGTACAAGATTCGATTTCTCGTATGGAAAGGCAATGACTGCCGAGGAACTTGACCGTGTAGAGAAGATCGTTAATGAGAAGATCGAGGCGGATCTTCAGGTAAAGACCGATGTCATGAGCATCGAAGAAGCCAGGAAGACCGGCGCTATGGCGTTGTTTGGAGAGAAGTACGGATCAGAAGTCCGGGTTGTTTCGATGGGCGAATTTTCGAAGGAACTCTGCGGCGGTACTCATGTCAGCCACACCGGACAGATCGCCAATTTCAAGATCGTTTCGGAATCGGCCGTAGCCGCAGGCGTACGTCGAATCGAAGCGATCACGGGTTCAAATGTTACCGAATATTATCGAAATATGGAAAAACTCCTCCTGGAGGCCTGCGCAGCTGCAAAGACCCAGCCTGCCGGACTTGCGGAAAGAATCGCTCATTACCAGGCTGAGAACAAAGCACTTGCGGCGGAACTTGAGAGCATTAAAGCCAAGGCAGCCAAGGATGCGGTAGGCGATGTCCTGAACAATGCGACTGAGGTCAAGGGTGTAAAACTCCTTGCAGCCAAGGTTCCGGGTGTTGATATGAATGCCCTCAGAGACCTTGCCGATGGTCTGTGCGACAAGCTCGGAGGAGGAATCGTTGTTCTTGCTTCGGATATTGACGGTAAGGTCAATCTTGTTGCAAAGGCAACCGACGATGCAATGGGCAAGGGAGCTCATGCGGGCACCCTTATCAAGAAGCTTGCACCGATCGTACAGGGAGGCGGAGGCGGACGTCCGAATATGGCTCAGGCCGGAGGAAAGGACGCTTCGAAGATCGACGAACTTGTTGCTGCTGTGAAGGGTGCTGTTGAGGATCAGCTTGCATAATAGGTTTAAAAATGTCAAAAGAACGATTGGATGTTTTGCTGGTAAACCGCCGTCTGGCTGATTCGCGGGAAAAGGCCAAAGCGATCATCATGGCCGGATGCGTATTTGTAAATAATCAGCGTGAAGACAAAGCGGGTTCGATGTTTCCGGATGATGTGAGCATCGAACTGAAAGGCGTGACTTCAAAATATGTCAGCCGTGGCGGTTACAAGCTTGAAAAGATGGTAGAGAAGCATAAGCTTTCTTTTGAAGGCATGGTATGCATGGATGTCGGATCTTCAACCGGAGGTTTCACCGACTGCATGCTTCAGAATGGCGCAGAAAAAGTATATGCGATAGATTCGGGGACCAACCAGCTTGCATGGAAGCTGAGAAGTGACGAGAGAGTCATTTCGATGGAAAAGACCAATATCCGCTATGTTACACCCGATGACATCGGGGAAAAAGTGGATTTTGTCTCTATCGATGTTTCATTTATTTCACTTCAAAAAGTACTCACTCCTGTCAGAGAGCTGATGAAACCTGTGTCGTCGATGGTCTGCCTGATCAAGCCCCAGTTTGAAGCGGGACGCGAACAGGTTGGGAAAAAGGGAGTTGTCCGGGATCCGAAAGTGCATACGGAAGTTATTGAAAATGTTCTTTCTTATGCGGATTCGGCAGGTTACGGACTGATCGATCTCGATTATTCGCCTATCAAAGGACCTGAAGGCAATATCGAATATCTCACTTATCTGTCACTGGGCGGAGAAGGCGCAGATGAGTTTGATGCAAGCCAAAAAGAACAGTTGATCAAAGATGTTGTAACGGAGGCACATAATTCCTTATGAAGAATTTTCTGGTAGTGACCAACCGCAATAAGGATCACGATCTGTCGGTCACCAACGGACTGATAGAGCGTCTTAAAGCACGCGGTGTTAGTGTCGGTACCGATCCTTTGGGCGATTATGACTGCTGTATCGCTCTCGGAGGAGACGGAACCATCATAAGTACCGCAAGACTTCTTAAAAACAAGAATATTCCGATACTCGGGATCAATCTCGGTCATCTGGGATTCATGTCTTCCGTAGAGAAAAATGATATCGATACGGCTATTGATCTTCTGATCGCCGAAAACTATTATGTTGAAGAACGAATGATGATCAATGCGAGGATCATTCATAAAGGGGAGAGATCTGAAAACGAATTCTGTGCACTGAATGATGTCGTTATCAGCAGACTCGGGTTTTCAAGGATGATCTCGGCCAAGGCATTTGTTAATGATGCTATCGTAAATACATATTTCGGTGACGGTATTATCATTTCAACGCCGACCGGTTCGACAGGTTATAACCTTTCTGCGGGAGGACCGATAGTGACTCCCGAGGCCGAGCTGATGGTGATCACACCGATATGCCCGCATTCGCTTAATACAAGAAGCGTTGTCGTAGCTGCAAAAGACCGGATCAGAGTTGTTGTGGATACGATGCGTGATGATTTTGAAGGTAAAGCAGTTGTAACGATAGACGGCCAGGAGTCGATCGATCTTGAAAATGAAGATGAAGTTGAGGTATTCAGCGCATCTTCCAAGACCAAACTTATCAGATTCAAGGACCGTGGATTTTTCAAAGTTCTTCATTTGAAATTGTCGGACCAGAATAATTGATCGGAGTCAAAACATGAAAACTGCCAGACAAAGAAAGATCATTGAACTGATAGAAGAAAAGGATATCGAGACACAGGAAGAGCTTGCGCTGCTGCTGAAAAAGAGCGGCTTTGTAACAACGCAGGCTACTATTTCCAGGGACATCAGGGAACTGAAGCTTACCAAAGTAACCGCCGATAACGGAAAAAAGAAATATATAATAATCAAACACGGCGGAGCGCAGGTTTCCGACAAATATATAAGAGTATTGTGCGACGGATTTGTTTCCGTGGATATCGCACAGAACATAATCGTTGTCAAGACCGTTTCGGGAATGGCAATGGCGGTGGGAGCGGCCATAGACTCGCTCCATATAGACAGCATAATCGGATGCATTGCCGGTGACGATACCGTAATGTGCGCGGTCAGGACAGCCGCGGACGCGAAACGCGCAGCGGGGAAGATCAGGAAATTTGCATCTGCTAATAAAAAATAATCATTCGGGAGGTTTTTATGTCAGGACATTCAAAATTTGCCAATATCAAGCACAAGAAGGAGAAGAACGATGCGGCGAAGGGACGTATTTTCACACAGCTCGGCCGTGAAATAGCGGTAGCTGTCAAGGAAGGCGGCCCCGATGTCAACAATAACAGCAGGCTCAAGGCCGTTGTTGCCAAGGCAAAAGCCAACAATATGACCAACGATACGATCGAGCGCAGCATAAAGAAAGCTGCCGGTGATGTAGGCGCAGTAAACTACGAGAAGGTTATCTATGAAGGCTACGGCCCGAGCGGAACCGCAATCATCGTTGTGGCGCTTACGGATAACAAAAACCGTACCGCTGCCAATGTCCGAAACGCATTTACGAAGGGCAACGGCAATGTCGGAACACAGGGCTGCGTAAGCTACATGTTCGATGAGAAGGGGCGCATCATAATCGATAAGGAAGAGTACGAGGCCGATCCCGATGAGCTCATGATGATGGCTCTTGACGCCGGCGCCGAGGATTTCGCGGATGAAGAAGATTCCTACGAGATAATCACGGCTCCCGAAGACTTTGAAGCAGTCCGTGAAGCACTCGAAGACAATAAGATCCCTATGCTCGAAGCCGAAGTCACCATGATCCCCCAGACCTGGGTGGAACTCAAGGACGACAACGACATCAAGATGATCACACGCACTCTCGACCTCCTCGACGAGGACGACGATGTACAGAACGTATATCACAATTGGGATGAGTGAAAAGGTAAAGCAAGAAA
>JAFZNE010000103.1 GCA_017553035.1 Lachnospiraceae bacterium
AATCATGAAGATCGATTCCGATCTTGATGATTTCACATTCATTCATGTAACCGATCCTCAGGCAACTAATGAAGGTGAGTACAGACAGTATGAAAATGTCTTAAGAGCTGCCTACAAGCAGGTTAGCGATTCGGGCTCGATGCATGTGGGAACGATCAATACAGGTGATATTACCAATGAGTGCCATGACGGTAAAGTATTCATCGATGAGTTCAATATGTCACAGGATTTTGATTCGGACGATCTGATGAATACGGTCATTATCCCTGTTGCAGGTAACCATGATGTAACCGAGAATATTTTCTATTCGATGTTTGATATTGATTTCGAGGATTACTGTACTGATGGAAAGCACAATACCCATAGAACGGGTGGATGCTACAGCTACCAGATAGGCAATGTATTCATTCTCGGAACCAACTCCAACGAGTCGGGTGACCTGAAAGGCAATCCGGCAAACGGTGAGTACGATTCCAAGGCAAACTATCACGAGCAGTACAACTGGATCGTAGGTGAACTTCAGAAAGCAAGCAGACTGCGTGATGAAGGCAAGATCAAATGGATCATTTACCTTACACATGCGGGAATGATGTCCGTAGGTTATCATACAATGGACGGCGGATCAAGGTGCCTGCGTGAAAATATTACTCCGCTCCTTGCAAAATACAAGGTTGACCTCGTTCTTCAGGGACATGACCATGCGTACACAAGAACAGTTCCTTACTACTACGGTCTGGATCTGAACGGAACGCAGTTCTCGGGATATGAGAGCAACGAGCGCGAGACCTTCAAGGGTTACGGCGATAAGACATACGATAATCCTTACACCGCCGAGATAGAGACAGAAGGCGACAGGATATGGAATATCGAGCCCGAAGGAACACATTATGTTACAATAAACTATGCAGGTACAAAATCGCTCGAGATTTCTAAGGATAATGCGGAAGCCAGCTATACGATGCCCGATCAGTGCATTCTCGATGGCGTCGCAATAAGTCCCGTTAACGGAATCGAATGTGGACTCAAATACCAGAAACAGTTCTACGCACTTGTCAGAGTATCGGGTGATGTGCTTACATACGACACCTACTCGTTCTCGGGCGGAAAATCAGAACTGTTTGATACCTTCACCGTTATCAAGGATGGCAATCATCTGCCTAACCTGGACAAAAAGGAAATTGATTTCACAGGCGTTTACGTTGATGATAAGGAATATGACGGAAAAGCAGCAAGGCTGCAGATCGATGATATCCTTGCGGTTAAGCCCGGAACCGAAGAGGAAGAGATCCAGTTCACGGATTATGACAAGATCGTATATTACGTGACCGGTACACTTTCAGACGGAAGCCAGTATAACAGAAATAACAAGCTTCCCAAGCAGGTCGGAAATTATACGCTTCATGTAACACTTAGTGATGAATCGGCATTTTTCCAGGGCGAGACACTTATTTCGTTCAGCATTATCGATGACACAGGTGCCACAGTCATCGACAGCAAGGATTATGTCGGCGGTCTTACCGCAACCGGACTTGAAAGCGGTCCTTCGATAGAATTTACCGAGGAAGAGGATACTGAACCCGGACCCGCACAGGGTGGAACCGGTGAAGGCGGAACTTCCCAGGGTGGAACCGGCGAAGGCGGAACTTCTCAGGGCGGAACCGGAGAAGGTGGAACTTCCCAGGGAGGTAACGGAGAAGGTGGAACTTCCCAGGGCGGAAATACCACGAACCCCGTAGATCCCGGAACATCAACAGGTGGTAACGGATCGACAGGTGGAAATGGTTCTACCGGCGGTAACGGTTCAACCACCGGTAACGGTTCAACCACCGGTAACGGAACATCGGGTAATACAAGCGGTAACGACAATACCGGCTCGAATACCGGAAATAATAACAATAATAACAACAATAATAATAATAACAACGCCAACGATAACACTACAGTTGTTGAGAACGAAGACGGTTCAGTGACTACAACGACCGTTATCATGCAGGGCAGCAAGAAGGTTGAAGAATCCAAGACCGAATACGAGGATGGATCCGAAGAGATCACATTGAGCGTAACAAGCAAGTCCGGCAGGGTTGATGCGTTGACGGTTAAGACTGATGCAGACGGCAAGATAGCCAGCGTTGCACAGGAAGTAATAAAACCGGACGGAACCAAGATAACCAAGGAATTTACCGTAACAGAAAACGGCGGTATCAAGCTGACGATCTATGATACTTCGCAGTCGGAAGCAAAGATTCCCGCAACCATCGAGTTCAACGGTAAGCTGATCAAGGTCAACACGATCGGTAAAGGCTCATTTGCAGGAAATAAGAACCTCGAAAAGGTTACGATCGGCAAATACATTACCACGATCGGCAAGAACGCTTTCAGGGGCGATTCGAACCTGAAGGATATCACGATCAAATCCGGCAATATTACTCATGTCAGCAAGAATGCTTTCAAGGGTATCGCGAAGGATGCCGTTATCAAGATCAAGGCTTCGAAGAAGAAATTCAAAGAGATCGTTGCAATGATCAAGGCATCGGGAATCAGCAAGACCGTTACATTCGAAAGAATTAAGTGACCGGAAAGTTATAAGGTAAACAAAACAATAAAGCAGGCGGCTTCAAGCCGCCTGTTTTGTACAATAAGCGAAAACTCTGCTTCCGGGATGACCGGTATCCGGAACTTGTCTTCGAGGCATTTTTGGATTAAACTATGTTTAGGAGGTTCAGTCCGCTTTCCGGGACTGTACATTTGAATATGGGAAAAAACAACAACGATCTTTTCAATGCGCTGATCTGTGCGGCAGACGCGGATATCCGGAGTGAGATAACGGAATGGCTTGCCGGAACACAGAGATTTGAGACGTTCGAAGCCAAAAACTCTCATGATGCGCTTCTTGAACAGAAAAGAAGAAAACCGGATGTGATGATCGCGGATGTTGAGATGCTGAGATCCGGTGGTGAGACTTTTATTAAAAAATGCAGAAGCAATGACAGATACTGTACTCTGGTCCTTTATTGCAGGCAGGGGGATGTCGCTGCATTTTCGAAGCTTGCCCTGTTTGGGGTAACGCTTATGGTTACCGGCGGGGAGAATGAAGAACAGAAGCGTAAAAATGCCGCCGCGCTCATTGAAGAGCTTGAATTAAAGAGAAGTATTGCCTCGGAGTTCAGGCTGCTCAAGCTTGAAAATGATTCGTACCGCTCTGTAAATATTCTCAAAGAACTGATACAGGTTGAAGAAGGAGCGCTGTCGGAGGAAGCATTGGATTTTAAAGCCAAAGAATTCAACGGCAGGTATATCACGCTCATCCTGATACTTACTTCTGGTTCTTCGCTTTCGGGAGCGGAAAACAGGATCATGAAAATGCTGCTCAGGTTCAAATACGCCGAATTCTTCTGCCTGAACATTTCAAGGACACGGGAACTGATCTTTGTCGTAAGCAACAAGAACCCTTATGAGCGTAATCTAAGGGCGCTGGGCGAAAGAATGCGCAGGAGCATCAGGGTTGAACTCGACTGCGACAGTACCATACTTATCAGCATTCCCTCACAGAACGGGGAGGATCTTCTTTCCGCGTATAAGAAATTTGATGTGCTCGAGGAAAACCGCTTTTTCTTAAAAGAGGGCGACGTTCTGGTCGACCGGGCTTCCTACACGCAGAAAAGCAGTGCGGATGAAAATGTCGAAACCATTCTTATGCAGGTATATGAAGACATAAGATTCAGGGAATTTCACGAAGCAGCCGAAGGGGTAAAGAGGCTGGTGAGCCGTATCGAGCAGGAAGGCAACATGAGCAACATCTATGTCCGCCATATTTTCATCGAGATCTTAAGCCGGCTGTCACAGCATGCGGACATCATGACAAACTATGAAAATATGGAGGCCGCAAAATACATTCTGACCGTTCCCGATATCTGGTCTATCGAGGAGAGTGTCATATCGATCCTCGAAAGATCGGAGAAGAAGAAAACGAATACTTCCTCAGGTGACGGGACGATAGTTACCGACAAAGTCATTGCGATCATCCGCACCGAATATAAAAATACTTCTCTTACCATGGAATACATCGCAGGGAAGGTTTTCCTTTCGCCGAATTACCTGAGCGCGATGTTCAAAAAACAGAAGGGAGAGTCGATCAACTCCTTTATCAAGAATTACAGACTCGAAAGGGCCAAGGAACTGCTGAAGAACAGTAATATCAAGGTGAAGGATATCGCAGGTCTGGTAGGATTTGCAAGCGACGGCTACTTTGCTACGGTCTTCAGAAAGGCAGAAGGCATATCGGCGGCAGAATACAGAAAACGGAATTCCAAGAGGTATTAAGGAAACGATTATTGAAATCAAAATAAAATAGTGCTATCATTTTCCTAACGTTTTTTACAGGGGGAGTGATGATTTATGGCACGTGATAACTGGTCTTCAAGATCAACATTTATTCTGGCTTCGATCGGATCCGCAGTAGGTCTGGGAAATGCATGGCGATTCCCGGGTCTGGCGGCAAAGCACGGAGGCGGAGCATTCCTGCTCGTCTATCTTGCTGCGCTGTTTTTGCTCGGAATTCCTCTTCTTGCGATGGAGATCGCAATGGGAAGAAGGATCAACCAGGGAGTTCCCGGCACTTTGCGCACCATCAATAAAAAGGCAGAGAACATCGGATGGATCGCGGTTTCAAACGGTCTGTTCATATCGGTTTACTATGCGGTAGTTTTCGCATGGGTTATTTTGATGTTTTTCCTGAGCTTTAAGTTTGCCGGATTCACCGGAGCAGAAGACGGGATCGAGCAGGCAAGCGGGCTGTGGCTCGAGACGATCAAGACCACAGGCACAACTTCCGGATACGGAACGATCTCGTTCCCTGTTCTCGGATGTCTCATACTGGCCTGGGGCAGCTGCTATTATTGCATCCGCAACGGTTCCCAGAGCGTCGGTAAAGTAGTTAAATATACAGTTTCTCTTCCGGTAATATGTCTTATAATCCTCGCGATCCGCGGCATTACCATGCCGGGTGCGGGCGAAGGCATTGCAAAGCTGTTTATTCCGGATTGGACGGCTCTCAGCGATTCAACTCTGTGGGTCGATGCCATCGGACAGGTATTCTATTCGCTGTCTGTTGCTATGGCGATCATGTTCGCTTACGGTTCTTATCTGAAAAAAGATGCAAATGTCGCTGTGGATACGGTCATCATCGCGCTTGCCGACATGCTTATCAGCGTACTTGCGGCAATCGTAATGTTCTCGACCATGGCAGGAACGGGCATGCTTGACAATATGACCGCTTCGGGTATTTCTACTGCATTTATCGTATATCCGCAGGCTATAGTCAACCTGACCAATTCACCGGTACTTAACGCGATATTTGCTTTTGTATTCTATTTCTGCCTGATAACACTTGCGATCGATTCGCTGTTCTCGATTGTAGAAGGCACAACTACCGCTATTTCTGACAAATTCAAGATCAACAAAAAGAAAACGACGATCATCATGTGCGTCATCGAATTCGTTATCGGTATTTTCTTCTGTACCGGAGCGGGCCTTGCATGGCTTGATATCGTAGATAATTTCATTAACAGCTATACTCTGGTATTGACCGGTATTCTCGAGGCTGTAGCCGTAGGATGGTTCTTTAAGACCGGTAAAGTACTTGAGGAGATCAACAGGAATGCTGACGGATTCAAAATGCCTGTCGGATGGTTCTATATTTCGATCAAGGTTATTACTCCCGTAGTGCTTTCGCTGCTGTTTATCTGGAATATTGTTTCGCTGTTCAAGAACGGTGGTATTTACGGAGCAGCTGACGGTTATTCGCTTTCCGCAAATATAATCGGCGGATGGCTTATTATCGCGCTCAGTGTTTTCTCAGGCGCGATCGTCAAGCTGATAGTCCTTCATATGAAGAAGAAGGGCTACCGTGAAGATGACCGGACCTGGGATGATCACCAGGGTTCCGAAGAAACAACCTGAACAAAATGAAATAAATGCAGCCCTTTATGATACGGGAATAAAAGGGCGGCATATGATCATAACAGGAGGGAATTGATAATGTTCAAGAAATTGATAAGTATCGTACTGATCCTTGGTTTGGTTACAGTTAGCCTGGCCGGCTGCTCGGGTAAGGAGCCTCAGACTCCGGGAACCGAAACCGGTCCGGAAGTGACCACACAGCCTACACAGGGAACCCAGGCACAACCCACAGAGGAACCGACCAAGGAACCCACTCCGGTTCCCGCAACTCCTACGCCTACCGAAGTTCCGAAACCGGAAGGCAAAACCTACGAGGATGGTTTCAAGTCTCCTGTCGCGGGCAGCAAGGATAATTTCGATGCCGATGCAGCGAAAGCCGACGGATTCACGGTTGTAACCACCGCGAAGGAGTTTATTGATGCGATCCGTCCCGGCGCGAAGATAGTATTTGCTCCCGGTACGTACAATCTGACCGATTATACCGAGGGACTCTGGAATAACAGCTCTGTCGAAGATATTGAATACGGCGGGATCTTAGAGCTTACGGAATGGACCGAGCTGGTTCACTGCTTCGACGGTGTCGAACTGAAGATCAAGGACGTTGACGGTCTTGTGATATCAGGCGGAAGTGAAGTACGCACGGAAACCGAACTCGTGATCTCGCCCAGATATGCGGCTGTTCTCGTATTTGATAAATGTAAGAATGTAGAGCTGGCCAATCTGACCATGGGACATACCGATACCGGCGATTGCACGGGTAACGTTGTCGACCTCTATCGCAGCGAGAGTGTACGCTTCCATAATACGGACATCTATGGCTGCGGTGTATACGGGATCGGTGCTTACAACGGAAGCGCGGACATCCATGTTTACAACAGTAAGATCCATGATTGTTCCTACGGCGCTATCGATTATGACTGGGGAATGGGACTTTTTGAATTTATCGACTGTGAACTCGTTGATACAGCGGGTCTCAGCTATTCCGCAACCGCATATTCGAAGCTCAGATTTGAAAGATGTACGCTCGGCGACTGGGAAACCACCGCGCTGATGTTCAGAGACGATGTTGAGCATATCGACTGCATTGAGGGAGAAATGGTGGGTGAATACCCCGATTATGAAGATTATGGCGATACAGCGCCTTATTGGTACGGACAGCCTTTCGATCCTTCAACATTTGATTTCGACAGTATGGAAGAAGCGTACGATGACGAATATATCGCCGCAAAGCCTCAGTATGATTATTACAGCTCCTGGACCGGATACATGAAGGTCCAGTCCGCGACAGGCAGGACTACATATCTGCCCAGCTATGATGTAGCTGCAGATGCTCCCGTGTACATATCATGCGGCTTCAGATTCCCCGATGATGACGATGTTGATGGAAAACCCGAATTCTATCTGTCTATAGGCGAGGAATATTATCAGGGAACATGGTATTATGATTCGGTTTATTCAGCAGTATTACAGCTGAATGAAAATGAAGACGGCGGCAGATACGGCGGCATGAACGCTTATGTTTCCGTATACCGTGACATGGATGTCGAGGGCTCTCATCCCTGGCTGATGCTGCAGCTCGGAAATGATGTTTACTGGTTGTACTGATGCGGTTAATTATGCGATATTTCTGTATTTGACGGTAATACAGGTGTACGTCCTGTTATGTATGTCAGGATCAAATGATCGAATAATGAATTAACAAAAAGCGACCGTGTACCGGAAATTGGTACACGGTCGTTTTGTTATTAATAGTGGTATTATGACTTTTGGGATAGCTTGGCTTCTAGTTCTTTAATATATGCGGTAGCTTCGCGGAGTTTGGCTTCTGCTTCGTCAGCCCGCTTCTTCTCACGTTCGGTATTGACCTTTTCTGCCTGGCGCGCTTCTCTGTACCATTTCTGACATTGTAATTCCAAAACCTGTCCATCCATAGTGTTCACCAGCCTTTCCTTCATCTGATCGTCCAGCCTGTTACTGATTGTGTTGACTATTTTTCTGTAAAGTACTGCAAGCTCGCGGGAAAAGTGTTCGGATAGTTTCCCACTGGCACATGCCCTGTATACGAGATCCGTAAATCGCATCAATTCTGAGTATATCTTATCATAATCTTCGCGGTTTTCAAGCGGATTTTTAGAAATCCTCGCTATTTCCTGTTCGTATCTTATTGAGAAAAAAGGTATCAAGGAATACAATTCTTTATCAAAGACTTCCTCCATCGAATAAGCCTGAACATGAAGGACCGGAACGAATATGACAAACTCCCGATCCTGGTAAACGTAAGTAATGGTGTTGTATGATATTTTTGGTTCGTCTTCCGAAGACTTGCGGAGCATGAGAAGAGCGGAATGAGGCAGTTGAACTCTCAGATTGCCGCTTTGTCCATCTTTTTCTACATTTTCAAATGCAATCCTCATGTTGTAATCTAGAATGCGTATAAGAATGTCGCCGTCTTCGGTAGACTGGCACTCTATATGATACAGTGTTCCGTCCAGTTTCATGTAGAAATCACTGATAACTTTGGAAACTTTGGGTTTGTCATCCTCAGAAAAAACAAGTTTCATATGTTCGTTGGCATAACGCTCCATTTCTTCTGCTGAATACATCTTGTAGTTCGTGCCGAACATCTCATTGACGAGTGGAACCAGTAGCGGCTGCATATAGACACAGATAGTTTTGAAAACATCGTCGAAAAGTGTGTGATGAGGCGTATCCTTACTTGCAGAGTCAGCATCGCGGGCAGACTCGTCGCCGGCTTTATATAATTCTTCTGTCATAAATATCCTCCTGGAGTTGTGGTAATGCTTTGTGTTGAATCGAGTGCGCAGAAAGTGTTCTGCTCCGGAATAGAATGTATAGATGTGATGATCGATAGATGTGCAAAAAGAGTTTCGGTAAAAACGATAAATATGTGATAAAAAAGCTATTTGTTAATGAGGTAGATGACCAGAAAACCAAAGGGTTTTAATCGTCGATATGAATTAAGAAAACTAAAGAAAAAAGAATTGAATAGGAAACAATAATTCTGATTCTGTAAAGGGAAGTTTACAGCATAACAATAATAGTGTCAACATTTATAATTAAGAAATATACTATATTTTCAAAGTAGTAATTCGGAAATTGAAATTAAAGCTTTTTGGTGGTATAGTAAAAGAAAAAGGGGAGGTATATCATGAAAAGAAGACTATTATCGGCATTGGCAATTCTGGCGGTTGTATTGAGTATCCTGGCACCGCAGTCGGTTGAGGCTGCATCTGCCAAATCGAAGGTCAAGAAACTTGTAGCAAATATGAGCACATATGAATATGCTCTGCTGTTTGAGACAAAGCTGAGCGCGGTGGGTGAGAAATACGAGATTGTTCTTACTGATGCCGAGATGGCCAGGGCAGCAGCTTTTACGGCTCCGCTCAATGATGAAACATATATCGGCGAAGTCGGAGAATATGGATGGGAGTATATTTACAGCGTTTCAACCTCTCTGATCAAGAAAATGTCCAAGAAGATGTTTGGCAAGGCGATTTCCTATAAGAAGCTGCCAAAAGGCAGCTGGGATAAAGTCCGCTATTTCATTGACGTGTACCGTAATGCCGACGGAAAGCCCGAGTTCTATATCTGGGACGGAGAGACCGAGACCGATTTCGAGACCATCAAACAGACGATCAAGAAGAGCGGCAAAGGGTTTACGGTCACAAGGGACGTATTCTTCGGATATTGGGGTATAAATGAGCAAAATAATCACAAAGCCTCTAATTATCGCATAACATATACCGTTGAGAAAAATAAAGCTTCATCATACGGTTATGTTATAACCAAAATGGTTATGGAACAGACTGCGGATCTTAATTTAGCTGACGAGGACTAAAACATCATTTCAGAACGAAGATTCAATCTGAGTATTCACCGCGATGTTGAGGAAACGTTAATGATAGGAGAGACTATGAGCAAGGTTTATCTTTTACTGGCAGATGGGTTTGAAGAAACGGAAGCTATCGCAACTGCGGACGTCCTGATAAGAGCCGGGGTTGAGGTCGTAACGGTAGGGATCAAACCCTTTGAGATGGCTGTTACGGGATCGCACAAGATCCCGGTAGTCGCAAACAGGACTTTTGCTTCTGAAGATGCATATGATGCAAATGCCTTCGGCGATGCTGATGCTGTGATCCTGCCCGGAGGCAAGGCCGGAACCGAGAATCTTGGCAAATGTGGAGCGGTAGCCGGAATGGTCAAGGCATATTATGACGCAGGAAAACATGTATGCGCGATCTGTGCGGCACCTACGGTTCTTGCGGCCTGCGGTATAATTGACGGTCTTGAAGTTACCTGTTATCCCGGATTTGAAACGAAACTTGCCGATGCGATCTATGTCAATGAACCTGTGAAGGTCACAGGCACTGTGATCACCGGCCGTTCCATGGGAACCGCGATCGATTTCGGACTTGCGATCGCGAGGGCACTTGTGGGAGCTGAAACCGTCGCTAAGGTTGAGGCAAGTCTGTGCAGATAACTACAGAAACTTTGAAGAATGATAGCGCACTCTTAAGGAAACATTTGAAGGGTTATAGTGCGCTCTTAGGGAAACACTTGAGGAGTGATAGCGCTCTGTCAGGGAAGCAAGAGAATCCCGGGCGGATTATATCGAATCGGTAATACTTTCGATTCGATATAATCTGCCCGGGATTCAGGCTTTTAAGAGCTGCTTCAGGCTTTACTCTGTCACATATCCTTTTGCTTTCATTACATTTATAATCGAATCTACTTCGCGCTCGCATTCTTCAAGAGTGCCGGCCTCGGCCATAACACGGATGACCGGTTCCGTTCCGGATTCGCGTACCAGATTGCGGCCGCCGTTGCCGAGTCTTACAGAGGACTCCGCGATCGCTTTCTGAACATCTTCATCGGCAAGAGTCGTTGCTTTATCGGTAACGCGTATGTTCTTCAGGACCTGAGGATAGATGCGCATGGGACTTGCGAGATCGGAGAGTTTCATCTTCTTCTCAAGCATTACTTCCATGATCTTGAGAGAGGTCAGAACGCCGTCTCCGGTAACCATATGCTTTCTGAAAATGATGTGGCCCGAATTCTCACCGCCGATGGAGAAATCGTTCGCTGCCATACATTCGCTGACATACTTGTCGCCGACCTTGGTCTTTTCGTAGCTCACACCGAGCTTGTCAAGAGCCTTGTATAGACCGAAGTTGGACATTACGGTCGTAACTACGGTATTACCGTTCAATTCTCCACGGTCTTTCATGTATGAAGCACATACATACATGATCTGGTCGCCGTCGATAACAGTGCCTTTTTCATCAACCGCAAGGCATCTGTCGGCATCGCCGTCATAAGCAAATCCCACATCAAGATTATTATCGACAACAAACTTCTGCAGTCCTTCGATATGTGTGGAACCGCAGCCGGTATTGATATTGGTGCCGTTAGGCTCATTGGACATAACGTAGGTCTTGGCACCGAGGGCATCAAATACACCCTTGGCTACAGTAGTGGCCGAACCGTTGGCAAGGTCGAGTCCGACACGCATGTCTTTGAAACTTCTTGTGGCAAGCGCGATGAGATGTCCGATGTAACGGTTACGTCCGCTTGCGTAATCAACGGTCCTTCCGATGTTTTCGCCTGTTGCGAAAGGAATATCGGGACCGAGTCCGTCTATGTAATTTTCTATCAGCTGCTCTACACCGGCATCCATCTTGTTGCCGTCGGCGCTGATGAGCTTGATGCCGTTGTCGTAGAAGGGATTGTGGCTTGCGGAGATCATAATGCCGCAATCAAAATCATCACTTCTTACAAGATATGAAACGCTCGGGGTCGGAGTTACATGGAGCAGATAAGCGTCCGCGCCTGCTGCGGTAAGTCCCGCGACCAGAGAATATTCGAACATATAGCTGGAGCGCCGGGTGTCTTTGCCGATCACGACTTTGGCTTTCTTTCCGGCATGTACTCCGTAGTACCAGCCTACGTACAGACCGACCTTGTATGCATGTTCTACCGTGAGTTTTACATTGGCTTCGCCTCTGAAGCCGTCAGTTCCGAAATACTTTCCCATAAAATGATCCTTTCGCTTTTCCCGGATATTTTGAAGCCGGGACATCAATATTTTCACCAACGTTAAAAAGTATAATTCTTCGAGATTATTTTTTCAATGAAAAATGCAGAATCCTTGCAATTTTTTCCTTGAAAGCGTATATTGGTAAAGAAGAGAAATGAGGCAACTGCTATTTCGGAGGATAATTGACAGTGGAAAGTATCATCAATTTACGAAAAAATATAATTTTGGGCATTTTCATCCTGCTTGCGGTAGTGATCATGGCAGGCTGCAACAGGGATGTGGACGGACCGGTCACACCCGGCGGAGCGGACAATCCGACGGATGCCGTGACCGCAACACCCAAGCCGACGGCGACTCCGGCACCGACAGCTACACCGACACCTACACCGAGCCCCACACCTACACCGGTTCCGAGGGTTCAGGATGTTTTCGACAAGACCGATGATGACGGTGTTTATTCGAAAAAGGCCGCATTTACCGACATGGGATTGTCGGATATGTATTATGTCGGAGGCAGGATCATTTTTTCCAATATTCCGCGGGAAGAGTATGAGAATGAATATGTATACGGCGGCTCTACACGCGTAGTGCACGCTTCAGCGGCCACAACACCCGGAGCTTCCGACAGCAGACAGGGTGTAATTCCGACAGCCGACACCGGTGATGTCCATGCCGATGTGGATGACGGCGAAGATGATGATCTCTATGACGACGATGACTATTACGACGATGACTGGTACGGTGATGATGGGTATGATTCCGATTATTATGAGAACTGTACCTTGTACCTTTACTCGGTCGATCCGGCTACCTGGGACACCAAGGAAATCACTCTTAAAGGCTGGAACTTCTATGCATCCGTGATCACACCGATAAACAACGGAACATTTGCCCTTACGCAGTACAATAAAGAGGAAGTCCGCATTTATGACAATATGCTGAACCTGCTGAATACATATACTTTAGAAGATATGTATCTGAACGGCGATTATGAAATAGCTTCAGACGGAAGCGAGTTGTGGTATATAAAGGAAAACGCGTTGTTCTGCTATGATTTTGCTACAGGCGAGGTTAAGGAAACGGACTTTCTGGATGGCCTGACTGCTTCGTATTTCCCGGACAATTTCGGAAGCAGTTTTGGGATCGTCCAGGCTTATGAGAAGGTCAGCTACAACAATTATAATTATTACAACCTCTATTTTGATACCGTTACGGGGGAATACCTGGGCAGGACTGACAGCTGGACCAAGTATATTTATTCTCCCGATAAAAAGAAAGCGGTAAGGCTGAATAGCGGAGACGGGTACACGATCGAAATCTACGAATGCACCGAGGAGAATTATCTCCCGGGAGAGCCGGGGACCGATCCGGAGACCGGAGAAGAGCTTCCGCCTTCGGTTGAACCGGTATGCAAGCTGAATATCGAGAATACATCGGAAGTCGGGTCTGCCCTGATCGACTGGGAGCGTAATATCCTTATTACAAATGTTTATTACAGAGGTGTTCTGGGCGGTCTGTATGAATACACCGCATATTCGATGATCGCGGGCAATAAGATCTCGAATTATGTGGTTGATATTGCAAGTAACAAATCGCTGTATTATACCTTCGATCCCAATGAGGGTTTGTATTACACCGATATCTGCGATGAAGATTACAATGTGAACCTGACTGCATGGGATTATTCGACGGATACCGTCAGAGAGTTCCCCCAGTCATTCAGGAAATTTACGGATATTCCCGAAGCCGTTGAGCAGAAACGCCGGGAACTTGAAGAGAAATACGGATTTTATTTCTACATCGGAACCGAAGTATTCGCAAACGATTTCGATTATGACCTGACGATCTACAAGGATTACGACAACGTTCTCCAGCAGATGGAAGTGATCGATGAAGTTCTTTCGATATATCCCGAAGGCTTCTTCGAACAGTTCAAATACGCCGGGATCAAGACACTTTCAATCTACCTGTGCGGCGGATTTACGAAGAGAGCTGGAGAAAGCAATACGATCGAAGATGCGATCGCGCTTGCCTGTGTATTCGGATATGAGCGTGCTCTTGCGCTTGACCTTAACTGGTCGTACTGCCTGAAGCGCACCATCGTACATGAGATCTCGCACTGGATCGACGGCAGGATCAATTCGGGCGGCAGCCTCGGAGGTTATGCCGATTTTGAAGAGGACTGGCTGAAATACAATCCTGATGATTATACCTACAAATACAGCTATGTCAGCGGAAGAACGATCTGGAAATACATTTACGATTCGACCGGAACCAATGAAAATACTTATTTCATCGATTCCTACAGCCAGACATATCCTACCGAGGACAGGGCAAGGCTGTTCGAATACCTGATGTACAATGATGATGAGGAGTACAGTGATTATCTGGCCGTACCGAATCTCCAGAATAAGCTGAAATTCTTCTTTGAAGCGATCAGAAAAGGCTTCGATTGTTCGACATGGCCGGAGAAGACCGTATGGGAGGAGAAGCTCGAAGAAAAGATAAAAGCACGCGAACAGGCCGAGGCCGACGCACAGGCCGGAGATGATGCTCCCGCCGATAATACGGAGCCGTAAGAAAGCCGACCGGGTGTCAGAAAAATAGTATTTGAAAAAGGCAGACGGTTGTGATATACTGTTTAGGATTTTGAAATATATCAGGAGGAGTTTTATGAGCTTTAAGACAGAAGATTTAGGAAATAGCACGGTCAAGCTGACTATAGAAGTAGGTGCTGATGAATTTGAGAAGGCATGTGAAAGATCTTATTTAAAGAACAGGGGGAAGATCAATCTGCCCGGATTCCGTCCCGGCAAGGCTCCGAGAGGCCTTATCGAGAAGAACTACGGCCCGGGAGTATTCTTTGAGGATGCAGCCAACGAGCTGATCGACGAGGAATATCCGAAGGCTGCCGAAGAGAGCGGACTTGAGATCGTTTCGAGACCTGAGATAGACGTTGAACAGATAGAAAAAGGCAAGAACTTCATTTTTACCGCAACTGTAGCTGTTAAGCCCGAAATAGAGCTTGGACAGTACAAGGGCGTAGAAGTTGATAAGGTCGAAGTTGAAGTAAGCGATGAAGAGGTCACCGCCGAGATCGACAGGGCAAGAGAGCAGAATTCGAGAATGGTTACGGTTGATGACCGTCCCGTTCAGGATAAGGATATCGTAAATATCGACTACTCGGGATCTATGGACGGCGTATTGTTCGAGGGCGGAACAGCTCAGGGACATGATCTTACGATCGGTTCACATTCATTTATCGATACATTTGAGGATCAGATCATCGGCAAGAATATCGGCGACGAATTCGATGTCAATGTAAGTTTCCCCGACAAGTATCATGAGGAGAGCCTGGCCGGCAAGCCCGCAGTATTCAGAGTCAAGGTTAACGGGATCAAGATGAAGGAACTTCCCGAGGCCGATGATGACTTTGCTTCGGAGGTTTCCGATTTTGATACTCTTGAGGAGTACAAGGCAGATATCAGGAAGAACCTCGAAGAGAAGAAGAGCAAAGAGGTAAGGGCAGCCAAGGAAGACGCTGTTATCAGCAAGATCATAGAGAGCTCGAAGATAGAACTTCCCAAAGGCATGATCGATCTTCAGAAGGAGCGCATGGCCGAGAATTTTGCTCAGAGACTTCAGTATCAGGGCATGTCTCTTGAACAGTATATGAAGTTTACAGGCATGACCGCACAGCAGTTCCTTGATGATCTTGAACCTGCAGCGATCACCCAGATCAAGACCAGACTCGTACTTGAGGCTGTTGTCAAGGCCGAGAACCTTGAAGTTTCCGACGAAGATCTCGAGAAAGAGTTCCAGGATATGGCTTCAAGATACAACATGGAAGTCGATAAGGTAAAAGAACTTATCGGCGAGAAGGAAAAAGAAACAATACGTATGGATCTCGCGGTAGAGAAGGCTGCTACATTTGTAGCCGACGCTGCGGTTGAGGTTTGATATTGAGTTTACAGACGACACGGAGGTAATGTATGAGTTTAGTACCTTATGTAATAGAGCAGACGAGCCGCGGCGAGCGTTCATACGATATTTATTCGAGACTGCTGAAGGACAGGATCATCTTCCTTTCGGAAGAGGTCAATGATGTTACTTCGAGCCTGGTTGTTGCGCAGCTGCTGTTCCTGGAATCGGAAGATCCCAACAAGGACATCAATTTCTATATCGACAGCCCCGGCGGATCGGTTTCCGCAGGTCTTGCTATTTACGATACGATGCAGTACATCAAATGTGACGTTTCGACGATCTGTATCGGTCTTGCGGCCAGCATGGGTGCTTTCCTGCTTGCCGGCGGAGCGAAGGGCAAACGTATGGCTCTTCCCAATTCCGAGATCATGATCCATCAGCCTTCGGGCGGAGCAAGAGGTCAGGCTACCGAGATCCAGATCGTTGCCGAGAATATTTTGAAGACCAAGAAGAAGCTGAACGAGATGCTTGCCGCCAATACCGGTAAACCCCTCGAGCAGGTTGAAAAGGATACAGACAGAGATTATTATATGAGTGCCCAGGAAGCACTTGAGTACGGACTTATCGACAAGATCATCGAGAAGCGTGCATGAGGTTTAAAGTTTGAAAGTGCATTGCACTTTCAAACTGCGCGCATCGGTGTCGAGAGCGCCACCGATGCAACCATCAGCCGGTCGCGGTGCTCCCGGCATGGAGGTTAAAAAATGGCGAACAGAAACAATAATTCCAACGGACTGAGATGTTCATTCTGCGGAAAACTGCAGGGACAGGTCCTTAAGATGTTTGCGGGGCCCAATGACGTATTTATCTGTAATGAATGCGTTGAGCTGTGCATGGACATTTTCGAAGAGGAATTCCAGGATGAGCCGCAGGAGAGCAGTAAAGAGATCAATCTCATGCGTCCTGCAGAGATCAAGGAGTTCCTGGACCAGTATGTCATCGGACAGGATGAGGCGAAGAAGATCCTTTCTGTAGCGGTCTACAACCATTACAAACGTATCATGACGGATGTAAATATGGATGTGGAACTTCAGAAGAGCAATATCCTGATGCTCGGACCTACCGGTTCGGGTAAGACATATCTTGCCCAGACTCTGGCCAAGATGCTGGGTGTACCGTTTGCCATTGCAGATGCGACGACACTTACCGAGGCAGGTTATGTCGGTGAAGATGTCGAAAATATACTTCTTAAGCTGATCCAGGCATCGGACTACGATGTTGAGCGTGCACAATATGGTATCGTATATATCGATGAGATCGACAAGATAGCCACAAAAGCCGAAAATGTTTCGATAACGAGAGATGTTTCCGGTGAGGGTGTTCAGCAGGCACTGCTCAAGATCCTCGAAGGAACGGTTGCTTCGGTTCCTCCGCAGGGCGGACGTAAGCATCCCCATCAGGAATTTATCCAGATCGATACAACCAATATACTGTTTATCTGCGGCGGAGCATTTGACGGACTCGATAAGATCATCGCTTCGAGGATCGGTAAGAAATCCATGGGCTTCAATGCCGAGTTGGGTGACGATTCCAAGAAGGATATCGGAGAGCTGTTCAAACAGGTTGAACCCGAAGATCTGATCAAGTTTGGTCTGATCCCCGAGTTCATCGGAAGAACACCTATTACGACCGCACTTGATTCCCTGAGTGAAAAAGCGCTCGCGGATATCCTCGTCAAGCCGAGGAACGCGCTTACCAAGCAGTACAAGAAACTGTTCGAGATCGACGGCGTCGAGCTTGAATTTACCGATGAAGCGATCGAAGTCATCGCGCACAGATCATATGAACGCAAGACCGGTGCCAGAGGCCTGCGCTCGATATGTGAGAAGATCATGATGGATGTCATGTTTGATATTCCTTCCAATGCAGCCGTAGAGAAATGTATCATTACCAAGGAAGCTGCCCTCGGTGAGGGTCAGCCCGAACTGATCTATGGTGAGAACAACCGGAATCTCAAGACATCGAGGGCGATCGCCAAGACGCCACGCAGCAAGTCCAGACCTGATGCGACGGCGTGATAGTTTTTGAATTTGCGGCTGCGCAGCCTTGTAGCTGCGCAGCTTTACTTTGTAAGGAAGGAGACTGTGAGTATGGTAATAAAATCAGCGGAATTGGATATCGTCTGCGGAATAACCAGCACTCTGCCGCGTAATGAACTTCCGGAGATAGCATTTTCGGGCAAATCGAACGTCGGCAAGTCTTCGCTCCTCAACGGTCTGCTGAACCGCAAGGCACTTGCTCGTACATCAGCGACGCCGGGCAAAACACAGACGATCAATTATTATCTTGTTAATAAAGAACTGTATTTTGTGGACCTTCCCGGATACGGATATGCCAAGGTCTCACAGACCACCAGAGAAAAATGGGGCGCGATGATCGAGAAATACCTGAAAAAATCGCCCTCATTGAAGGCAGTATTCCTTCTCATAGATATCCGTCACGAACCCGGTGCCAATGACAAACAGATGTATGAATGGATTGCCGCAAACGGGTTCAAACCGGTGATAATAGCCACAAAATCCGATAAGATCCCACGCGGACAGATCAAAAAACAAACATCGATGATATTAAAGACCCTGGGGTGTCCGCCGGATACCGTTATCCTGCCGTATTCGGCATTGAACAGATCAGGACGGGACGAGATCTGGGAAGAGATCGGGAAAATACTACAGTAAAGGATCGATATGAAACTATTTTCAAAAGACAGGAATTTTTACAGACAGGTGCTTATACTGGCGCTTCCGATAGCGCTGCAGAGCCTCATCACCGTGGGCGTAAACATGCTGGATACCATCATGGTCGGCAGCCTCGGAGATGATGCCCTTTCAGCTACTTCCCAGGCCAATTCCTTTATCAATATCTACCACATTTTCTGCATGGGCCTCGGAATGGGAGCATCCGTGCTTGTTTCGAGATATTGGGGAATGAAACGTGCCGCTTCCGCAAAGATATATTCGGAAGACGGCATTGAAGTTTACAATGACCCGGAAGCTGATAAACAGACAGAAGCGGCGGAAAGAGCGTTGAAGCAGACTGTTGCGATGATGCTGAGGATCACGCTTGTTCTCGCTACATTGTTTGCGCTTGCTACCCTGATCATGCCCGGTACATTGATGAAAATGTACACTGAAGAAGAGGAGATCATCAGACAGGGCACTATATATTTCAATTATTCGATCATAACATACTTCTTCCTCGGAGCATCGCTCGTATGTACGATCGTGCTGAGAAGCGTAGGACAGGTAAGATTTCCGCTGCTTGTATCGATTGGAGCCTTTTTTGTAAATCTCGGTGCAAATTACGCTTTTATTTACGGTGAACTGGGAGCTCCGAAAATGGAGGTCGCCGGTGCCGCGATAGGTACGCTGATCGCCCGTGTATTTGAAGCGGCAATGATCTGCGGATATCTTCTTTTCAAGGATAAGAATATCGGATTCAGGATCAAAGACATGTTCATGGAGACGCGCAGCCTGATAGGAGAGTATCTGCGCATAAGCATTCCGGTGCTTATCAGTGACGGGATCCTGGCGATCGGTAATAACTCGGTGGCAATGGTGATCGGACATCTCGGTTTCTCGGCTGCAAATGCGATCACGAGCGTAACCCAGATGCTCAGTACGGTATTTATCCAGGGTGTATGCCAGGCAGGAGCGATCGTGACCGGCATGACGCTCGGAGAAGGCGACCGCGAAAAGACAATGAAACAGGGATACCTGTTCTTCGGACTCGGACTGGCTTTGGGAACGGTTTCTGCGATATTTATAATGCTTACGAGCGAACCGATCATTGCCTATTATGACAATGTCAGCGAAGAAACGGTAGAGATCGCGCGCCAGCTGATGGCGGCGATCAGTCTGATAATCATATTCCAGGGGACTAACAGCATCATGACCAAAGGCGTGCTGCGCGGCGGCGGTGATACGAAAATGCTGATGATCACCGATAATATTTTCCTGTGGGTTCTTGCGATCCCGCTCGGAATAGTTGCGGGTTTTGTGTTTAAATGGTCTCCGTTTGTGATCTATATATGCCTTAAATCCGACCAGATCGTAAAGATGATATGGGCTTTCCTGCGTCTGAGAAGCGGGAAATGGATCAAGAAGATCACTACGGGAAAACAAGCGGAACAAACCGAATAAGAGATATCCGGTTTGCATTCGCAGGAAATCAATTCATCAATTCATTTAAGATCATCGGATACAGACGGGAGCCGGATTGCATCCATTTGGTGCAGTATTTTTCGGCTTCCGTAGTTGATGATGCTTTGATATTCAGCTCCATGATCTTTTCTCCGGCCTCTTCTATGAACAGATTGACCGTATAGTTGTCTATGTCGTTACTGTAATATTTCGAACGTACCGAAATATCATCACGAAGTTCCATATTGTTCTCTTTGATGAATCTGTCGACATCTGCCTTGATCGAAGGCGACAGTTCGCGGGAAAGAAGATCGAATGATGCTTCACCCGATTCTGTGATCGAGAACAGGGTCTTTCCGTGGAACTCCTCTTTTGATATATAACCGTCATCAAGAAGTTCTCCCAACAGCTGCTGAAGGTTGAAATAGTCCGTAAAATCTCCCTCGAGCAGGAAAGAACTGAGCGAATTGTAGGAAATGGGATAATTAACCCTGTGTAACATATACAATATCGTAAGTCTGTATAAAAGCACCGTTTCACGAAGCATGTCTGTTCACCTCATTTATTAACCTGATGATAATTCATTTCCGATGAAGCGCTGATCGGATCATCGCTTCCCTGCCGAATTTTTCTGATCCGGATTTCGGTCAGTAAGGACAATCATACATCAAAAACCGATAAAACGCAATAAATAATAAGACTTGTAAAATTCGGTTTTTAATGATACTATGTATGTACAACATCAGTTGTTCTCGGAGACACATCATTATTTTCTGTTTTATATCGTTTGTATCGTAAGAAATCCGATGTTTTTAAAATAAATAAGCAAGGAGGAATATTGTATGGATTATGATAAAATGTCATTGGCCGAGTTACGCGAAGAAGCTAAGAACAATGGAATAAAGAGCGTTTCGTCATTGAGAAAAAACGAATTGATCGAACTTTTGAAGAAAGAATCCAAATCCGTGGAAAAAGCGGCTCAGAAACTTGAGAAGCTGGCAGTCGGTGAAGATTCCAAGAATAAAGAAGAAGCTTCCAAAACAGGAGCAAAGCGTACAAAAGCAAAGAAGGAGACCGAACCGGCAGAGCCGAAGGCCAAGGGTGCCGCAAGCGGGACGGCAGACCGTAAATCTAAAAGTGCAGGATCCGACGCAGCCGGAAGGAAAACCAAGGATACGGATGCCGAAACGGCAGGCCGGAAATTGAAGGATGCCGCTACCGAAGCCGCAGACCGTAAAGCGAAGAACGCAGGGACCGAAGCTGTGGAGCGCAAGGTGAAGAATGCGCCTGCCGAGGCAGCAGACAATAAAGCTTCCGCGGAATCCCGGACAGACCGCAGACCTGCACAGGAGAGACCTGCACAGACGCCGGAGAGCAACCGTCCGTCCGCACAGGAGAGACCTGTACAGACACCGGAGAACAGCCGTCCGGCTGCGCAGGAAAGACCTGCACAGAATACCCAGACCGCTCAGAATAACCGCCCCGGGTATCAGCAGAATCAGGGTCCCGCGGGAAGCGCACCTATGCAGCAGGCCCGCAATCAGGGCCCGGATCGTCCCGTACAGCAGCATTTCAATAATGCGACCGAGGGCAAGATCGTTTCCACTACCAAGATAACGACCGAGGAACGTGAAGCGCTCGATCCCAAGCTGTCACCTGAGGTTGAACGTCTTGACAGCGGCGATACCAAGATGGGAATTCTTGAGGTTATGCCCGAAGGCTTCGGATTTATCAGATGTGACAATTTCCTGCCGGGTGAGAACGATGTTTATGTTTCTCCCGCCCAGATCCGCAAATTTAATCTCAAGACCGGAGATATCATTTCGGGTAATACCAAAGTAAGGCTTGCAACCGAAAAGTTCTGTGCGTTATTATACATCAAGACGATCAACGGCATACATCCGAATGAAGCGATCAAACGTAAGAGATTTGAGGAACTGACTCCAGTATTTCCTCATTCAAGGATACGTCTCGAGACACGGGGCTGCATACCCGCATTGAGGATCGTGGATCTTCTTTCGCCTATAGGCAAGGGACAGCGTGGTATGATCGTATCCCAGCCTAAAGCAGGAAAGACCACGCTCCTTAAGCAGATAGCCAAGGCCATGCAGATCAATTATCCTGACCTGCACATCATCATACTGCTTATCGATGAACGTCCCGAGGAAGTTACGGACATGAAAGAGTCCATTCAGGGTTCGAATGTGGAGGTTATCTATTCGACATTCGATGAGCTTCCCGAGAATCACAAACGTGTTTCGGAAATGGCGATCGAACGCGCCAAGAGACTTGTAGAGCACGGACGTGACGTTGTTGTCCTGCTTGACAGTATCACAAGACTAGCGAGAGCATACAACCTTACCTGCCAGCCCAGCGGACGTACACTTTCGGGTGGTCTTGATCCCGCGGCACTGCATATGCCCAAGAAGTTCTTCGGAGCGGCCCGCTGTATGAGAGAAGGAGGATCGCTCACGATCCTTGCTACTGCGCTCGTAGAGACGGGCAGCAGGATGGACGACGTAGTATTCGAGGAGTTCAAGGGAACCGGTAATATGGAGCTTGTTCTCGACCGTAATCTTTCCGAAAGACGTATCTTCCCGGCGATCGATCTTCCGAGATCGAGTACCAGGCGCGAGGACCTGCTGCTCAACAGAGACGAGATCGAAGCCAACAATATTTTACGAAGGGCATTTAACTCGTCCAAATCGGATGAAGTTATAGAGAAGATCATCGGAATGTTCGCGAGAACACGCAGTAATGCCGAATTTATCGATATGCTGAAGAATACAAGGCTGTGAGAGGATCAGTTTTTTTATGAATGAGATAGCAGAAGAAATAAAGAGACGCCGCACATTTGCGATCATTTCCCACCCGGATGCGGGTAAGACCACACTGACGGAGAAGCTGCTGCTGTACGGCGGCGCGATCAATCTGGCAGGATCGGTCAAGGCGAAAAAGACCGCGAGACATGCGGTGTCAGACTGGATGGAAATAGAGAAGGAAAGAGGTATTTCGGTCACGAGTTCCGTAATGCAGTTCAATTACGGGGGATATTGCATCAATATCCTGGATACACCCGGACACCAGGACTTCTCGGAGGATACCTACAGAACGCTTATGGCCGCGGATTCGGCGGTCATGGTGATCGACGGTTCGAAAGGTGTTGAGGCGCAGACCATCAAACTGTTCAAAGTCTGTGTAATGCGCCATATACCGATATTTACATTTATCAACAAGATGGACCGCGAGGCAAGGGATACCTATGAACTTCTCGACGAGATCGAGACGGTACTGGGGATCAGGACATGCCCGATGGACTGGCCGATAGGCTCGGGTAAAGGCTTCCAGGGTGTTTATGACAGACAGACAAGGAAGATCAGCCGCTACTTTGCGGCCAATAACGGAATGAAGGAAGTCGAGGCCGTGGAAGCGGTCATAGGCGATCCCTCACTTGATGAGATCATCGGTAAGACCGCACACGAGAAGCTCAAAGAAGAGATCGAGCTCGTTGAAGGCGCAACGGATGCCTTTGATCTTGAACGTGTTCAGGCCGGTGACCTGACCCCCGTGTTCTTCGGGTCCGCTCTCAACAACTTCGGTGTTGAGAACTTCCTGAAATACTTCCTCAAAATGACTCCACCCCCGCTTGCAAGGACCGCCGCAGGAGATATGATCGATCCTCTTGGCAGCGGCTTTTCGGCGTTTGTATTTAAGATACAGGCCAATATGAACAAGGCGCACAGAGACAGGATCGCATTTATGAGGATCTGCTCGGGCAAATTCGATGCCGACAGGGAAGTATATCATGTTCAGGGCAAGAAGAAGCTCCGCCTTTCCCAGCCGCAGCAGCTGATGGCCGAAGAACGCAAGGGTATCAGCGAAGCTTATGCCGGCGATATCATAGGCGTATTCGATCCCGGGATATTTTCGATCGGAGACACCGTATGCGCGCCCGAGATGAAGGTTGAGTACGAAGGTA
This sequence comes from Lachnospiraceae bacterium, assembly GCA_017553035.1. Lineage (GTDB taxonomy): Bacteria > Bacillota > Clostridia > Lachnospirales > Lachnospiraceae > RUG11977. The sequence goes on from JAFZNE010000103.1 coordinate 24,119, forward strand.
TACCGACGTTCGCGCCGGAGCATTTTGCGAAGATCCGTCAGATGGACACGATGAAACGCAAACAGTTCATCAAAGGAGTCATGCAGATAGCCCAGGAAGGTGCGATCCAGATCTTCCAGGAATACAACACGGGAATGGAAGAGATCATAGTCGGAGTTGTCGGCGTACTGCAGTTTGATGTTCTCAAGTTCAGGCTGGAATCCGAATACGGCGTTGAGATCAAGATGGAACCGCTGCAGTATGAATATGTTCGCTGGGTTACATCGACTCCGAAACCCCTCGAAGACCTGAATGTTACGTCCGATACCAAGAGGGTGAAGGATCTGAAAGACAATCCGCTGCTCCTGTTTGCACATGAGTGGAGCATCCGGACAGTACAGGAGAGAAATCCGGGACTCAAACTTGAGGAATTTTCGAAGAATTAATAAAAATGGCTACTGACAGAAAATATGAAATGAACATGAGCGAAGGAAGTATCCTTCCGAAGCTGCTGAAATTTGCGATCCCGCTGATGCTCTCGAGCATCCTTCAGCTGATGTTCAACGCGGCGGACGTGATCGTTGTCGGCAGATTCGCAGGAGACAATTCGCTTGCGGCCGTAGGATGTACAGGTTCGCTGGTCAATCTTCTGATCAATCTGTTCATAGGGCTCTCGGTCGGCACCAATGTTATGACGGCCAGACATTACGGAGCCAAACAGAAGGCTGAACTGCATAATACCGTGCATACGTCGATCATGATCGCGATCTACGGCGGCATCATCCTGACGATCGTCGGAACGGTATTTACCAAAGGCATACTCGAGCTCATGGGGACTCCCGAACCGGTGCTGCCTCTTGCAGCCCTGTATCTGAGGATATACTTCATCGGTATGCTCCCCAACATGCTGTACAATTTCGGCAGCGCGATCCTGAGGGCGGTGGGCGATACCAAGCGGCCCATGTATTACCTGATGCTTGCGGGTATAGTAAATGTCGTTCTCAATCTGCTGTTCGTGATCGTATTAAAGATGGACGTGGCGGGTGTTGCGCTCGCGACGATCATTTCGCAGACAATATCGGCCACACTTGTCATCAAATGTCTGATCAGGAGTAATTCTCAGATCAAACTGGTGATAAAAGAGCTGAAAATAGATAAAAGAGAACTGAAGAACATAGTCAGGATAGGTATTCCGGCCGGATTGCAGGGATGTATCTTCTCTCTTTCCAACGTAGTGATACAGTCTTCGATCAACAGTTTCGGAGAAACGGTCGTTTCGGGAAGTTCGGCCTGTTCCAATCTGGAAGGCTTCGTATATGTGGCGATGAATTCATTTCATCATGCCGCACTGGCTTTTGTCAGCCAGAACATGGGTGCCGGTAAATACACGAGGATCAGGCGTATCATGATGTGCGCGATCATATGCGTTACGGTTACCGGAATAATGCTCGGACAGCTTGAACTGTTCTTCGGAGAGAACCTGCTTGGGATATATACGACCAGTCCGGACGTTATCAGTGCCGGAATGGCGAGAATGCGCATCATAGATGCCACTTATTTCTTATGCGGACTGATGGATGTAATGGTCGGGATCCTGCGAGGCATCGGATATTCGGTAATGCCGATGATCGTCTCGCTTCTGGGAGCATGCGGAACGCGACTGTTGTGGATCGCCACGGTATTTCAGATCGAACAGTATCACAGGGTTGAAACGGTATATATAAGTTACACGTTTTCGTGGCTCCTGACTTTTGCCACGCATTTTATCTGTTTCCTGATAGTTTTCCGAAAGGCCGTGCCGAAGGAAGATGCGGTAAGGCCGGGGGAAATATAGTCGGGAGAACAAAACATTAATATCGGTTATGGAAAAAATAGTTATTATTACAGGAACAAACGCTTCCGGAAAGTCCGGCCTCGGGATCGATCTTGCCTGTTCATCGGGCGCCGAGATCGTTTCTGCGGATTCAAGACAGGTTTTTAAGGGCCTCGATCTCGGTTCGGGGAAGGTCACACGGGAAGAGATGAAAGGTGTTCCTCATTATCTGCTCGATGTGGCGGAACCGAATGATTTCTTTTCACTGAAGGATTATCAGAAGATGGCCTATGACGCGATCGATGATATCCTTGCTCGGGGCAGGCGGGCATATGTTGTCGGGGGTACCGGCCTGTATGTAAGTTCGATAGCCTGCGGATACGTGCTTTCCGACGCCGAACCCGACACTGAGGTCCGCGCAAAAGTCGAGGCGATGACAATTGATGAACTTATTGATATAATAAGACAGAAGGATCCGTCACGGATAGCGGAACTTGATCTGAAGAATAAGAGAAGGCTTGAGAGGGCAGCCGAGAAGGTGCTTGCCGGCGCTCCGCGCGATCTTCCTTCAGATCCGCGGTATGAGACCCTGATCATTGGAGTGACCTGGCCGCGTGACATCCTGTATGAAAGAATCCGCGTACGGCTTGAAAAGAGGCTCGCCCAGGGGCTGCTCGATGAAGTGGCCGATCTGAGAAAGAACGGGGCTGAGGATATATTTTTATACAAACTCGGACTTGAGTACAGATACTGTCTGATGTACCTGAGAGGAGAATTCCCCGACTACGGGAGCTTTTTTGACAAGCTGTTCATGGAGATCAGACATCTGGCCAAGGAGCAGATGACATGGTTCAGAAAACTTAAAAATATAAACTGGATAGATATGCAGAAGGATCCGCTCGCCGAAGCGGACAGGCTTATAGAGGAGTTTTATGGAGGTCATGATAATCACCGGACTGTCGGGTTCGGGTAAGTCAAAAGCACTTAAAGTGTTTGAAGATAACGGTTATTATTGCCTGGATAATCTTCCTACCAAGCTTCTTGCGGATATCGTCAGGATGCTTGAACAGATAGAGGATTTTCCCAATAAGGCATGCATAGCCATTGACACGAGAGATGCCAACATCACAAGGGATGCCAATGATTCGCTTGATGAACTCAAGAAAGTCGCCGATATAAGGATCCTGTTCCTTGAATGTGACCAGGTGGAACTGGTCAGGCGATATAAAGAGACAAGGCGCCTGCATCCCCTGATGATGTACAATGCTTCGCTCGACCTGATCTCCGCGATCGGGCTCGAAAGGGAACTGCTCTCGGATATACGGGCCAGAGCGGATTATATTATCGATACATCGCTGCTGTCTTCTTCACAGTTCAGGGAAAAGCTGCTCGACACCATCCCTGCGGGGGAAGAGAAGCCGATGAGCATAAGCTTCGTGGCATTCGGGTATAAATACGGACTCGGATCCGATTTTGATCTTGTTTTTGATGTAAGATGCCTGCCGAATCCTTTTTATGTCGAAGCCCTGCGCGGACTGACGGGAAAGGATGAAGCTGTTAGGGAGTACGTAATGTCATCGCCGGACTCGCAGGCATTGTTTAAACGTATTACGGATTATCTTGATACGGCGATCCCGCTGTATGAGAAGGAAGGCAAGGCTCAGCTCGTCGTGGGATTCGGCTGCACGGGCGGGCAGCACAGATCGCTCACATTTGCGATCAAGCTTGCCGAAAGCTACGCGGCAAAAGGTTATCTTACAAAAGCCGTTGCCAGGGATACGGATAAGAATATTCATGAGATAAGCACAAGAGTATAAATACAGGGAGATTTTCAGAATGAAGCGCAGCAAGGAAGAGATTATTTCGGAAATAGGCCTGATATTGCTAAGAAAAGCTGAATGCAGCGGAGTACAGCAATGCGTGGAGACTGTCGGTAAGGAACTGGGTCTTGACGGAGGACTTGTGCTTCGCAGCAATGAGATACCGTTTTTGCTGGAAATGCGTTGCTGCTGGGATCCGAGGGAAGTGATCGCCGACAGGAGCATGCTGGTCGATTATTCGGAGTACCCGGAATCCGAACCGCTCAATCCTTTCGGCAAACCCCAGAGGCTCACTATTATCGAAAATGTTGACAAGATCGACCTGGATCCTGTTACTGCGGACTTTTTCAACAAGATCGGAGCGAAGGCTTTTGTCGGGTGTTCGATGTCGCATGACGGCGAATACCTGGGCGGGATGTGCTTTTACATGGGACGTCCGAGGATCTGGGATGAAAACGACCTCGAACTGATCAGGGACGTTGCGGAGCTGACATCCAATGTTGTAGCCAAGATCAAGCTCGGGGAAACTACCGGGTATCTGCTCAAAGAGATCAACAGGAGGATCCAGGATGCCGACGAAGCCAAGGCCCGGTTCATGAACAGCATTTCCAATGAAATGCGTACACCTCTGAACTCCGCTATGGGGCTGATCTCCATTATGCGCCATAACATCGAAAATATAGAAGTGACCGAAGATTGCATAGGCAGGATGGAAACCCTGATACGTACACTGATCGAGACGGTCGGAAATGTAGCCGATACCTCTCTGGTTTCCGGCAACGAGCATCTTGTCAACCGTAACTGGATGCCTTTGAGATCACTGGTTTCCGGAGTCCGGAAATTCATCAATCCGCTGGTTGCCGCAAAGGGACAGATCCTTGAATTTAATTATGATCCGGAGACCACGGTCCTGGCCGACGAGGTCAAGCTAGCGCGTATCCTGATCAATGTACTGACCTTGTCGAACCGTTTTTCGGACAATGATTCAACGATCACGGTGTCTTTGGAGACCGAAAAGATCGGGACCAGACAGTCCGTGCTGATCATGAGAGTGAAGGACGAGAACGGCAGTTACGGCTCAGGTAATGCCGCCAAAATGTTCGATCCGCTTTCGAATATGGAGGGGGCCGGCGGACAGGTGAGCAATCTCGGCATTAATATGGCAATAACACATCATATGACCGAAGTGATGAGCGGTACGCTGGAATTCTTTGCAGACAGCGAGGGAACTGAGTTTGTGGCAAGTATCCCGGTCAAGATAAAGGGTGAAATTTCCGATCCGGATAAAAAAAGGGTTGAGGAAAATCCGGAACAGGAATACAATGAGATGTATATAGGCAGACATATTCTCATCGTGGAAGATAATATGATGATGGGAGAGATACTTGCGACGCTTATGGGATACCGCGGGCTGGAGACCGATGTCGCGCTGAACGGCAGGGAGGCGGTTGACGCTTATCTCGGGCATGATGAGTTTCATTACGACATGATCTTTATGGACATACAGATGCCACAGATGGACGGACTCGAAGCAACGGGACTGATCCGTGCAAGCGACCGCAAGGATGCTTCGATCATACCGATCATAGCACTCTCGGCCGCATCTATTCCCGAAGAGGAAGAGGCTGCGCTCAGCAGCGGTATGAATGCTTATATACGTAAACCTGTGGACGAACAGGAACTATTTGAGATCATCAATACATATCTGATATGACATAACATGGAGGAAAAAGGAAAATGGGGAAGTTGAATCCCTATTCGCATCTGCTCATACGAATGACGCTGGTACTTATTGTGGTTGCGGCAGCGGCATTTCTGTACAATACGGATGCGGATGTCAGGGCAAATGAAACCGATCCGGCGGTCGTTGCGACGTCGGATGTACTGATACCGGTCGGTGATGCCGGGGCGCAGACTTCGGATACCGAACCGGACAACCCGGCCGCAATAAGTCCCGAAGCTGTGGCAGATAACACATTACCGGCCGATACCGCTATTCCGGACGAGACGAAGACAGCTTCCGAGCCCGGAGACGGAACGGAAACCGCTCCGAATGAGTCCGACGATCCGGACAAGACGACGGATATCACCGATGTAGCGGATAACACCAATAACGCCGGCGACGGCGATACCGGTAATCCGGGTACGGATAACGGGAACGATGAGACCACACAGACAGGATTTGCATCCGACGGCGGTACGGATAACGGACAGACGGAGAATCCCGAAGGTGATAACGATACGGACGGGACGGATAATTCCGCAGATGATGCTGCGGCCAAACTTGCGGAATACAAGAAGACGCAGGAATACGTTGATTCGCTTCTTGTGACCCATCCGGATCATTATAACGCGAAGGTCGTTGAAAATGCACGATCGATACCGACCGATTCGGATAACGACAGATACCTGTTTATCACAGGCAAGGATAAGAAGATATACAAAGTCGGCGGAATGCCCGAAGGCTTTAAGAATGATGCACAGACGAGAAAGCATATGGTTACTTTGGATGTGCCCGTCTGGAAAATGACCGCTTCCGGTGAGAAGTATTCGTCATACTGGCCGATCACGATAAACGAGAAGCTCGCAGACAGCATCAGATGTATTTTCAGTGATATTTATCAGCTCGATATCAAGTTTCCCTTCAATTACCTTACGGGATATTCATTCCGAAAGGTTAACGGTGTCGGACTTGTCAATTCCAAGCTTATGTCGACCCACGCATTCGGTGTTGCCCTCGACATTAACCTCGGGGACTATGACAACGACTATTTCCTGGGAAAAGGCAATGACCTGAGAAATAAAAACAATCCTTACTGCATCCCGGATGAAGTCATCAGGATATTTGAGGATTATGGCTGGTTCTGGGGCGGCAATTATGATATCTGTGCCGATACGATGCATTTCCAGTATTTTGAACTCGGATTCCTGCAGTATGAAAGCGATGAGCCTTTCCCGATCCTTTCCCGCGGAGCCGAAGGCATGGATCCCTTGGTAATAAGGAACCTCACACAGAGACTGGTAAGGCTCGGATATCTTGAAAAAGAGACTTCCAATTTCAGCAAGAAGGTTGACAAGGCGGTTAAACAGTTCCAGGAAGAGCACGGACTCGAGCCCGACGGTGTCGTTAACTATGCGACCTGGGAGCCCCTGATCAATCTGACACATTTCATGAAATACGTATTTTAATTAACAACTAATTTGGCGCAAGCCGGAAGGAGATATAAACAAATATGATCGATTTAAAATTTTTACGTGAGAATCCTGAGATCGTAAGACAGAATATCAGGAATAAGTTTCAGGACCAGAAACTGCCTCTGGTAGATGAGGTTATCTCGATCGATGCGGACCGCCGTGCGACACAGCAGGAAGCCGATGATCTTCGAAACAAGCGTAACTCGCTGAGCAAGCAGATCGGAGCTCTGATGGGACAGGGCAAGAAGGATGAGGCGGAAGAAGTCAAGAAGCAGGTTGCCGAATTCGGTGACAGACTTGCAGAGCTTGAAGCCAAGCAGACCGAACTTGAGGGTGAAGTAACCAAGAGAATGATGCTGATCCCCAATATTATCGATCCGAGCGTGCCGATCGGCAAGGATGATTCCTGCAATGTTGAGCTTGAGCGCTTTGGGGAGCCGAAGGTTCCGGATTTCGAGATCCCTTATCATACAGATATCATGGAAAAACTGCACGGCATAGATCTTGATTCGGCAAGAAGGGTTGCGGGCAACGGATTCTATTATCTGATGGGCGATATCGCAAGACTTCATTCGGCAGTTATCGCATATGCGCGTGATTTCATGATCGACAGGGGCTTCACCTACTGTGTTCCGCCTTTCATGATCAGAAGCGATGTTGTTACGGGCGTTATGAGCTTCGCTGAAATGGATGCGATGATGTACAAGATCGAGGGCGAGGATCTGTACCTGATCGGAACCAGCGAGCATTCAATGATCGGTAAATATATTGATACGATAGTTCAGGAAGATACTCTTCCTCATACACTTACGAGCTATTCACCCTGCTTCCGCAAGGAAAAGGGTGCCCACGGTATCGAGGAGAGAGGCGTATACCGTATCCATCAGTTCGAGAAGCAGGAAATGATCGTTATCTGCAAGCCCGAAGACAGCATGACTTGGTATAACAAACTGTGGAAGAATACAGTCGACCTGTTCCGCTCAATGGATATCCCCGTACGTACGCTTGAATGCTGCTCGGGAGATCTTGCCGATCTTAAGGTTAAATCATGTGATGTTGAGGCGTGGTCGCCTCGCCAGAAGAAGTATTTTGAGGTTGGCTCATGCTCGAACCTCGGTGATGCTCAGGCAAGGAGACTTCGCATCAGAGTTGTCGGCGAAGGTGGCAAGTATTTTGCTCATACTCTCAATAATACGGTTGTTGCACCGCCCCGTATGCTTATCGCATTCCTCGAGAACAATCTGAACGAGGACGGAAGTGTCAACATACCGAAGGTTCTCCAGCCTTATATGGGCGGAAAGACAAAGATCGAACCCTGATGAATAATATTTTGATTACAGGCGCGTCACGAGGAATCGGGCGCGCAATAGCTTTAAAAGCGGCAGAAAATGAAAGCCGGCTGTTCCTGAATTCGCTTACGGGCGGTGAAAACCTAAGCTCTGTAAAGACCGAGATCGACAGATTAAGGGCTGCGGGAGGGATCGCAGGTTCCGTATCGCTCGTGGAAGGCGATGTCGGTGATCCGGACGAGGTAAGAAGGATATTCGGCATTATCGAAAATGAACTGGACGGCGGGAAGATCGGTGTCCTGATCAACAATGCCGGGATCTCGCACATCGGACTGGTCCAGGATATGACCGATGAGGAATGGAACAGGATCATAGCGGTAAACTTAAGCTCCGTACATTATCTCTGCAAAGCGGTAATACCGCATATGCTTGGCTTGGGTGGCGGACATATCCTCAATATTTCATCGGTATGGGGCAATGTGGGAGCATCCTGCGAGGTTGCGTATTCGGCTTCAAAAGGCGGAGTAAACGCTTACACCAGGGCACTTGCCAAGGAACTGGCGCCCTCCGGGATCGCGGTCAATGCCATTGCCTGCGGATGCATCGATACCGACATGAACAGGCATCTGAGCGGAGAAGACCGGAATGAGCTGTGTGAACAGATCCCCGCAGGGAGATTCGCCAGACCCGAAGAAGTCGCGGAACTGGCGGTTTCGCTATGCAACGGGAACAATTATCTGACAGGTCAGGTTATTACATTTGACGGCGGATGGATATGAAGAAAAAAAGCAAAGGATTTACATTCCTGATCTTATCCCTGGTGCTGGTCACAGTGGCGGTATTCGGAGGATTTGCGCTTGCAAATGCCATCCGCAGCAACCCGGAAACCGGTACCGGGCCTAAGCAGCAGGCTCCCGCGGATAATGAAAACCGTCCTTCACAAAGCGGGTCAAAAGCGGGCGTGGTGCTGACCAATCCGATCGAAGTCATTTACGATGTTGACTTTGAAACGGGCAGGATAGAGCAGATCCTGATCTCAATTTTGAATACGTATTCATCGAAGCTTGATTTTATACGGATAGACACCGATGTGATGTATACCATGAGTGCATCGCTTTATTCGGCGCTGACACCCGAGAATACGACGCTTCCGCAGACAGTGACATTTTCGGAACTGTACAGATATTACGGCAATGATCATGCTTTCGATGCGGGACGCAGGATTATCGGCGAGCTTCTGAGCGTGAATACGGATTATTATTGTGCCCTGCCGGAACGGGATTTTGACAGGGTATTTTCAATCCGGTCATGGGATGACGAAACGGTGATACGGTTTGCGGCTGACGGATCGCAGGTAAAGGAGGATTACGGGACTGAAGGAAGCGTCCGGGGGTTTATCGGTGATATTCTCGAAAATGCCGTTACGAACTGCAGTATCGAATCAAGAAACGGATATGTTGAACTTTTTGACTCGCTTGAGGACAGTGATATCAGCTTTACCGATGCTCCCGTTTACGAGAATAATGAATCCTGCTGGCTCGATACGGGCGCGATGGCCGGGATACTGTATGAGATTTTATATTAAGGAAACGATGATCTGATCAGCGTTTCCTTAGTCATTTGAGCGATTAAATGAAATATTGTCACGATTTTGTGATGTTTATCGATGAAAGGATATGGCTAAATGAACAGTAAGCTTCGTAAAATAGCGGCATTTCTTGCAATCCTTCTCTGCGCGGCGGGAATATTCGGCGCAGGTATGGCGTTCGGCGCCGGAAGCGGAGAACCGGGAACACAAGGGGACCCGATCGTAACGCTCAGCTATCTGGAATCCCGGCTTGCGGCATTGGAGAACACCGGGAATGCAGCATCTCCGGTCAGCTCCGGTAACGGATCGGTTTCGGGATTTACGAAGCTGACGCTGAATAAAAACCAGACACTTAATCTTTCAGACGGCGGAATGTTCATAGTATTTTCGGGAAACGGCCGGATAAGCGGGGAACAGGGAATGCTCAACCTGAGTACGGGTGAAGTGTTCTCAAACGGCACAAGCGCGGTTCTTTATTCGGTGTTTATGGCAACCGGCAATGACTGCGGAGTAACGGCTTCGGGAAATATGACCATATATGTCTTCGGAAATCATGAAATTTTGTGAGATGGCTTCTGACGAAGTTGTTATGTTATGCAAGATTTACAAAATTGGGAAATAGATTTTGGTAATAAATGATATGGTTTTTTTGGGTTATTTCTTGTATCATATGCTATGTAGTCAAGTTGCGGGCATAGAATGCCCAAAAGACGTTCTACCGTATTTTTAAAATTATCAAAGGAGAACATGTAATGGCAAGTTTATCGTTAAAGAACATTCAGAAGGTTTATCCCAACGGCTTCGTTGCTGTTAAGGATTTCAATCTTGAGATCCAGGATAAGGAATTCATCATTTTCGTAGGCCCTTCAGGATGCGGAAAGTCAACAACACTTCGTATGATCGCAGGTCTTGAGGAAATCACCCAGGGTGAGCTCTGGATCGGTGACAAGCTTATGAACGACGTAGAGCCCAAGGATCGTGATATCGCGATGGTATTCCAGAACTACGCTCTGTATCCTCATATGTCGGTTTATGATAACATGGCATTCGGACTTAAGCTTCGTAAGACTCCCAAGGCAGAGATCGATAAGCTGGTTCATGAGGCAGCCAAGATCCTTGATATCGAGCACCTGCTCGATCGTAAGCCGAAGGCTCTTTCCGGTGGACAGAGACAGCGTGTTGC